>JAYVOF010000225.1:0-8503 GCA_043758105.1 Rhodospirillales bacterium | reverse complement strand
ATCCCTCAGCCGGAGCGTGGGGAAACAACCGCTTGAGGCCATTCTGCTCGCCAGCGCCGTTGGCTTCGCAGTGGCGTGGCTTGCACCACGCCGGTAAGTTGGACTTTTTGCTTGCGGATGTTTCGGCCCATTCCGCTGACGCCAGTCCCGGTTCTGTACCTGGACGATAACTAAGGCGTGTCGTCATCCAAGCCAAAACGCTTATCCAGGTTTCGGAGCGATTGCGAGTAGTCGCCCCGCTGTCCAGGCCGCTCCCGCTACGTCTCGTCTACCGCGTTGGTCAGGTCCAGGAAAACGGTACGGTTGTGTGCCCGCAGGATTAGCTTCCCGTCCACTCCGCTAAAGTGCAAAGTTGTGTCTTACGGGCGTCCTCGTAATCAGCGGCGGCAATACTCACTGGTGTCGCTCGCGAGGACAGGCCCAAAATTAGGAGAGCCGTCGTGATCCATGCGCTGATGCCCAAACCCGCGCCCGACGTTGAGCACCAACGGGTGGAGGACCCTTATTCAACGTGGCCCGTTGAGGAACCACTCCCAAGCGTGTTCGTGCCGACCTCGCGCATTCCCGACAGATTGTCCGCAATAGGGCCTGATCTTTGGCATGCCGGGCCGAAGAGGCTGGTCCGCTGTTCACGTGGCCATGGCCGTTGGCCGCGTATGCGCTCCTGGCTGGCCGGGACCGGCTTGGCCACGGTATTGTTGCTCGGTTCTTTGACGACTGCTCGTAGCCAGCCGCCAACCGTCCCGGCAATACCACCGGACGCACAACCGGCACCGCCAGCTGAAATAGAGCAATCCCCTCCGGCCAACGGACGATCCGGTCCCGGAGTGCTCGGCCCGGATGTCCCGCCCGGCCCGCAGAATGAGACCGTGGAACCGCTGTCACCTAGCGCTCGGCCCGACACGCCGGGCGGCACGACAAGCAACGGCGTTGCCCGGCCGCGCGGTGCTGTTGATCCCGGAATCAACAGGCAAAAACCCGCGCCCGGCGTGTTTCCTATGCCGATTATCCCGCCCCCCGGCACGCCAGGGGGTAATCCGACCGTGGTGCCGAAGTAAGCTGGCCGGCGCACGCGTTGTATCAATCGGGCCAGGGTGTTGCGCTCTCGCCGCCCCGCGGTGCTCTTTAGCCGCTCGCGGACCTAAACGGCGTTCACACCAACCGCGGGGCAGCCGCTCTGAATCGGTCATCCGGCAAAAAATTTATGCGAACTCGCGTTGCTAATTTCCTACAGGACAACGACCCGCCGAACCTGATTGCGCTTAGTCGCTCGGTTCAGCGGTCGCGGTAGGAGGCCCTGAACCGGCCGAGTTCCACGGCTCGCTGATGCGGGCCCCGGCCCATAAGGTAGCCGATCAGGATACCGAATGCGCCTGCCATAAGGAGAGTAACGAACGGCTCTTCCCTGATCTGCCCGCCCACGTAGCGGGTCGCCCGGGTGCTCTGCGCGTAGGCCCGCTGACCCAGTTCCGAAGCCTGCGAACCGGCCCGCTGCCCCATCGTCCGAGCTTGGTGAGCAACGGATGACACGGCATCGCCCGTCTTGCCGTAAGCGTCCTGCGCCTTGGCCTCCACCTGTTCGGCCGCGCCATTGACCTGAGACTTCACGTCCCCCATCAAGCCTTCGAAAGCCTCCTCCATCTTTGCCCCCACTTGCCGAGCTGCACCTGCAGTCGTGTTGTCACTCATCTCGGCTTCTCCCATCACTTATTGGCGCGCCAGATCCGCCACGCCATCTTGCACCGAATACTTACGCTTGCGGCAGTCGTTGGTTCCGGTTTCTCGTGCGCTCACGCGTGGTGATGGTGGGCGGGAAACGCGGTTCCAATCACGGTAGGAGTTCAGCAACGACCAGCCGACAAAAAAACACCCCTTACGAGATCAAAAATGATAGCTAGACTACTGAGCCCTACACGGGGCTCCGCATCTCGGCTGCGTTCCAAAAGGGGATACCAATGAGCCTCATCCTATTGATTATATTGCTCTTTCTTCTATTTGGAGGCGGCGGCTACTATGGATACAACCGAGGCTATTACGGCGGCCGCGGCTTTGGCGGAGGATTGGGCCTGCTCGTGCTGTTACTGATCCTCTTTATGGTGTTCGGCGGCGGACTTCGTAGCGGGTTTTAGGCACTCGGTCGGGCTGCCGGGTGCGAGAGATTTTCGCGCCCGGGGGCGTGCCGGAGGTGGCGCCAGGCAAGGTCGTGGTATTCGACCCCGGCTAAGGGCCGGCGCGCGATCTGCAGACCATTCGCCACTGCGGGGAACAAGGGCGCCACCGCTGGAAATGGGTGAGCCGAACCGAGGCGTCGTGCATGTGGCGCACGTCCATCGGGGCGGGTTCGAGGCGTGGCGGGACGGCGGCGCGCCGGTGGTTCAAGCCAGTCCGTAGTGGTTGGCCACAAGGGACCCGCCGCCTGCAAGCGGCTCAGGCCCTCAGTTTTTCCGCGAGATCGCGCAACGCGCTCCGCAATCCCTCTTCCAACGTCGGGTGATAGAACGGCATGGACAGCGCCGCTGCTACTGTCATCCCCATCTGCACGGCCCAGGCAAAGAGATGGGCCAGGTGCTCCACTCCCGGCCCGAACATCTCCGCGCCCAGAACTATACCGCCCGGCACTTCGGCATAGACGCGCAGAAGACCCTTGTTGCGCCCGATCATCCGCGCGCGCGGCTGGTCTTCGAATGACACCTCGCCGACTGCATACTTGCCCGCTTCGAGCTGATCATAACGCAGCCCCACCATCGCCATCTGCGGGTCGGTAAAACCGATTGCGAGCGGGGTTCGGCGCGTGTGCCGCTTGACCGCCGGCCAGAGCATCGCGTTCTCGCCCGCAATAGACCCGTCATCGACCGCCTCGTGAAGCAAGGGCCGGATGCCGCCGGCGTCGCCCGCCACGAAAATCGGCGAGTCCGCGCATTGCGCCGTCTCGAAATTCACCTGAGGCAATCCCGAGGTGCCCAAGACGAGGCCGCTCGCTTCGAGGCTCAAGCCGGCCATATCGGGCCGTCGCCCGGCTGCGACGAGTACGCTTGCGAAGGTTTCCTCCCGGCTCCCGCCCTCCGCGTCCCGCCAGCGCAGCGAGACACCCTGCGCATTGGGCTCCGCCGCCACGATGGTGGCGCAGAGCCTAAGGTCGAGTTCGGCCGAAAGATCGCGATGGACAGCCTGTTTGATCAGGGGGTCGCTGAAAGGTCCCAAGGCGTCGAATGGACTGAAGAAGGCGACCCGCACACCAAGCCGGCGCATGGCCTGCCCCAACTCGAGCGCGATCAGGCCCGCACCGATGACGGCCATGCTAGAGGGCAGATCCTGCAACTCGAACACATCGTCGCTCGTCATCACGTGGCCGCGGATGGCATCGAACGGCGCCGGCAGCACGGGCGTGCTTCCGGTCGCGATGACGATGGCGCGCGCCTCCACCGTGGTATGGTCATCCACCTGCAATGAGTTCGGGCTGATGAAACGTGCATGCCCTCGCAGGCGCTGCCCGGCCGGGATCGCTTCCGTGACCGCCACCATCGAACCTGCGAACCGGTCGCGCTCGCGCCGGACGCGTTCCATCACCGCTCGCCCATCGATGGTCAGTGAGCCGGCAGGGTTCACTCCGAACATCGCCGCCGCATCGACGGTCCGAACGACTTCGGAGGCGGCAATCAGCAACTTCGAGGGCATGCACCCGACGCGGGCGCACATGGTGCCGTACGGGCCGCCTTCGATCAGCACCGGCACGCCGCCGCGCATTGCCACCTCGCGGCGCGCGGTGAGGCCTGCCGTGCCCGCGCCGACGATCGCCACATCGACCTTCATGTGCTGCATTGGAGTCCTCCGACGTGCCCGGCTAGCCACCGTGGCGGGCGACAAGGGACAAGAGATCGTCCCACATTAGCGAACCTGGAACAACCAGATCGCCGGTGATGAAAACAGGGTCCAGTGCAAATGGAGTTCGTGTGCCTCGGCGGCGCTCCGTTCCAGGACTTGGTCCACCAAATCCCATGCTAGGCCAAATCCCGATCGAGCGGTGCGAGGTCCACGCCTGCCGCCGCCGGGGTGTCCCGGACGCGGCAGGCCGTCATCGGTTCGGGCATGGCCATGAGTGCCTCCTGTAAGGCAGCGAACGGCTACTTCGTCGCAACGACGGTGCAAAACCAGTATACCCTAGCGACCGCACAACGAGGCGGTTCTCGAATATTGCGAGACGAAGGGGATCGGCTTCCGCGTTTGGGCGCGCTAGCTGATCACGCGGTTCCCAATGCCTTTTTGCGAACCCCCGCGCGTCGTGCGCGCGCATGGCGCTCGCCGTATTTCATGCCTTCGAGCTTCAGGCCATCGGGGTCACGGAAAAACACGGCATAATAGTCGTCGTAGTACTCCCCCGCCGGATCGACAATGATTGCGCCGAGTTCCTGGAGGAACGCTTGCAGCGCGTCCACGTCCTTACGGCTGCGTAACTGGAACGCGTAATGGTGGAAACCGATATCGCCATCGCGGTGCTTGCTGGTCTTGCCTTTGGCATGCGCCGCGCCGATCCAGAAGCGCGTCTTACCGTTGGTCCAGCCCATGGCGTCTTCCGTGGATTCCCCCAACACTTCGAACCCGAGGAATTCGAATAACCGGCCATAGAATTCCTTCGACTTCTCGTAGTCGCCGACCCTAATCCCCAGGTGATCGATCCCAACAACACGTGCCATCTTACCCCCCTGCCGCATCAGTCAGAACCCATAACCAATGGCGCGCTTTGCAGAGGGTGCGCCCTCAATCTTTCGGGAAATCGGTTGCGAGGCCCGTCTCACGCCAGGCCTCGACCTCCGCCAAGGTCGTCTTCAGCGTGCTCGTGACTGCGTCGAGACCAATAGCGCCGAGCACCAGATGGCGCGGCGGGTCCATGCTCTCGGTGATCTGGATGATGGCCTTGGCCGCTCGCACCGGGTCGCCGGCCTGGCTGCCGCTGCCCTTGGCGGTGTCCTTCAGGCGAGCGCCTGCCGTATTGGCGTAGTCCATGATCCGGTTCGGCGTCTGCCTCAGCGAGCGTCCAGCCCAATCCGTGCGGAACGCCCCCGGTTCGATGCAGGTGACCTTGATCCCGAGTGGCCGACCTTCTGCTGCCAGCGCATCCGACCAGCCCTCGACCGCATGCTTGCTGGCAGCGTAGTAGCCGGAGCCTGGGAAACCAATGAAGCCAGCCACCGAGCTGATGTTGAGCACGTGCCCCCTGCGCCGTGCCCGCATGCCCGGCAGCACCGCCCGGGTCATCGTAAAAAGACCGAAGACGTTCGACTCGAATTGCGCACGAATTTCCGCATCCTCGCCTTCCTCGACCGTCGCCTGGTAGCCATAGCCCGCATTGTTCACGAGCACGTCGATGCCGCCGAACCGCTCCTCGGCGGCCTGCACCGCGGCGGCAATCTGCCCAGCATCCGTAACGTCGAGGTCGAGCGCCAGGGCACGATCCTCGGCTCCTCGCACAAGATCGGCCACGCGCGCCTTGTCGCGGGCCGTTACGGTGGCGCGCCAGCCGCGGGCAAGCACGAGCTTTGCAAGTTCATGGCCAAAGCCGCTCGAGCAGCCGGTGATGAACCAAACGGGAGATGCCGCCGATGCCATGTCTTCTCCTCGAGGCTGTGGCGCGCATGGGTCAGCACCCCAATTTCAAATAACCAAAACGGCAAGACGGCCGGTAAGTTGCGAGCGCATGGGCAATGACAGCCAGCCCCGTCTTACACCGCTAGGCGAACCCTCAACCGCCGACCGGGCTGAGTAGTTTCCGAGCCTCCCACCTTCGGCCTGCTGGTGGACAAGATATCTTAACTGCCTGGCGTGGGTAGTGGTGGGTCAATGCTCGTCCGAGAGTGCGGCGTCTATCGCAAGCCGTGAAGGTGGACCGGTGTTCACGACGGATTGGATCAGCAATGCATAGCAACAGTGACACGCGGCCAACGCATGATCCTATCCAGGCCAGCCTCACCCCGGCTGACGACCGTGTGCTGCTCAGCCACTGGCTGCCGCCGCAATCCGGCGTCGTGCCGCGCATCCGGTTCGGCCAACGCTGGATCAACGTGTTGTGGGCGCTGCCGATCACCTTCGTGCTGCTCGTCATCGGCGTGGCTGTCGCCCAGGCGCTGCGGACGCTGCCGGACGTGCAGGCCTTCCTGGTGCGTTATCCTGGCGTGCCGGCATCCGCCCACGCCGTCATGTCAGGGTTCCCGGTATGGCTGCGTCTCACGCACTTCCTCAACCTATTCTTCATGGCCTTCATCATCCGCGCCGGCATCCAGATCCTGGCAGACCACCCGCGCCTGTATTGGCACCGGGACTGCACGCCCGGCACCGACTGGTTCCGCTTTCAAAAGCCCGTGCCCACCGGCCGGCTCTGGACCGCCAAAGACGACTCCGTGACGATTCCAGGCTGGCTCGGCATCCCTGGCATCCGCCACTCCATTGGACTGGCCCGCTGGTGGCACTTTTCGGTCAACATGCTCTGGACGCTGAACGGCGTCGCCATTTACGTCCTGTTGTTCTCGACCGACCAATGGCAACGGTTGGTGCCGACGACATGGGAGGTGATCCCGAATGCCGCCTCGACCGCGCTGCAATATTTGTCGCTCACCTTCCCGGACGACCAGAGCTGGACGCGCTACAACAGCCTGCAACAGCTCACCTACTTCCTGACCGTCTTCGTCGCGGCGCCCACCTCGATCGTCACCGGGTTCCTGCAAAGCCCGTCGCTGTCCAACCATCTCGGCTGGGTCGGGCGCGTACTGAACCGGCAGCGGGCGCGCTCGATCCACTTCCTGGCGCTGTGGTGGTTCCTGTTGTTCATCTTGGCGCATGTGACGCTGGTGTTCATCACCGGGGCGCGGGTGAACCTGAACATGATGTGGGCCGGCGTGAATGACGCGTCGTGGAGTGGCTTCGCCGTGTTCACGCCGTTGATTGCGCTGGTGGCGCTAGTGTGGTGGCGCGCCTCGCCGTTCACGATCCGCCATGCCCGGCTGGTGCAAAAGACGGGTGAGTTCATGGTGGGATGGCTCAAGGGCCTCGCGGAGTGGTGGGATCCTAAAAGCCAAATGACCGAGAAGGACATCTCCCCCTATTTCTGGCTCAACGGCACTATGCCGGACTCTGCCGAATTCGACGCCTTGGTGGCGGACAAGTTTGCTGGATACTGGCTGCGCATCGGCGGGCTGGTCGCACGGCCGCAGGAGTTCTCATTGGCGGACCTGCGGGCGATGCCGCAGCAGGAGCAGATCACCACGCATTTCTGCATCCAGGGCTGGTCCGGCGTCGCCAAATGGGGTGGCGTGCCGATGCGGCATATCCTGGACTTGGTGCAGCCTACGGCGAATGCGCGCTATGCCGTGTTCTATTCCCTGGCGGATGGCGGTGAAGGGGGGCGCTACTATGACGTGCACCGGATTGTGAACATGCGGCATGCGCTCACGATGCTGGCCATCGACATGAATGGCGCCCCGGTCAGCGTGCTGCACGGCGCGCCGGTGCGGCTGCGTTGCGAGAACGAGCTGGGGTTCAAGATGGTCAAGTGGATCGCCGCCATCGAGTTCGTGCACGACTTCAAGGATCTGGGCGCCGGGCACGGCGGCTACAACGAGGACCATGAGTTCTATGGCTACCGGATGCCGATCTAGCGATGGCAGCTGCGCGCCGGAGGCAGGACGTAGGTGGTTTCCGAACCTATCGATGCCTTGCTGTTCGTAGGACGGTGTTTGTGAGGACCGAGACTGGCGTCAGTCCGGTTCACAGATTTGGTGGGCATTGACGGGGCAACTTCGGTGAGAAAGCCCCACGGGCCTCAACCCCGCCAAGACGATTGCCTTGATCAAACAGCTTATCGTCAAACGCCAGGTCTGACGGAAGGCTGACCCAAGACAAAAAATGCGTCGCCGATTCCAGTGCACATTCAGCATCCGAGGCATCCAATGACCGAGCAACCATCCCAGCTGACCGGCCCCGATCTCACGCTGGGCATACCGCTCACCACGGTTCCTGACGGCGGCATGCTGTCCGGTCACGCGCATGGCGAGCCTGCGTTGCTGGCGCGGCGAGGGCACGAGCTGTTCGCGATCGGGTCCGTCTGCACGCATTACGGCGCCCCCCTCGCCGAAGGATTGATGGTGGGCGAGACCGTCCGGTGTCAGTGGCACCATGCCTGTTTCAGCCTGCGCACCGGCGAAGCGCTTCGCGCGCCGGCGCTGGACCCCGTCGCCTGCTGGGCGGTCGAGCAGATCGACGGCATGGTCTATGTGCGCGGAAGAATCCCGGATGCTTGGCCAAGGCCAGGTGCTGGGGCGTCCGGCGCGCCGGCATCGGTCGTCATCGTGGGCGGTGGCGCGGCTGGCAATGCTGCCGCGGAAATGCTCCGCCGGGAGGGTTTTGCGGGGAGCATTACAATCCTCAGCGCTGACGCGGCGCTGCCCTGTGACCGGCCCAAGCTCTCGAAAGACTACCTCGCGGGCGCCGCAGACGAGCTCTCGACCCTGCTCCG
>JAYVOF010000224.1:0-2944 GCA_043758105.1 Rhodospirillales bacterium | reverse complement strand
GCGCGCCGATCTCGACCGCGCGGTTGCTGGCCGCCTCGACCCGAGTGGCCTCCAGGCCACGGAACAGCCGCAAGATACCCAGGCAGGTGCGGAAGCCCTGCTCGGGATGCGGGCGTCGCGCCATGACCGCGATGATCAGCGCCTCCGTGGCGGGCCCAATGCCGCGGGCGTCGCGTTGCAGGCGCTCCGGCGTCCACTCGGCGTAACGCCGGTGTGCGCTGGGCATATGCTCGGTTTGGGTGCCGTGACGCGGGCCGCCATAGCGCCGGGCATGGGCTGCGACGCGCTTGCCGCGGTGGAACACCTCGACCGTGCGCTGTGTCGCCCGGGTGTCAACCTGCTCGCGGATCAGCGCGTGCGGCACCGAGTAGAAGAAGCCCTGCACCTCGACGTGGTAGTCGATGCCGACGCGCGCCAGACGCCACTCGGCATACTCGAAGTCGTCCTGCGGCAGTGCCCGCATCACCGGACGCTCGATCGCTTCGAACAACTGGCGGCGGCTCATCCCCAGGCGGCGCATCTCGCGGCTGTTTATCCGCTCCACCGCAGCAGCGATGGCGGCGTTGCACTCGGCCAGGGGGAAGAACGTCACATTGCGCAGGCGGCCGAGGATGTAGGCCTGCGCGACACGTACGCCCGCTTCCACGGCGGCCTTGTCGCGCGGCCGCTTCGGCCGGGCGGGCAGGATGCCGACACCATAATGCGACGCCATCGCCGTAGCTGCGATTCACCTCCGGGTCGTAAAACGACGCCTTATGAATGGCGCTCTTGAGGTTGTCCGGCACCAGCAGCCGCGGCGCCGCGCCCCAAAACTGGAACATGCGCACGTGGGCGCCAATCCAGTCCGGCAGCGTCTGCGTCCAGGTCGCCTCGGCATAGGTCAGGCTGGACGCCCCAAGTACGGCGACGAAGATCTCCGCCGTGCTTACCACGCCCGTGACCGGGTCGGTGATCGGCACCAACTTGCCGGAGTAGTCGAGATGATCCTTCTCCGCATGGCTCAGCGTGGCGAGGTCGATGCCCGGCGTCATCCCAATGTTGAATCGAACCCACCGTGACCGCGTCAACCACGATAATCGGACGCAGACTTTCAGAGGCACCCAGGTGAGCAATTACGTTCGCTACCGGTTCCGCACCGGGCAGCTAAATCTGCGCACGGCTCGGCGAACTTCACCGCAGGCCCCGCAAAGGACGACGATGCCACTTTCGTGACCGGTAAATCCGTCATTTACGGTAGACACCTCCCGGTCCCGTGAGCTTTAGATCGAGTTAATCCAGGAGAGGGATTCCTGGACAGATCTTTTTACTGCCATATGGAGTGCGAAGTGCCCAAGAGCCCGCAGATCAGTCCTACGCAATTGCCCCAAAGCCTACTCATGAGCGACGACGCGCTCGTTACATTTGATTTCGCGCACCAGGCCGGTGCGGCAGTGCCGTTTCACGATGTCGGATACATGCCAGTGAACCAGCTTACGATCGCAGGACACGGGCAAGAACTGCCCAGCGGACCGAATGGAATATTTATCAGCTACTCCGGCGATGGCGTGCAGAACCTCGCCACGGGCACGGTTGATTACACGAGCCTCCACTACGAACTCGTGAGCTATAAGGGACCGCACGCCACGTTCTCGCATTTGGCCGACGGAACACCTGTGGTCAACGGCGCTCACCACCAGATCGTGCTCGCGCAAGGCGACCTTATCCCGGGCCAGGGCCATATTCAGTTCAATCCGAGCGGCGGTATTAACGGCCAACTAAACGCGTCAATGCAGATTGACGGAAAGACTGTGGGCGCGCTGGATATCTCCGTGTATCACGCTGCCGGCGACGTTCATCCAATCTTGGGCAAGACCGGTCAGTTGAGTGGTCTCACGCTCGACCAGGGGACGCTGCACGCCATCTTCGTTCCGCTAACCGTCGGCTGAGAAAAAAGGCTGACCGGCCCCAGTGCCTTCGCAAACGTGGTGGAAAAGGCCTGACTGCATTCCAACGTGATAATTGTTGCTCTGGTTGGGCGGCGAGGTCAACGGGCACAAGATCGGCCGGTTGCTGGCCAAAGCATGCCATCCGTATACCTTTCGCGTAGCGATCTCGCCGGACGCCAACAGGACCCAGACCAGCATGGCTGCAGTCTCGGCGGACGGCCGCACGGTCTGAGTCTTGATGTGGCGCTTGAACTCCTCGTGCAGCCGCTTGATCGCGTTGGTGGTCTGCGCTGATCGCCACTGGCTCGATGGCCGTCGGTGAGCAAAAACACTGGCGTGCGCAGCCCGCGGGCTACCAAGTCGTCGAGGATGCTGCGCCACGCTGCCTCGCTTTCGCCTCCTATTCTTTTGATCGACAGCAGCACCGTAAGCGAAAGCCCATCCCCACATCCCGGCGTTTGACCATGGCTTGGGCAGACTGCCCGCTGTTGTGGCCGAGGCGTGCGTGATGAACATGAACGAGTGCTGTTACGAGCAGTCACACGACGGTCGTAAGAGGGCGCTTGCAGAGCGCGTCAAGGTACGTGCCCGGCCGGAGCGGCGGCGGCGATGGAGTGCGGCGGCCAAGCTGGCCATTGTTCGCACGACTTTGGCGGCCGGTTCGACGTCGCAGGGGGTTGCGGAGCGGCATGGGATCGGCACGGGGCTGATCTACCCGTGGCGCAAGCAGTTGTTGCGCGCGGCGATGGCGGGCTTCGCCACCGTCGAGATTAAGCTGGACGTGCCGGCGGCCTTGCCGGGGCCGGTGCAGGGCACCGTGGCACGCCCACCGTCCTCGCCACCATCATTGGCGCCCGCGCTCGCATCATCGAGGGCCATGCCCGGCGGGATCGAGGTCGAGCTGCCGTCCGGAGTTCGGCTGCGCTTCGGGTCCGACGTGGACGGCCCGGCGTTGCAGCGCATTCTGGTGGTCGCGCTGTATCCGCTGGCGAGACAGGGAATCCTGCAATGTCAGCCAC
>JAYVOF010000223.1:0-22159 GCA_043758105.1 Rhodospirillales bacterium | reverse complement strand
GGGTCGTGGTGGCCACCTGCGTCGTAAGGACCGCGGTGCCGTTCGTGGTGCCGAGTACCGACGCGTCCAGGCCGGTGCTGGCCAAAATGAGCGGGACGGCGGTGTCATCGAACACCAGCCCGCCATGCTCGGCGCGCTTCACGGTCGATGCAGTGTTGCCATCGAACAAAAAGCCGGGCTTGAGCTGAACCACAAGGTCCGGCGTGCGGTTATCGGTGGCAGGAGTGCCGAACTGGCTGCCGTCCAACACCTTGTCCACGCCGTCCGCCGCCGGCAGCCCGGCGATCACGGCCTTGGCGGCGGCGGCCTGCGCCGGGTCCAGCAGCCAGATCAGCGAAACGTCATCCTGGGTGATCTGTCCGAACTTGATGCCGGCGGCGGTTAGCGCGTCGGGGATCGTGTTGCCGCCGACCTGCGTCGCAGCGCCGATCCGCGGGTCCTGCCCGTGCTTGGCCGTCAGCACCACCAGCGTGCTCTTATCCAGGCCCCGCGCTTTCAGCTCGGCCACGATCTTGCCGATGCTCTGATCGGTATGGGTCAGCGCGTCGGCCAGCGCCGGGTTCACGACTTCCTTGCCGTTCACGAGGTCGATCCCGCCGGTGCCGGTGGCGTTGCTGACCAGCTTCTGCCCGACGCTCACGGCCTGAAAATTCTGATAGCTGATGGCCGGGTCGGTCAGGCTGCCGGTGCCGAGACCGGTCTTGCCGTCGATCCGGTTCAGCGTCGCCGCGAGCTTCAAATCGTCATAGGCCTCGGCGAGCTTATAGTTGCGGGTGTTGTCCACCAGGGTGAGGTTGTTCGAATTGTTGGAAGCATCGATCAGCTTGCCGCCCTGCGCCGGGTCGATCCCGGTGAGGGAGTTGATTTCGGGCGAGTAGTTGTCGGTGATCGAGTTGCCGCTCTGCCCGGCGAAAATCGTATAGGCAACGGGGTGCTTGTCGGAGAACGCCGTGACCAGGCCGGCGGCGTGGGCGATGTCGAAGATCGTGTTGGTCTTCAGAAACTGGTTCGGCGTCACCGCCACGCAGGTGCCGCTGGTGCAGTTTTGCGTGAGCTTGCTGGGGTCGAGCGCGCCGATATTATAGGCGGTGGCACCGGTGGTGGGCCCGCCGCCGCTCAGCAGGTTTTGGTTCTTATCGAGGTTTTCGAACAGCTGAACCTCGGTGCCCCTGGGCGTGCTGACGGTGCCGCCGGGCGCGGTGAGGTTACGAGCGTAGCTGTCATCATAGAAAACGCCGGTGCTGCGCGTGGTGGCGCCGGTCAGCAGCGCGGCCGTTCCGGGGAAGCTGTCGCTGGGCTTGGTGCCCGTGACGTTGGTGTAGGAGATGCCCGACTTGGCGAGGGCGGCGATGTTGGGCAGGTAAATGCTCGTGGCCGGGTCCGTTAGATCAGCCTCATGCAGGCCGTCGATGGAGAGGATGATCACATGAGAGAAGGTGGTGGCCTGCACGGAGGGGACCAGAATCGTCGAGCCGAGCAGCGCGGCCAGCAACACCTTATGTGCCATCATCTCTCTCCAGGACGTGCGAAAGGCATCGTCGCCGGGCAGAACTAAGCAGGACCGGGTTGCCGGGGGTAGTGAAGCTTCGGCGACGAATTGAAGACGGTTGGGCGATGCCGATTGTCGTTCTGTCGTTGAACGTGAGGCCACATTCCGCATGGACCGTGGGCTCATCCTGCTCACCCGTAACACGCGGCATTTTGCGCCGCTCCAGGTCATCCAGCATAACCCGTACGAGACGCTTCCGCTCTGATCGCCTGCTGGAATGCGAAAGGGCATTCCACCCCACGAAGTCCGACCCGTAGAGTTGGAATGCCCTTCGAAGAGCATTCCACCATCGGCAACAAGCACGGGTCATCGATCGTGCCGCTGGTCTGAGTGGCAGTGGCCAGGAGTGCGCGGGACCGCAGGCTATTGCCATTCAGCCGTCCCACTCAGAGGCACAAACCTGAATTCAGGACGCCAGTGCGAAGCCCCGGGCGCGCTCGTCGATCTGGCGGCGGATAGCCAGCAATTCGAATCCTTCGGTAATCCGGGGCGCACAATACTCGGCCGTTTGGTGTTCCGCCTCCGGGTAAAGCTCCCGGTAGGTCTGGAGGTTGTGGAACACGCCGCGGCTCTCGTCGTCCACGAACGTCTCGCTGGCCGCCCCTTCCGCCCAGATCACGTTATGGTGCGTGAGTTCGATGTGGAAATAGTCTACACGCCGCGCCGTCGTTTCCCGCGCGATGGAGCTACCGTTCACGAGCAGCTCGGCCGCGATCAGCTTGCCGTCCAGGAACATTGCGTGCTTGGGCGAGACCAGCAGGTCACGCGACGGCACATTGTAAGCGAGCGAGCCCGCACGAAAGCGGATGGGCAACAGGTTGTCATGTCCGGCGAGGAAGCGGCCATGATAAGACCGGACGCCAATCCATCGAATCGCTTCCAGGGTGCCGGACAGAGTCACGACCCGGTCGCCGATGGCAAGCTGCTCGACGGGTACGTCGCCATGCTCGGTCCGGATCAGCGTTCCCGCGCAGTAGCAGGCCGGCGTGTAAGCGACGCCGGCGCTCGTGGCCGCCACCGTCGCGGTGTTGCCCACGCCGGGTTGCTGGGCCGGCGTGTTGGTGACGTAGAACGTGCCATTGCTCCCAGCGAAGCTGCCGGTGACGATGAAGTCTGTGCCGTCGACCCCGACTGTCGTGCCCGTCAGACTCTGCCCGTTGGCAAACGTGGCCGGCGAGTTGTTGATCGTGCCAGAAATGGCCTGCGCGCCCGTTGTCGGATCGGCTGGTCCAACGGATGTGATTGTAAAGGTCGCGTTCGGCCCGATCGGCGTCCCTAGGACTTTCTGGTCTGACAGCAATTTTGCTTCGGTAAACGTGATCGGCCCAGAACCGGCGACTGAGCCCGTGCTGATTTCGTTGGCGGTGAACGACGTTCCCACGAGGCTCGTTGGCAGCGGCATCGGTTCTTACTCCCTTGTCCAGGTTTAGATAAACAGCTTACTAACGGTTTGCAACCGCAACAAGGGTCAGCGGTCATTCGGTTCGGCGTCGGCTTGCCATAAAGGATGGCGCAGGCTGAGGCCGGTTTCAGCAGCCCAGGAGATAATGATCATTCAAGGCTTTGTCGACGAGATTTCTCAGGAGCGTATTGCGGGCTGGGCGTGGGATCCTGCAGAACCAAACACTGCCGTGATCTTGAAAATAGTGGTAGACGACCTGGTTGTCGCGCGCGTCGTCGCGAATTCGTTCCGGACCGACCTCGAGGCCGCCGGTATCGGAAGTGGACAGCATAGCTTCGTCGTCGATGCGGCGGGACTCCACCTTCCTCTGACCTCATCGGTCATCGCGGTGCAGGTGGAAGCGACCGGCGAACACCTCACACATTCACCGGCCCGCTTGGAAGGCTCTCTCGAACTGAACCGGCCAGCCAGGGACGCGATGGCCGCCCTGCTTCAGTCTCCCGGCTCAGACGAAGCATTGCGCGACCGAGCCGAGTTTCTGGCCGAGCAAGTTGACCGCTTGCTCGGTAGGCTCTCCGACCGGCAAGCAAGCCGCACCGATCGCCAAAAGGCGCGCGGGCGAAAGTGGCGCTGGCTCGAACATGATTGCCCCGCGCCGCCAGCCCTGCCGCCCCGTGCCCTGGTCGTTGACAGCACAATGCCCGCCATGAACCGTGATGCTGGGTCGTGCGCGATCCTTTCGCATATAAAGTCTCTGCAGCGGCTCGGGTTCGAGGTGACCCTGACCGTGGCCGACATGAGCGGGGGCAAGCATCCCGAGCCCTTTGCGCAGTTGGGCATTGCCGTCGCTGGCACCCCCTGGTTCGGCTCGGTCGAGGAGGTACTTCGGCGGCAGGCTGGCGAGTGGGATTTGATCTATCTGCACCGGGTGGACATCGCAGCGCGCTACGTCCCCCTCGCCAAGCACTACGCGCCCCGGGCCAAGCTGATCTTTTCAGTCGCCGATCTGCACAGCCTACGCCTGTTCCGGCAGGCGGGAGTGGAGGATCGGCCCGAGCTGGTGCCGCACGCCAACTATATCAGAAATCAGGAATTGGCGGCGGCCGCGTCATGCCATGCGGTCGTTTCCCACTCGCCGGCTGAAGTCGCCCTCCTGCGGCAGTGGCTGCCACAGGTGAATGGTTATGTCGTGCCGTGGGTGTTCCCACTCCGCCCGACATCCCTGCCTTTTGACGATCGGCATGGCGTCGCGTTCATCGGCAGCTTCGGTCACGAACCCAATCTCGACGCGGCGCTCTGGCTGATGGAGGAGATCATGCCCCTCGTTTGGCAGAGCGATCCAACCCTCACCTGCTTCGTGGCCGGCAGTGCCATGCCGGAGGCGGTGTCCAGAACACGGGATCCACGGATCAAGCCGCTTGGTCACGTCGAGGATCTGCGACAATTGCTCAATCAAGTCAGGCTCACGGTAGCACCCTTGGCCTATGGGGCTGGCTTGAAGGGCAAAGTAGGCGATAGCCTCGCCGCCGGAGTGCCCTGTGTCTGCACGCCCTTTGCGGCCGAGGGCTACGAACTTCCCGAGCCTCTGCGGGGCATGGTAGCCGCCGATACCGCGGGGATTGCGGCGTCGATCGTGCGTTTACACTCGAATCGGGATATTTTCGACCAATGCCGGGCGGCCGGGCTGGCGTATATCGAGCAGGCATTCAGTGAAACCAGGGTCGATGCGGCCATGCGGGTCGCGGCAGGGCTGCCGCCAGCCACCCCGCAGGCGACAACGGATAGCATCAACTCCGCTCTAAAACCGGCTCTCGATCCAGCGGCTGATACGGCGGCAACCGGCAAACGAGGCGCCCGGCCGGTCGGCAAGCGTTTACGTCACAAGCCCACAAATTGTAGCGGCATGCCATGATCTACCGTGGGTTGGCGCGGCACCGGGCCAAAAATCCGGTGCCGTACGGTCGGCGGTGCCGAGATAGAGGTCCAGGCTGCGGGTGAGCTCGGCCATTCTCATTCCCCACCTCAGGACGCGCCGGATGATCCCAGCAACTCCTTCGCCAGCACATCCGCCCGGCGTAACCGCTCCGCTGCGCGCCCGTCCCGCCCGGCCTCGATCGCGGCGCGGACCAACTCGTACCGAGTTTGCAAATGCGCAAAAGACCCGTCCGACAACCCGAACGCGTGGCCCAGCAACACGGACATGGGCCCGCTGATGCCCCGCGTGCCGTTCACGATGGCGGTGATCGCATTAGGAGGCGCCCCAAGCCGCATCGCCAACTGGTTCGGGTTGATCCCGTGCGGCTCCAGGAACTCCTCCTTCAGGATCTCGCCCGGATGGATCAGCCGATCGGAGTCCATGGTGTCCCTCATTCGTCGCCGGCGCGCCGGCCGACCCTTCGTCCACCGTCATCGCGAGCCGCTTGGCGACGCGATCCAGGGGCGACATGAGCACTTGCGGCCCCTGGATTGCTTTGCTGCCAAGCAGCCATAGCTTCAATTGATTTTATCCTTTACGTCAATAGTAAAGTCACCCTCAAGCCGCCCCCGCCTTTGCCGCCCCACGGAGAGGCTCGCCACCACGCCGTGCAGCGTCCGCACCTCCTGCGCGGTGATCTCGCCGCGTTGAAATAGGTGCATCAGGTTGCGTACCATGCCGGGCCGCTTGGGGACGTTGCGGAGGAAGCCGCTCGCGTCCAGCTCGTCGATCAGATGGTCCATTGCACCGTTCAGCTCGCCCTTGGTGGCCACCGCCGTGTCATGCGTCTGGAACTCGCACGGCGGCGTTTCGTCCGTCAGCGTCCACCATTCGTACGACATGACCAGCACGGCTTGGGCGAGGTTCAGGCTGTTGAAGGCGGGGTTGAGCGGGTAGCGGACCAGGGTGTCGGCCTGGGCCATGTCGTCGTTGTCGAGCCCGGCGCGCTCCGGCCCGAACAGGATGCCGGACTGCAAGCCTCGGTCGGCGATGCTGCGGAGTTCGGCGGTGGCGGCGCGGGCGGTGAGGACGGGCTTGATCACGTGGCGGGGGCGGGGGCAGGTGGCGAAGACGCGGTGCAAATCATGCACGGCGCTGGCCACCGTGTCATGCAGTTGCAACTGGTCCAGGATGCGGTCGGCGCCGGAAGCCGTAACCCAGGCGCGTTCCTGCGGCCAGCCGTCGCGGGGTGCCACCAGGCGAAGGTGGAACAGGCCGCCATTGGCCATCGCGCGGGCGACGGCACCGATGTTTTCCGCCATTTGTGGGCGGACCAGGATCACCACCGGGCTGTTGCCGATCGGGGCGAGGTCCGCGCCGCCCTCCCGGCCGGTCATTTGCGAGACCAGCGTGTGCCGGTGGGACCGTCTTCGAACAGGATGCCTTTGGCGAGCCATTCGGCGCGGATTTCATCGGCGCGGGTGAAGTCTTTGGCTTTTCGGGCGGCGAGGCGGGCCTGGATGGCGGCGTCGATGTCGGTGGTGTCTTCGGTGCCTTGGAACCAGGTGGTGGGGGGTTGTTGCAGCAGGCCCATGAGGGCACCGGATCGTTTTAGGTTTTCGGCGGCTTGTTGGTTTCCGGTCAGGGCGTCGGTGGCGAGGACGTGCATCGCGGCGATCGCTTGGGGGGTGTTGAGGTCGTCCTTTAATGCTTCTAGGACCGGTGTATTGTTAGGGCCCTCACCCCAGCCCTCTCCCGCAAGCGGGAGAGGGAGAAGGGCGCGGTAGAAGCGGTCTAATTCTGTTTTGGCTTCGGTGAGGCTCGTGGCGGTGAAGTCTAGGGTCCCGCGATACTGCGCTTTGAGCAGCATCAGGCGCACGGCTTCGGCCGGCGCGCGGGTGAGGACGTCGCGGATGGTGCTGAAATTGCCCAGCGACTTGGACATCTTCTCGCCATTCACGTTCAGCATGCCGTTATGCAGCCAATACCGGGCGAAGCCACTACCCGGCAGCGCGCAGAGGCTTTGCGCCCGCTCGTTCTCGTGATGCGGAAACAGCAGGTCGTTGCCGCCCCCGTGGATGTCGAAATTCTCGCCCAAATAGCGCCAGGCCATCGCGCTGCATTCGATATGCCAGCCCGGCCGCCCCCGGCCCCACGGGCTGTCCCATCCGGGCAGTTCGGGCGGCGACGGCTTCCACAGCACGAAATCGCTCGGATTGCGCTTATAGGGTGCGACCTCCACCCGGGCGCCGGCCAGCATCGCCTCTGGATCGCGGCCCGATAGCCGGCCATATTCCGCAAAACTTTGCACCGCGAACAGCGCATGTCCCTCCGCCGCATAGGCATGCCCGGATTCGATCATGCGCCCGATCAGCGTGATCATCTCGGCGATGTGATGGGTGGCGCGCGGCTCGATATCCGGCGGCATATTACCCAGTGCCGCCATGTCGGCTGCGAATTGCGCGCCCGTCCGCGCCGTCATCGCCTCGATCGCCTCACCCGTCTCGGCCGCGCGCGCGTTGATCTTGTCGTCCACATCCGTGATGTTCCGCACGTACGTCACGCGCGGATACAGCGCGCGCAACAGCCGGACCAGCACGTCGAACACTACCATGCCGCGCGCGTTGCCGATATGCGCCAGGTCATACACTGTCGGTCCGCAGACATAGAGCCGGACATGGCCGGGATCGATCGGCTCAAAAACCTCACGCGTGCGCGTCAAGCTGTTATGAAGGGTAAGCATGGCGCGGTGTAACGGGTGCCGGGCCATGAGGGCAACTTGCCGAACATCTTCCCGCCGTGTATCAACCAGTTGCGAATCATTCGCATACGCAGGAAGCCCATGACACAGACGACCGGGACGCACGCCCTTCTCGCCCCCTCTCGCCTCCGCCGGGCCGCCGCCGTGTTCGGCCCGGGCCTCGTGGTCATGCTCGCCGACACCGATGTCGGCAGCGTCATCACCGCCGGGCAGAGCGGCGCGCAATGGGGCTATCGCCTCCTGCTGCTGCAATTCGTGCTGATGCCGATCCTTTATATGGTCCAGGAGCTGACGGTCCGGCTCGGCATCTACACCGGGCGCGGCCATGGCGAGCTCATCCGTGACACGTTCGGACGGTCCTGGGCCTATGTCTCCGTTGCCGGCCTCGCCGTCGCCACGATGGGCGCGCTCATCACCGAGCTGTCGGGCGTGGCTGGCGTGGGCGAGCTGTATGGCGTCCCGCGGGGCGTCAGCCTCACGCTCGCCACCGTCGCATTGTTGAGCGTGGTGATGACCGGGTCGTACCGCCGGGTCGAGCGGGTGGCGATCGCGCTGGGATTATTCGAACTGGCGTTCTTCGTCGTCGCCTGGATGGCGCACCCGAGCCTGGCCGAAATCGGTGCCGGCATGATACAGATACCCTATGATAACAAGGACTACGTCTATCTGGCCGCGGCCAATATCGGTGCAGTGATCATGCCGTGGATGGTGTTCTACCAGCAATCGGCGGTCGCGGAAAAGCGCTTGCAGCCGGAGCATCTCGGGGCCGCCCGGCTCGACACGGCGCTGGGTGCCATCATCACTCAGCTCGTGATGGCAGCGGTGCTGGTCGCCGTCGCCGCCACGATCGGTCACACGACACCCGACGCCAGCCTGAAGACGGTGGGCGAAATGAGTGGCGCGCTGACGCCGTTCCTGGGCGAGGGGCTGGGCCAGCTGGTCTTCAGCCTCGGCGTGCTCGGCGCCGGCATGGTCGCGGCCCTGGTCGCCACCCTAGCGCTGGCCTGGGGCGTGGGCGAGGTCGCGGGCTTCAAGCGGTCGCTCGATCTGGGGCCGAAGCAGGCGAGCTGGTTTTACGGCGTCTATGCCGTCTGCGTCGTCGGCTGCGCACTCGGTGTGGCGGTGTCACCGGATCTGGTGGATCTCAACATCGGCGTGCAGATCATGAATGCCTTGCTGCTGCCGCTCGTGCTCGGCTTCCTGATCGCGCTCGCGATGAAGGCGCTGCCGGAGCCGGTGCGGCTGCGCGGGCCCTATCTTTGGGTGGTGATCGTGGTGACCGTGCTGACGACCGCACTCGGTGTGTTCGGGGGATTGCAGGGGGCGGGCTGGGCCGGCTGAGCCCCTTCCGAAATCAGCCACGCAGGAACCACCACCGGAACAGCATCGTCTCGGCCCAGGTCTGCCGGAATAGGCCAGGTAACCGCAGCGCCTCCTTACGCTCCCGCCAGCCGCCATGCAGGGCGAGGTGGAGCGTCTCGACCGTGGCCGCGGCGTCCGGACAGGTCAGCGCCGGCTGCGCCCGCAACGCCGCCACATGGCCGCGCAAGACGTTCATGAAGATATCCGGGCCGCGCAGCAGGGCGGCGACGGCCCGGCGGTGGAGGGACCGGGGAGCCCCGACCACGTTGGTGCCGTGCTGGCGATACATCACCGTGGGGGTCGGGTCCGTAATGAGCGTGCCGCCGCGGGCCGAAACCACCAGGTAACTCCACCAATCGTGCAACGTGGCGGATGGCGGATGGCTGGCGGCAATCAGCTGGGCGGCCGGGGCGTTCAGCATCACGGTGCAGCCGGTGGCGATGTTCTGCGTGAGCGCCGCCGGGAAGCCCGGCGGGTGGCGCAGCGGGGCGGAGTTGGACAGCACGCGCAGATGCTCGTCCACCAGCACCTGCCGGCTGCAATACAGCGTGGGCCCGGCATGGGAGGACAGCGCGGCCAATCCCAGCGCCAATTTTTCCGGCAGCCACACGTCGTCCTGATCCGCGAACGCCACCGCCGGCACGCCGGCCGCGACGGCGGCGCGGAGCAGGGTCATGAACGTGGCGGTGGGGCCAAGCCAACCGGGCGCACCCTCGATCCGGACGGCGCGTCCGGCGGCCGGGCCGGCCAGGAACGCCTCCATCAGCGCCACCGTCCCGTCGGTCGAACCGTCGTCCCGCCAGAACAGCCGCCAGTCGGTCACGGTCTGCTGCAGCAGGCTGTCCAACTGCGCGGTAAGGAAGCGCGCGCCGTTATAGGTGGCGAGCAGGATCGCGACGGGCGCCGGAACCCCGGTCAGGTGCCCGGCTCCAGAGCTTTGGGCTCCAGCAGCTCGTCCACGACATGGCGGAGGCTGTCCTGCCAGGGCGGCAGGCGGAGGCCGAATACCTTCTCGAGCTTGTTGCAATCGAGCCGGCTATCGGCCGGGCGGCGGGCCGGGGTGGGCCACTCGGCGGTGGTGATCGGCACCACCGTGGGCGGGGTGCGGCCATGCCGGGCGGCGTCTTGGAACAGGGCGGTGGCCAAGCCGTGCCACGTCGTGTCCCCCTGCCCCGCCATATGGAATACCCCGGCATAGGCGGGATCCCAGCCCTGGTGCAGCCGCAAGGCGATCGCGAGGATGGCGGTGGCGATATCCCGCGCCGACGTCGGGCAGCCGCGCTGATCGGCCACGACCCGCAGCGTGCTGGTCTTCTGTGCCGCGCCGAGCATCGTGCGGACGAAATTCTTGCCCACCGCGGAATAGACCCAGGACGTCCGCAGCACCATCGCCTGCGGACACGCGGCCAATACCGCCTGCTCCCCCTCCAGCTTGGTTTGGCCATAGACACCGGTGGGGCTGGTGGGGTCGGTTTCGACATAGGGCGCGCCCTTAGTGCCGTCGAACACGTAATCCGTGCTGATGTGAATGAGCGGGATGCCGGAATCGGCACAGTGCGCGGCGAGGCTGGCCGGGCCGTCCCGGTTGGCGCGCTGGGCGGCATCCGGCTCCGCCTCGGCCGCGTCCACCGCAGTCCAGGCGGCGGCATTGACCACGAGGCTCGGACGGTCGTGCAACGCCGCGGCCAGCGTGTCCGGACGGTCGAAATCGAACGCCGGGCGGCCCACGACGCGCACGGCCGCGCCTCCCACTTGGCCCAGCAGGGTCGCAACCTGGCCGCTGCCGCCGGTGACGAGGATGGTCATGCCCCGACGTTCCGTAGGGCGGATAAGTACTTGCGCCATCCGCCGTGCAACGCGCGCGGGTCGTGTGGCGGATGGCGCGAGGGCTTATCCGCCCTACGAATAAAACGATGGGTCATCAAAACAGCGCCGGCAGATCCGCCCAGCGCGGCAGCACCCGGTCCTTGTCGGACAATACGGCCTCCCCCGCCGCGATCGGCCACGGCAGCGCCAAATCCGGATCGTTCCAGATCACGCCGCGCTCGCTATCCCGGTCATACCCGGCCGTCACTTTATACAGCACCTCGGTATCCGGCAGCAGGGTGCAGAAGCCGTGCAGGAACCCCGGTGGCACCCAAAGCTGCGCGCCGGTATCGGCCGTAAGCTCGGCCGCGTCCCATTGGCCGAAGGTGGGCGAGCCGCGCCTGGCATCGACCGCCACGTCCCAGATCGCCCCGCGGATGCAGCGCACCAGCTTGCCCTGCGCGTACGGGGCCACCTGGCAATGCAAGCCGCGGATCACGCCGCGATCACGGGACAGACTGTGGTTATCCTGGACGAAGGGCAAATCGATCCCTGCGTCGGTGAAACGGGACAAATGGAACGTCTCGGAAAAGAAACCCCGCGCGTCACCATGCCGGGCCGGGGTGATCAGGATCAGATCGGGGACGCTCAGCCGCTCGACCTTCATGCGTGCAACCCGTCCGCCAGTTCCAGCAACAGCCTACCCAGCTCGGTCTTACCCAGCGCCTTGGCCGAGACCCGGAGCGCGTCGGCGTCGATGTACCCCATCCGATACGCGACCTCCTCCGGACAGCCGACCAGCATGCCTTGGCGGTTCTGGATGGTCTGCACGAACGTCGCCGCCTGTAGCAGGCTGTCCGGCATGCCGGCATCCAGCCAGGCGCAGCCGCGGCCCAGCCGCTCCACCTGCAGCGTGCCCTGTTCCAGATAGATCTGGTTCAGCTCGGTGATCTCCAGCTCGCCCCGGGCCGATGGCCGCACCCGGCGCGCCAGGGCCGAGACTTGCTTGTCATAGAAATACAGCCCGGTGACCGCCCAGTTGGATTTTGGCGCTGCGGGCTTCTCCACGATCTCCACGGCGCGGCCCGAGCTATCGAAGCTCACTACGCCATACCGCTCCGGGTCCCGCACCTGATAGGCGAATACGGTCGCACCCTCGGGACGCGCGGCCGCGGCGCGGAGCAGGACGCCGAGGTGGTCGCCGAAGATCAAATTATCCCCCAGCGCCAGCGCGCAGGGCTGCCCGGCGATCCACTCCTCGCCGATATGGAACGCCTGCGCCAGGCCCTCGGGCTTGGTCTGCTCGGCATAGGTGAAGCGGACGCCCAGCCGCTCGCCGGTGCCCAGCAGACGGCGGAATTGCGGCAAATCGTCCGGGGTCGAGATGATCATGATGTCGCGGATGCCGGACAGCATCAACACGCTGAGCGGGTAATAGATCATCGGCTTGTCATATACCGGCAGCAATTGCTTGCTGCTGGCGATCGTCACCGGATGGAGCCGCGTGCCGCTGCCGCCGGCGAGGATGATGCCCTTGGAACTCATGCCGCTGTGCCCAGTCGCTCACCGGCGTAACGCGCCTCGCGGATGCGCTGCCACCATTCCACGTTGTCCCGATACCATTCGACCGTCCGGCGGAGACCGCGCTCGAAATCATGCGGGGCGGACCAGCCGAGGGCGGCATTAGCGCGCGCGGGGTCGATCTCATAGCGGAAATCGTGGCCGGGCCGGTCGGTGACGAAGTGGATCAGCCGCTCCCGCCGTCCGGCCGGATCCGGCATCAGCTCGTCCACGATCTCGCAGATGGCGCGCACGACTTGGATGTTGCTGCGCGGCTGCTGGGCACCGATGCACAGCGTGGCACCGGGCTCGGCATGGGTAAGCGCCAGGACCAGGCCGGCGGCGTGGTCATCGACGAACAGCCAGTCCCGGGTGTTCGACCCGTCGCCATAGAGCGGCAGCGGTTTGCCCTCCATGGCGTTCAGCGTCACCAGCGGAATCAGCTTTTCCGGGAACTGCCAGGGGCCGTAATTATTGGTGGTGTTGGTGACGAAGGTGGGCAGGCCATAGGTGTGGAACCAGGCGCGGACCAGATGGTCGGACGCGGCCTTGCTGGCGGAATAGGGGCTGCGCGGGTCATAGGGCGTGGTTTCGGTGAACGGCGGGTCGGTGGGGCTAAGCGCGCCGAACACCTCGTCGGTCGAGACATGATGGAACCGGAAGCCGGCCTTGGCCGCCGCATTCAGCCCGGCCCAATACGCCCGCGCCGCATCCAGCAGCACGAACGTGCCGACCATGTTGGTGTGGATGAAGGGAGCCGGGCCATCGATGGAGCGGTCCACATGGCTTTCGGCCGCCAAATGCATGACGGCGTCCGGCTGATGCGTGGCGAAGATCTCGCGCATCGCCGCCGCGTCCGTGATGTCCGCCCGGAGCAGCGTGTGCCGCGGGTGCGTCCGTGCCGCCTCCAGCGCGTCTTCGGACGCGGCGTAGGTCATCTTGTCCACGTTGACGACGCTGTGATCGGTGTCCCGGATGAGATGGCGGATCACGGCCGAGCCGATAAAGCCGCAGCCGCCGGTCAATAGAATGCGCATTGCTGGTTCCCGCTGCTGACCGCCGGATACCGGCTTAGTCCGGCGGGCGCAACTTTGGGTGGCGCTGGGCTGGCCCGCGCCCCCTCCGCCACTGACCCACGCTTGACCGCAACCCGCATGAAAGGGACAAGCCGGGCATGCAGCGAATCTTCTCCGGCATTCAGCCCTCCGGCGTCCCCACCCTTGGTAATTATCTCGGTGCTGTGCGCAACTGGGTGGCGCTACAACAGGATCACGAATGCCTCTATTGCGTCGTGGATCTGCATGCGATCACCCAGTTCCAGGATCCACGCCTGCTCGCCACCGCGACGCGGGAGCTGGCGGCGGCGCTAATCGCGTGTGGGATCGATCCGCAGAAGCATATTCTGTTTCATCAATCGGCTGTCCCGGCGCATGCGCGGCTCGGCTGGATTTTCACCTGCGTCGCGCGGATCGGCTGGCTGAACCGGATGACGCAGTTCAAGGACAAGGCGGGTAAGGACCGGGAGCAGGTGGGCGCCGGGCTCTATGTCTATCCGTGCCTGATGGCCGCCGACATCCTCGCTTATCACGCGACGCGCGTGCCGGTGGGCGACGATCAGCGGCAGCATCTGGAGCTGGCGAACGACATCGCGCAGAAATTCAACCATGACTACGGGGCCGAGTTCTTTCCGCTCATCGAGCCGTTCATCACCGGCCCAGCTGCGCGCGTCATGAGCCTGAAGGACGGCACCAAGAAGATGTCCAAGTCGGACCCGTCCGATCAAAGCCGGATCAATCTGACCGACGATACGGACATGATAGCCCTGAAAATCCGCCGGGCCCGGACCGATTCCGAGCCACTACCTTCCGAATTGGCCGGCCTCGAAGGACGGGCGGAGGCGCGAAACCTCGTGGGGATCATGGCCGCGTTGCTGGACACCGATCCGGCATCGATTCTGCAACGCCATGGTGGGCAGGGGTTCGGCGCGTTTAAGGATGCGCTGGCGGAAATTGTCATTTCCCACCTCTCGCCGATCGCCGACCATACCCGGCGGTTGCTCGCCGATCCGGGCGCGGTCGATGCGATCCTCCGCGACGGGGCCCGCCGGGCCGCCGCCATCGCCGACCCGATTGTCGCGGAGGCTGAGCGGCTCGTGGGCTTCTTAGCGGCTTAGCGTCGCCGGTAAACCGGGGCCGGCTTGGAGGCGAGAGCGATCAAGAAGCCGACGCCCGCGGCCACCAACAGCGACGTGATCGGACGGCTATCGACCTGGGCCGCCAGATAGTCACCCGCCTCTTCGATCTGATCAAGTAACTGTGAGCCGACGTCGGAGGCCTGCTCGCTGACCTGGCTCTTCACTGAATTCACCGTGTCGCGAACGGTGTCGGCGGCCTGGCCATAGGCACGCTGCGCACTGCCCGTGAGACGGTCGGCGGCACCTTCTGCCTTCAGCTTGGTATCACCCGTGAGGTCGCCCACGGCGCCCTCGATCTTGCCGCCGATAGTGCGGGCGGTGCCTTCCAACCGGTTCTCGTCCATGGTCGTCTCCTTGCGTGGGTGCGCACCTAACTCCGCTCCCGCCGTTCGGTTCCGGCCCGTCAAAACACCGACAATATGAGGGATGGGATCGCCGCCAATCCATACGTGCCGGCGGTGACCAGCGCGACCATCGCCGCCGCCCGCAAGCGGGACAGATCGAGCCCATGCCGGGCGACGACCCACGACAGCCACAGCATGTATCCGAGCGCGCCCACCAGCGCCATTTTCTGCAACGGCACCGGCGGCACGCCCAGCAACGCGGCCGCCTGCACGCCAGCCAACATCGCCAGCAAGACGAACGGCAACAGCACCTGGCACCAATTGAACGCCGTGGCGTAGCGGAGCCAGTCCTCCTCCCGGTCCCAGCGCCGGGCGAGGGCGTGCGACAGGACCGGGGGCGCCAGCTGACTGATGACCGACACCAGCAACAGGCCGGCCGCCGCAAGCGGGGTTTCGACCGTCAGGTAAATCGCGCTGCCGACGATCGAGAACGCCAGCAGCGGCGCGAGACTCGCGAGGAACGCGGATTCGGTGCTGCCGAACTCCGCCATGCCGTCGCCGCGTCCACGCGCCAGCCGCGCCATGCCCAGCAGGATGCTCACGCCACCAGCGCCCGGTAGATGCCGGCGAGTTTCCGCAAATCGGCGACCGGCACGCACTCGTCCACCTGGTGCATGGTCCGGCCCACCAGGCCGAATTCGGCGACCGGGCAATAGCGGGCGATGAACCGGGCGTCGGAGGTACCGCCGCCGGTATCGAGCCGCGGGGTCTGGCCGGTAGAGCCCGCGACCGCCTGGCTTAGCCGGTCGGTCCAGGGTCCGGGGGACGTCAGAAAGCTTTCGCCACTGACCGCGACATCCAGCGTGAACCGCTCTGCGTGGGGCGCAATGGACGCGCGGAGCCATGCCGTCAGCGCGGCACTCGTATGCAGGTCGTTGAAGCGGATATTGAGGCGGGCGGCGGCGCGGGCCGGGATAACGTTGGCGGCCGGGTTGCCCACATCGACGCTGGTGAATTGCAGGCTGGAGGGTTCGAACCAGGCGCTGCCGGCATCGAGCGGCGCCGCGGTCAACGCCGCCATGGCCCGGATCAGCCGGTGTACCGGGTTGTCCGCCCGGTGCGGATAGGCGACGTGGCCCTGCGTGCCATCGATGGTCAGCGTCGCATTCATACTGCCGCGCCGGCCGATCTTGATCACATCGCCCAGCCGGTCCGGATTGGTTGGCTCCCCGACCACGCAGAAATCCGGGATGTGGCCGTGCGTCTGCATCCAGTCCAGCACTTTTACCGTGCCGTCGGTGGCCGGGCCCTCCTCGTCACCGGTGATCAGCAGGCTGACGGTGCCGGGCGTGGGTGCGGCGACGGCGGCGGCGAACGCAGCGATGGCACCCTTCATGTCGCAGGCACCACGGCCGTACAGGACCCCGTCCCGCACCTCACCGGCGAACGGCCCCGTGCTCCAGGCCGCACCCTCCGGCACCACATCCGTATGCCCGGCGAAGCACACATGGGGTCCGCCCTCGCCCCGGCGTGCGAATAAATTGGGCGTCGTACCGAACGGGAGCCGGGTTACGGTGAATCCAAATGATTCAAGGGCTTGGGCCAGCACATCCTGCGCCCCATCATCCGCGGGCGTCACCGACCGGCAGCGGATCAGCGCCTGCGCCAACGGCACCGGATCCGTAGTCATCACTCCCGCAACAGGTCGTTGATGGACGTCTTCGAGCGGGTCTGCGCATCCACCCGCTTGACGATCACCGCGCAAGAAAGGGAGGGCCCAGGCGATCCGTCCGGCAGCGCCCGGCCCGGCAGGGACCCCGGAACCACGACGGAATAGGCCGGCACCCGGCCCATGAAGACCTCACCCGTGGTGCGGTCCACGATCTTGGTGGAGGCGCTGAGGAACACGCCCATGGCGAGGACGGATCCGCGCTCGACGATGACGCCCTCCACCACTTCCGACCGGGCGCCGATAAAGCAATCATCCTCGATGATAGTGGGCGTCGCCTGCAGCGGCTCCAGCACGCCGCCGAGGCCGGCACCGCCCGAGATGTGACAATTGGCACCGACCTGGGCGCAGCTGCCGACGGTGGCCCAGGTGTCGATCATGGTGCCGCGTCCGACATGGGCGCCGACATTTACGAAGGACGGCATCAACACGACGTTGGGCGCGATATAGGCGCTGCGCCGGACGATGGCGCCGGGCACGGCACGAAATCCGGCCGCGGTGAAACGGTTTTCCCCCCAGCCCTCGGTCTTGAGCGGGACCTTGTCCCAGGCGGGGCCATCGCCAACTCCGGCCTTCATGGCGCTGTCATGCAGGCGGAATGAAAGCAGCACGGCCTTTTTCAGCCAGTCATGCACGATCCATCCGCCGGCGCCCCCCCCACCGTGCCCCGGGCTGGCGACACGCAAATCCCCCCGGTCCAGCGCATCGAGCACCGCCTCGACCGCGTCCCGGTCTGCGCCGCTGGACGCTGAATTCAGGGTATCGCGCCGCTCCCACAGGGCGTCGATGAGAGGGCGCAACAGGTTTTCGTGAGTGGGATCGGGCATGAACGACTTTCTCGGCTGGCGGTGGCGGACCATGCGCAGACGGTCCCGGCGTGTCAAACCCCAGATTATCTGTGAAAGATCGGTTTCCGTTTACGACTTATTTACTTTTGCCAGGCATGATCTGTGTCGGTAAACGAATGGGTTCGAGATGTCTGCTTCGTCGGTTGCGGCCCCTGAATTTTCTGCCGATTTAGAAACGTCCTCCGATTTGAGTTCGGCTTTGATGGAGAGCCGGCAGCGTTGGCGCGCTTTTGGGGCGATTGCCGCCGATTTTGCGTTCGAAACCGATGCGGCCGGGCGGCTCACCTTCCTGTCTCCCGACAGCGTGCTCGGCTGGTCGTCGTCCGATTTGGTGGGGCAGTCCCCGTCGTGTTTGCTGGCCGATCCGGGGATGATCCGGGGGGCGGGCGGGGCGGATCCGTTCCGGGCTGCGATCACGGTACGGCGGCGGCGGGTTTGGCTGGCCGGGTCGGACGGGGTTGCGGCCTGCTTCGCAATATCCTCGTCCCCGCTCATGGACAACGGCGGACGGCTCTGCGGCACCAGGGGCGTCGGGGTGAATATCTCCGTGGAGGAGGAGGTGGAAACGCGCGCGGCCGCCTCACTCCGCCGGGGTGAGGTGCTGGACCGCATCCTGGGCCAAATGCGCAATGAGATAACGGCCCCGCGGGCGATGGAGTCGGTGCTGGCGACCGTGATGCAGGCGATGGCGGGCGTTGGTGCCGCCGTGTTCGGCATTACGGCCGATCAGCCGATTTCAGGCATGTATGCCTGTGGCGGCGATCCAGGTCCCGTGCTGGCCTCGGTCGACGCGATGCTGCGGCGAGAGACGCCGGAGATTCAGCTGGGACATAGTGGGACGGGCCTCCAGGTGCTGGCCTGCCCGGTCGTCACCCGCTTTGGGGAGCGGGCGGGCCTGGTGGTCTGGCGTGCTGCCTGGGCGCGCAGCTGGGATGAGGATGATAAGCTGCTCGCCGCCTCGGTCACCGGCATCATCCGGATTGTGCTGGAACATGAGACGATCCAGCGCAACCTGGCGCGGCAGGCACGCACGGACCCATTGACCGGGTTGCTGAATCGCCGGGCATTCCTGGAAGAGACCGCGCGCCGGATCGATCGGCTCGACCGGGAAGATTTACCCGGCACGGTCCTCTGTATCGATATCGACGGCTTTCTCACGCACAACGCCGAGCTGGGGCATGATCAATGTGACGTCATGCTGACCCGCATGGCGGAACTGCTGCGACGTACGTTCCGCCCCACCGACCTGCTGGCCCGGCTGGGCGGCGATGAATTCTCGGTTTGGCTCGATAGCTCGGACGACCTGACCGCCGCAGAGCGTGCGGAGGGCTTGCGGGTCGCATTTCCCCGGGACGTCGCCGATCTGGTCGGAGCCGAGTTTCCGGCCAGCCTATGCATCGGGATTGCGTGCCGCCAGCCGGGAACCCACGAGGAGCTTGATTCTATCCTGCGTCGCGCGACTCAGGCCTTGCGGGACGCGAAGCGCTGTGGCCACGGCCAGTGGCGGGTTTCCCATGATCGCGCAGGATGAATTCTCACCAGCGGGACACTAGCGCCAAAAACGCGCGATCAGTGAAGGATCGTTAAATGGATATGCAAACCTCGTCTTCCGGCTTGGTCGCAGACGAGGCTGTTCGGATCCGTCTGGGAGCGAGCCTGCGGACGGCGCCGGACATCCTCAATAATCTGGCGCTCGACCCATCGCTGACGGTGCGCGCCGCGGTCGCCATGAACCGTGCAGCCTCGCCCGCAACAGATTTGACGCTCGCCCGGGACGCCGATGAGCGGGTGCGGGCATTCCTCGCTCAAAAGCTGGCGCGACTGCTGCCGGACCTCGTGGCGTCCGAACAGGCGAGTGCGCTGGATCACGTCCTCGCGGTGCTGACGGTGTTGGTCGAGGATGAGGCCACCCGGGTCCGCGCCAGCATCACGGAATGTGTGAAGGCGATGTCCGGCATCCCCCACGCCCTGATCGTGCGCCTGGCGCAGGATCAATCCGTCTCCGTGAGCGACCCGGTCATCCGCCTGTCGCCGCTGCTGACCGATGGCGATCTGTTGGCGCTGCTGACCACCCTCCCGCATGCCGGGGCGGCCCGGTCGGTGGCGGGGCGGTCGGGCTTGAGCCCCACTGTCACCGACGCCATCGTCGCCCATGCGGATCACAAGGCGATCCGGACCTTGCTGGCCAATCCCTCCGCCAGCATCCGCGATGCGACGCTGGATCACCTGATCAGCCAGGCCGGGGTTCGGACCGATTGGCAAGAGCCGCTCGTGACCCGCCCCACGCTGAGCCCGCAGGCTGCCGCGGCGCTGTCGAGCATCGTCGCGGCGCACTTCCTGGACAAGCTGCTGGCCCGCGCCGATTTGCCACCCGCCATCGCCGCCGAAATCCGGTCACGGGTGGAGGCGATCACCCCACCTCCGTTCGCGGGTGGCATACCCGGTACGGACGGGGAGCTGTTGGAGATGAGCCGCCTGCTGCACGCGGCCGGGGCGTTGGACGAGGCCTGTCTCATCGACGCCGCCCGCCGCTGCGACCGGCGGCGGATGGCGGCACAGCTGTCAATCGCCAGCGGCGTGCCCCTCGCGCTCGTGGACCGCGCCGTATGCCATCGGTCCCCCAAGGCGTTGATCAGCATCGTTTGGCAAGCTGGTTTCTCCATGCGGGTCGCCAGCCTCGCCCAGGTCCTCCTCGGCCAAATCCAGCCGGTCGCCATGGTGAGCGCCACCACCGGCGGTGCCTACCCGTTCAGCGAGGAAGAAATGCGCTGGCAATTGGAGCTGCTCAACAAGCCGGCCTCATAGACACCGCAACGATCCCAGTCTCAGGCCCGGATCAGGGTTCCGATACCGCCCTCCTTGAACAGCTCCAGCAAGCACGCGTGGCCCATACGGCCATCCAGGATGACGGCACCCTTCACACCCTTGCGAACCGCGTCGACACAGTTTTCGACCTTGGGCACCATACCACCGGTAATCACACCACTGGCGATACCGGCCTCCACATCGGCGATGGTCATCTCGGGGATAACCTGCCGATGCGCGTCCATCACGCCCGGCACGTCCGTCAGCATCAGCAGACGCCGGGCCCCCAATGCGCCCGCGACCGCGCCGGCAACCGTATCCGCGTTGATGTTGTAGGTCTGGCCGTCTTCGCCCATCCCGACCGGCGCGATGACCGGGATCAGCCCCGCCCCCGTCAGGGCGTGGATCACACGGACGTCCACGTGCACCGGTTCGCCCACAAAACCGAGGTCGAGCGCGCGCTCGATATGGCTGCCGGGATCGCGCACGGTCCGGGTCAGCTTCTTGGCACGGATCAGCCCGCCATCCTTGCCGCAAATACCGACCGCCAGCGCCCCGGCCTGGTTGATCAGACCCGCCACGTGTTTGTTCACGGTGCCGGCCAGCACCATCTCGACCACCTCGACCATCGCCTCGTCCGTCACGCGCAGCCCATCGATGAAGCTCGATTTGATCGCCAGACGCTGCAACATCGCGTTGATCTGCGGCCCGCCGCCGTGCACCACCACGGGATTGACGCCCACCTGCTTCAGCAGCGCGATATCCCGGCCGAACGTGGTGGCCAGATGCTCGTCACCCATCGCGTGACCACCGTATTTGACCACCACGGTAACCCCGGCATAGCGGCGCAGGAACGGCAGCGCTTGAACCAGGATCTCAGCCTCGTCAGCCGCGGCTTGCAGCTGTTCGCGGGTCAGGGTCATGCGTCGTCCTCCGTCATGCGCCGCGCGCGGTGTCAGAGGGGGGTGTCCCGTCGAGCGGAGGCTGTCAAGCGTGGCCGGCATCAACCGGGCGCGGCGACGCTTGCCAGCTCCGCCCGCAGCGCCGGGATGCCCTGCCCGGTCTGGCTGCTGGTGACCTGGATCGCCGGGTAGGCCGCCGGATGTTGCGTCAGCAGCGCCGTGACTTCCGCCTCTTTCCGCGCCAGGGCTGCCACGGTCACGCCATCCGCCTTGGTGAGCACGAGGTGGTACGTGACCGCGGCGCGATCGAGCAGCTCCATCACCGTGTGGTCGGAGGCTTTCAGTTCGATCCGGCTATCCAGCAGCAAGACCACCCGCTGCAGCGTCGGACGGCCGCGGAGGTATTCGAACATCAGGCCTTGCCAATCCGCCTTCACCTCTCGTGCGGCCTGGGCGAAGCCATAGCCCGGCATATCGACCAGCGTGAGCCGCCCACCCAGGTCGAAGAAATTGAGCTGCCGCGTTCGCCCCGGCGTGTTCGACGCGCGAGCGAGGGTACTCCGATTGGTGAGCGCGTTGATAAGGGTGGATTTACCAACGTTGGAGCGCCCGGCAAATGCCACCTCCGGCAGGCCGAGATCGGGCAATTGATCCAGCCGCTGGGCGGCGTAGAAGAACTGGCAGTCGGCCGCAAACAGCAGCCGGCCCGCCTCGATCTGTTCGGCTAGGTCCGCGCCAGCTGGGAGGCTGAAATCTGGGTCCGGCGCATGATCGTCCATTGTTGTGCAATCGTCAGAAGGTTGTTCCAGCTCCAGTAGATCACGAGGCCGGCCGGAAAGCTCGACATCATGAACGTGAAGATGATCGGCATAAATTGGAAGATCTTGGCCTGCACCGGATCGGGCGGCGGCGGGTTCAGCTTTTGCTGCAAGTACATCGTGACGCCCATGATCAAAGGCCAGACACCGAGATGTAGCAGGTG
>JAYVOF010000222.1:0-22162 GCA_043758105.1 Rhodospirillales bacterium | reverse complement strand
GGAGCGGCCAGATATCGGATACATTGGCGGTCAAGACCGTCGGTGCGGGCGGTGTGGACTACGCGACGATCGACCTCACGCAAGACGAGCCTGACCGGTATTATAACGAATTCTCGAACTCCACTCTGTGGCCCCTTATGCATTCCTTGCCGGAGCTGATGAGCTTCGACCGGCGCAGTGCGGCCGTTTATCGCCACGTTAATGAGAAATTCGCCGATGCTTTGGCACCGATGGCGCGGGCCAATGATTTGATCTGGGTGCACGACTATCATTTATTTTGCTTACCGGCGTTGTTGCGGGCGCGGAACGTGCGAGTGCCGATCGGCTTTTTCTTGCACATTCCATTCCCCGCGGCGGATATCCTGTCGTTGACACCCGAGGCGGGGGCGTTGGTGCGTGACGTGCTGGCAGCGGACCTGATCGGGTTTCAGACCGCGAACGATGTCGAGAATTTTGCCGCGGCGGCGATCCGATTGGGCGACGCGGTCCGGCTGCCGGACGGCATGTTGCTGGTCGCCGGACGTAGGGTGTGCATCGGCACATTCCCGGTCGAGATCGAAACCCGCGCATTTGCCGAAACTGCGCGCGTCGCCGCCGCCGACGCGCCGTCCGGACGCCTGCGCCGGAGTGTGGCGGGGCAGCACCTGATCCTGGGTGTGGACCGGATGGACCCGACGAAGGGGTTGCCACAACGTCTGGCCGGCTACCGCCATCTGTTGGAGAGCCGCCCGGAATGGCTGCGCCGGGTCACATTCCTGCAAATTGCCGCCGAATCCCGCACGGACGTCGTCGCCTATCGAGAGTTACGCATGCAGATCGAGCAGGAGGCGGGGGCAATCAACAGTGCGTTCAGCGAGCCCGATTGGTCACCCCTGCGGTTGATCGCCCGGGCGGGCGCCCGCAACACCGTCGCAGGCTACATGCGGGCGGCGCGCGTGGGGCTGGTGACACCGCTTCGTGATGGCATGAATCTGGTGGCGAAAGAATATATCGCCGCCCAGGACCCGGCGGACCCGGGCGTGCTGGTGCTATCGGCGTTCGCAGGCGCGGCCGAGCAGTTGCAGGCCGCGATGGTCGTGAACCCCTACGATGCCGAACAGGTGGCTGAGACCCTGAATATTGCGCTGATGATGACGCTGGCGGAGCGGCGGGAACGGTGGCTCGCTTGTTGGCAGGCGATCGAGGACCATTCGGCACTCGGCTGGGGCCGGTCTTTCGTGGCTGCACTGTTGCGCGCGTCCCTTCTGGCCGAGCCGCGTTACGAGCGGTCGCGCGGTCAGGTTGCGCTGGCAAGCCTCACACTCGGACCGGCTGTCCGCCCGGCAAAAGGGTCGCGTCAGCCGTATCAAATTACGTAGCGATACAATCAAGCTTGCAGAGCGAGCGCGTGGAGGCCTAGAAGACCCTTCCCGAGGAGGGCGCGGTGTCTAATATCAAGGTAGATTCAATGCGGTGCGAACTGGCAGAATTCGACCGTATGGCCATAGCACTCGATATATCCCGGGCGGAACGGTGTGACATCCTGGGCGTGACCGCAGCACAATATGCCGGGTGGGGCTCGGGAGACACGACGCCCGCGCCGCCTCAAGTCGTGCGCCGGCTCCGCTACGCTGTGCCCATCATGCGGCAATCCTTGGCGAACCAGGTGCCGCCGCCGCACTTCATCTTTTCCGAGCGCCGGTTGTAGTCCCGTCAAACCAACCGCCATACTACGTGACCTTTCAGTGCGAGGCGCCTCTTGGCGGAGACGCAAACCATAGTCCACAAGCGCGCTTGCGGTCCTTGGATTGCTTCTCCGCCAAGCGGCGCGCACTGACACGGGCGGTTTTCGTCAGTCGGCAACCAGAACCAGGCGGCCGGTGACGTGACCGCTCTTGAGACGCTGCAGCGCCTGATTGGTTTGTGCACGCGGCATCTCGGTCACCGGTAACGCCACGACCCGTCCGTTCTGGCCCAACGCCACCAGCTCTCGTAGCTCCTTCGGATTGCCGACGTAGCTGCCTTGGATCGTGAGCGCCCGGATCGGCATCATCGGCAGCGGAACGACCATTTCGCCCCCGAACAGGCCGACTTGCACCAGCCGACCGCCCTTACGAAGCGCCGGAATGGCGAAGGCCGCAGTGCTGGTGCCGTTTACGAGATCGATGACCGCCAGAACCGGGCCGCCACAGGCGGCGAGGATGTGCTTTGTCACGTTAGGCCCGGTGCCATCGACCGCCGAGGTCGCGCCGGCATCCAGCGCGGCCTGCCGTTTTTCGGCGCTGAGATCGACCGAGACGATCGCCCGGTGGCCCAGCGCCTTGAGGATATGGATCGCCGCCAATCCCAGTCCGCCGGCCCCCACTAGGACGATCGGCTCATCGGGCGCCATCGGCAGCACCTTGCGGATGGCGGAATAGACCGTGATGCCGCTGCAGGCGTAGGTGGCGGCAACCGCCGGGTCGATGGTGCCGAAATCGATCAGGTGGCGGGGATGCGGCGCAATCACATGGGTGCCATAGCCGCCCGGCTCGATCACCCCCATGCTGTGGCTGGCCACCACGCACATATTATCATCCTCCGCCAGGCACGTGGCGCAGGTACCGCAGCCGAGCCAGGGGAACACGATCCGAAGTTCACCGACCGCCACCCCGGTGGCTTGCGGCCCCCAGGACACCACCCGCCCCACGATTTCATGGCCCATCGACAGCGGCAGGGTGACGCCGCGGTCCTTCAAGGACATCCGCTTGCCGCCGCCCAGATCGTAATAGCCGTCCCAGAGGTGCAGGTCCGAATGGCACACGCCGCAATGCGTGACCTCGATCAGTACCTGCGTCCCGGTCGGCACCGGCGTGGGCTGTTCGAGGTGCTGCAGGTCTTCCCCGTTCGTGACGACGGCCCAGGTTTGCATGTGTTTTTCTCCCTTAGCGGCGGCGGGGGTCCAGCGCATCGCGCAGGCCGTCCCCCACCACGTTGAATGAGAGTACTGCCAAGAAGATCGCCGCGCCAGGGAAGATGGCGAGCCACGGCGCCTGCGTTAGAAAGCGCTGGGCGGCGTTGAGCATGCTGCCCCAGGACGGCGCGGGCGGTTGCTGGCCGAGGCCCAAGAAGCTGAGGCTCGCCTCGGCGATGATGGCGGCGGCGATGGCGAGCGTCGCCTGTATCAAAATCGGCGGCACGATGTTGGGCAGGATATGCCGGAATGCCACGCGCCAGGGCGGGTTGCCGAGGGCGTAAGCGGCCTCGACATAGTCCTGCGTGGCCGCGTCCATGGTGGCGCCGCGGGCGACGCGGACGAAAATGGGGGCGGCGGTCACGCCGATGGCGATCATGGCGTTGCTGAGCGCCGGCCCGAGGAAGGCGGCAAGGGCGATGGCGAGGATCAGGAACGGGCAGGCCAGCATGGCGTCCACCACCCGTCCGATCACCGCATCCACCCAGCCGCCCAGCAATCCCGCCGCCAAGCCCAGCGGCACGCCGATCCCGCCGGCGATCCCGACCGATACGGCACCCGCGAGCAGCGACGCGCGGGCCCCGAAGATTACGCGGGACAGCACGTCGCGGCCATTCTCGTCCGTCCCCATCCAGTGCGCGAGGCTGGGTGCCTTCCGGACCAGGGTCCAACTCGTGGCGATCGGGTCGTAAGGGGCGACGAGGGGTGCTGCGATGGCGGCCACAATGAATAACAGGATAACAATCAGGCCGAGGACAGCCGCCGGGCGCCGCCGGAACCGCTGACGCGCGAGGCCAAAGGGGCTCATCGAACGAAAGTCACATCGTCGCGCCCAAAACCCACGGCGCAAACTCCGCACCGCCCACGTCGAACCCTTCACTCTTCGTCCGCTCCCCGCTCGCCACCCGGATCATTCGTTCGAACACCCGGGCCCCCACCTGCTCGACACTTTCCTCCCCATCCAGGATCGTGCCGCAGTTGATGTCCATGTCGTCTTCCATGCGCTGAAACATCGGCGTGTTGGTCGCGAGCTTGATGGACGGCGAGGGTTTACAGCCGAACACGCTGCCGCGACCGGTGGTGAAACACACCAAATTGGCGCCGCCCGCCACTTGCCCCGTCGCCGCCACCGGATCGTAGCCCGGCGTGTCCATGAAGACGAAGCCGCGGGCCGTCACCGGCTCCGCGTAGCGCACCACGTCCACGAGGTTGGTGCTGCCGGCCTTGGCCATGGCGCCTAGGGATTTCTCCAGGATGGTGGTGAGGCCGCCCGCCTTGTTGCCGGGGCTGGGGTTGGCGTTCATCTCGGCGCCTTCGCGCTCGCAATACGCCTCCCACCAGCGCATCAGGCCGACTAGCTTCTCGCCCACCTCGGGGCTGACGGCGCGGCGGGTTAAGAGGTGTTCGGCGCCGTACGTCTCGGGGGTTTCGGACAGGATCACCGTCCCGCCGTGGCGGACCAGCAGATCGGAGGCGACGCCCAGCGCCGGGTTGGCGGAGACGCCTGAATAGCCGTCACTGCCGCCGCATTGCAGGGCCACCGTCAGCTCAGACAACGGCGCCGGCTCGCGGTGCACAGCGTTGCTCTCGGCAAGCACCTCGCGCACGAAGGCGATGCCGGCCTCCACCGTCTTGCGGGTGCCGCCCATGGTCTGGATGTCCATGTCGCGGATGCGCCCGGCCAGGCGCTGCTCGGCCAGCAGGCCCGAGATCTGGTTCACCTCGCAGCCCAAGCCTAGCACCACGACGTGGCTGAAATTCACATGCCTCGCATAACCAGCCAGCGTGCGGCGCAGGACGCGCAGGGGCTCGCCATCGGTCATGCCGCAGCCGGTCTTGTGGGTGAGCGCGACCACGCCGTCCACATTCGGGAACTCGGCCAGGGGGTCGTGGCCGGTGAAGGGATTGCGCTTGAATACGTCCGCAATTAGCCCGGCCACATGCGCGCTGCAGTTCACACTGGTGAGGATGCCGATGTAGTTCCGCGTCGCCACCCTTCCATCGGCCCGGCGGATGCCCAAGAAGGTGCGTTGTTCGTTGGCCATTGCGGTGGGCCGGGCGTCTTGGGCGTAGGCGTAGTCCTTGGCGAAGTCGCCCATGCCGCAATTCTGGGTATGCACATGACCGCCGGGGAGGATGGGGGCGGTGGCGAAGCCGATAATCTGGCCATAGCGGCGGATTTCCTCACCCGGCGCCAAGGCCCGGACCGCCACCTTATGCCCGGCCGGAATACGCTCGACCGCCAGCACGCCGGGCGCCACCTCGGTGCCCGGCAGCACCGTGCTGCGGGCGATCACGACCGCGTCCCCCGCATGCAGCCGGATGGTGGGGGTCACGCCAGCATCGCTTTCACCGCGGCGGCCGCCCCCTGCGCGATGAACACGGCGTCGCTGCCCACGGTGATCATGTTGAAGCCCATCTGATGCATGCGGCGCGCGTAATCTGTCGTGCCGCAATGGATGGCAGCATAGATGCCGCGCTTCTTGGTCTCACGCAGGATACGCTCATACATGCCGATCTGCTTGTCATTGGTCTGGTCCAGGGTCGGCGTGCCGCCCATGGAGAATGACAGGTCGGACGGCCCGATATACACGGCGTCGATCCCCGAAACGTCCAGGATATGCTCCAGATCATTGACCGCCTGCTCGGTCTCGATCATCGGCATGCACAGGATTTCCTCGTTGGCGGTCATCTGATACCCGGTGCTCTGCCCATAAATCCCGGCCCGGATCGGCCCGTTCGACCGCTTGCCCAGCGGCGGATAGCGCACATAGCTGACGAACGCCTCCGCCTCCGCCCGCGAATTGATCATGGGGCAAATAATGCCATACGCCCCACCATCGAGCGCCTTGCCGATAATGCCGGGCTCGTTCCAGGGGACGCGCACCATGGGCACGACCGGGCTGCCCTGCATGCCCTGAAAGCACTGCATCATGGACTGATAATCCTGCACCCCATGCTGCATATCGACGGTCACACTCTCCCACCCCGCCCGCGCCATCACCTCGGCGGCAAACCCGCTGGGCACCGCGAGCCAGCCATTGATGGTGGGCGTCCCGGCTTCCCAGAGTTGTTTGAGTTTGTTGGGCATCGCGTATCTCCTGCTGCCGTCAGGCTAGGCGTGGCAGTTTTTACCGTCAAACCAGGATCGGCTATCGGTGATCCGGTCATCAGCCCGGGAGGCGGCCCTTGGACCTGCACTTTGATACCATGTTGGCCGCGGCTTACTCCGGCCAGAGCCAGCGCATCCGCGTCATGAGCGAGGCGTGGGCGCATCGCGAGCTGTTCTGCCCGGCCTGCGGTCATGCACAGATGCAGCGGTCCGAGCCAAACCGCCATGCACTCGATTTCCAGTGCCCAGCATGCTCCGAAAATTTCGAGCTTAAAAGTAAGGCGGGCGTGCTCGGTAACAGCATCGTCGATGGTGTCCACAAGACGATGATGGAGCGTCTCGGGAGCAATACCAACCCAAGTCTCTTGGTCTTGAATTACAATCGGACCGGCATGAAAGTGAGCGGTCTTATGCTTGTGCCGCGCCACTTTTTCACGACGGATATGATCGCCAAGAAGAACCCCACGCCGCCCCATGCCCGCCGCCCGAACTGGGTGGGCTGTACCATCCGTCTTGCCGGCTTTCCCATGGCAGGCAAGATAACCCTCGTCTTGCGCGGCGTAGCAGTGCCGGCGGCCCAAGTGCTCGCTCAAAGGAAGTCATGCGTTTTCTTGGCTAATCAACGTGCAGAGGCCCGCGGCTGGTTATTGGACGTGCTGCAATGCATTGAGCGGATCGGGGTTACAGAGTTCGCACTCGCCGACCTTTACCGCTTTGAGCATGAGCTCAGCCAAAAATATCCGAAAAACAACAATGTCCGCGCCAAAGTTCGGCAACAGACGCAAGTGCTTCGAGATCATGGTATCTTGGAATTCGTTGAAAAGAGCCGTTATCGACGGATCGATCCACAGCCGAGCGCCGCTTGATAGAAGACAGGTAGTCCGATCGACGCGGCCAATCACAGTATAGATTAGAGTTGCGCTGGCGGCAGATGTGGCGATCGTTCTCGGCTTTATCACTTATACCATGAATCAGAAGACATAACCGCTTCCTAATCCGTCATTGCAAGCCACTTGGCGAAGTAATCCACGGGTGACATGAGCGTCTGTTGCCCCTGGATTGCTTTGATTCGCTCGCAATGACGGCGGAGGGTGTCAGCCAGATCGAGCTTTGGTATCACGCCCTCGCCGGCTGCGGCCGGTGGGAGACGCAGATGAAGGGCGCGTCCGTCCAGGTGTTGGGGTTTCGCTGGGGGGATTGGGCGCTGCCGATCGTACTGGCTGTCTTGCCGCGCTGATGGCAAACTGCCGCACATGAAGAAGCAGGCCATCGAGACCACTTTCATCATGAGCCGGGCCGAGTATCGGGCTTGGGCCGAGGCGCAGCCGCGAGGACGGACTGAGCGCGTCATGGGCGAGGTCATTGTCATGGCGCCTGAACGCGTCGAGCACGTGCGCATCAAGACCCGCGTTTGGTTAGCCCTTGATCGCGCGATCCGTCACGCAGCCTTGCCCTGCGAAGCCCTGGGCGATGGTGTCACGATCGAGATTGGCGACAAAACGGATTACGAGCCGGACGCGACCGTCAATTGTGGGGAACTGCTTAGTGGCGAGGCGATTGCGGCTTCAAAGCCTGTCATGGTGGTCGAGGTGTTCTCGCCTTCTACGAAACACATCGATACTGGTATAAAGCTCACCGACTACTTTCGCGTTTTGTCCATTCAGCATTATTTGATCTTTAGGGCTGACCTCCAGGCTGTCATCCACCACGGGCGGCGGTCTGACGGTATCCACACCAGCTTGCTGCGCGAGGGGCTCATCACGCTCGATCCGCCGGGCATTTCCATCTCAATCGACGCCATTTACGAAGACACAATATGAACCATCCCCTGAACCCCGTGGACCTGGTCATCGCCCAGGCCCGCACGCTCCTCGGTGACCGGCTCACCACCAGCGCCGCCCTGCTGGAGCAGCATAGCCATGGCGAGGATGCGCAGCCCCGGGTCTTGCCGGACGCTGTCGCGTTTATCGAGACCAGCGCGGAGGCGGCGCAGATATTGCGGATGTGCCATCAGCACGGCGTGCCCGTCACCCCGTTCGGCGCCGGCACGTCGCTCGAGGGTCACGTCACCCCGGTCCGTGGCGGCATCAGCCTCGATCTCACCCGCATGACCGCCATCCTCGAGGTGAACGCCGCCGATATGGATTGCCGGGTGCAGGCCGGCGTCACCCGGCAGCAACTGAACGAGCATTTGCGGGACCAGGGGCTGTTTTTCCCCGTGGATCCCGGCAGCGTCTGCACCATTGGCGGCATGTGTGCCACGCGCGCCAGCGGCACCGCGGCGGTGAAGTATGGCACCATCCGGGAGAATGTGCTGGGGCTGGAGGTGGCGCTGGCGGATGGGCGGTTGATTAAGACCGGCGGGCGGGTGCGCAAGTCCAGCACCGGGTATGACCTCACGCACCTCATGATCGGCAGTGAGGGCACGCTGGGTGTCATCACCGAAATCCAGCTGCGCCTGCATCCCATTCCGGAGGCGATGAGCGCCGCCATTTGCCAATTCGCGACGCTGGCCGGCGCGGTCGATAGCGTGCTCGACATCCTGGCCGCCGCCATCCCCATCGCCCGGATCGAGCTGCTGGATGACGTGCAGATGGGGGCCAGCATCGCCTATTCCAAACTGGACGGCCTCCGCCCCACCCCCACGCTGCTCCTGGAATTTCACGGCACGCCCGCCGCAGTGGCCGAGCAGGCGGCGCTGGCGGAGGAACTCACCGCCGGCCATGGCGCGGAGGGGTTTCAATGGGCGTCCGACGCTACCGAGCGCAACCGACTCTGGAAGGCGCGGCATGACGGCTATTGGGCGGCGCTGGCGCTGCAGCCCGGCTGCCGCGGCGTCACGACCGACGCCATCGTGCCGATCTCGCGGCTGACCGAGCTGATCGTGGGTGCCAAGGCAGATATCGAGGCGTCCGGTCTCACGGCACCGATTGTCGGCCACGTGGGGGACGGCAACTTCCACACTGTGATCTTGGTGCCGGACGGGGAGGCCGGGCTCGCGGCGGCGTGGGCGCTGGACCAGAAGATCGTCGCCCGTGCGCTGTCCCTCGGCGGCTCCTGCAGCGGCGAGCACGGCGTGGGCATCGGCAAGCGCGAGTTCCTGGAGACCGAGCACGGCGCGGAGACGCTGGCCGTCATGCGGCAGATCAAGACGGCGCTCGATCCGCGCGGCATTATGAACCCGGGCAAGCTGTTCCTGAATTGAAACGGCTCGGCCCGGGTGACAGTGCCGGGTTTTGTCGCCAGCACGGCTGATGCTAGGACGGCGTTATGTTCGACCAGACCCTCACCCGCGCCCTCATTTCCGCCGTGCAGCACAGTACGGAGGCCATGGTTTTATCCGACCCGCATCAGCCGGACCATCCGCTTATTGCCGCCAACCCGGCGTTCGCCACCATGACCGGCTATGGCCTGGATCAGATCATCGGGCGAAATTGCCGGTTTTTGCAGGGGCCGCGGACAGACCTTGGCACCTCTGCCCGGATCAAGCAGGCGATCAAGGATGAGGAAGGCTGCATCGAGTGGATCGTGAACCATCGCAAGGATGGGCGCGCGTTCTGGAACCTGTTGTTCCTGTCGCCGGTGCATGACCGCGCCGGGCGCCTGCTGCATTATTTCGGCAATCAGCTCGACATCACGACGGGCCTGCCGGAGCGCCTGGGGGAGGTGACGTTTGGCCGGGCGCACATGAGCCCAACCAATCAGGCCGAGTTCCAGCGTTTATTGCTGGAGATGCTCGAGGCGGACGAACCCGGCAGCGGCCCGGCGGACCGGGCCCGCGCGCTCGAGCGGATCGTCGCCAGCTCCCGCCGGCTGGCCGAACTGTCCACCGATCTTAAGCCAAACGGCGGTGTGCCGCATCCGGGGTGACGACCACCGTTCCAATCGTCATTGCGAGCCGCCGCTTGGCGGAGAAGCAATCTAGGGGCAACCAGCGCCCATGTCGTCCCTGGATTGCTTCGCCAAGCGGCTCGCAATGACGGTTAAGCGTGGCTGAAATCGGCCGCCGTGAGGGTGCGTCCGTACATGTTGGCGTTGAGCGCGGCCACGGCTTGATCGAGCGGCGTCTCGCGGTTGCCGTTCTGGTTCAACTGCACCAGCTTGCCGTTGTGATAGACGGTCGAGAACGGGGTGTGGGACAATAGGCTGTCATCGAAGAAATCCGCGATCGCCTTCTCACCATTGTTGAGGCCGCCGCCGATATACTTCGTCTTGTTATCGACATTGTTCTGGAAATCGTTGGTGAAGCCGCGATATTTGGCCGATGGCGGATTGTTCAGGCCGTGGCCCTGGGTCGCCAGCTCCTCCAATGCCTTGTCACCTTGCAGCGTATGCTCGAGTGCCAAGTAGGTGCGCTCGGTCATCGGCTGAGTGGGGTCGAAGCCGAAGGTCGTGCCGTCGATCCGGATGGCCGCGCCCATCGCGTCCAGCTGACGCTGCACGTCTTCCCGGTCCACTTCTTGCTGCTTGACGCTGAGTTTGCTGAGGCCGGTATTTTCGAACACCGCCTCCGCGTTGCCCTCGAGCCGTTGGATGGCGGTGAGCGTGGCGGCCTTGCCGGACAGCATGGTGGCATAAATAGTGTGCCACTCGGCATTAAGGTCGGTCGTGGTGTGGAACAATCCGTCCGCACCGGCGATCCAGGTATGTGCCGTCTCGGTTATGGTGTTCGAGATCAGGCTGCCATCCAGCGTCCGCTCGAACCCGGCTGGAACCGGGAGCGGCTGCGCCACGGGCGGCTTCACGGGCGGGCTGACCGGCGGCACCGGCACCGGAACGGTCTTCCCGAAATCGGCAGCCGTGTAGGTCCGGCTATACATGCCAGCATCCAGCGCCCGCACGGCCTGATTAAGTGAATTCTCGGCATTTGAATTCTGGTTCAACTGCTCAAGGCGGCCACCCTGGAACACCGTCGGAAACGGTGTGTGCGACATGATGTTGTCATCCATAAAGTCCGCCAGCGCCAGCTTACCGTTATTCAGGCCGCCGCCGATATACTTCGTCGTATTGTCCACACTGTTTTGGATGTCGTTCGTGAAGCCGCGGTATTTTATGGCCGGCGGGTTGTTCAGGCCGTGGCCCTGCCACCCCAGCTCCTGCAACGTGGCGTTACCCTGCAGAGTATGCTCGAGCGCCAGATAGGTGTCGTTGGTGAGCGGCTTGCTGGGGTCAATGCCGAGCGCGGATTGGTTGATCGCCATCGCGCCGCCCATCGCGTCCAGCTCCCGCTGCACGTCTTCACGCGCCACCGCTTGGTGCGTGGCACTCAGCTTGGATAGGCCGGTGTTGTCGAAAACCGCTTCCGCATTGCCCTCCAGATGCTGGATCGGCGTCAGGCCGGCGTTCATGCCGGCCACCATCAGCTCATGGATCGCGTGCCACTCCGCCTTCAGATCCGTCGTGGTATGGAACAGCCCGTTCGCATCCGCGGTCCAATTATGCGGCGTGAGGCCGGTGATGGTGTCCGGAATGATGCCGCCGCCGGTGACCGTAATGGTGTGGGGCAGCGTGGGTCCGGCCAAGCTTACGGTAACGAGGGTGGTGTCCAATGTAACCTCCGGTTGTATCACGAAAGTGCGAGTTACTGCGCCTTTCCGGTAAGATCAACCGTCCCGACCCCCATTTCACGCCATCTTAGCGCCATCGATACCAAACGTCACAATACGAGACGCTTTCAGACGTACTCAGCCGCGATCGGCCAGCCCAACTCCGCCATCAACTCGTCATTATGCTGCCCGACGCCGGGCAAATCGCGCCGGATCGTCAGGCGCTCCCCGTCCAGCGCGAGCGGCAGGCCCGGCACCGGCAGCGTCCGGCCATCCTCCAGCGTGACCGGCAGCATCCCGCCGGGCTCGGCAAGATGCGGGTCGTCGAATAGGTCGGCCGGCGTCGCGATCGGCGCAAACGGCAGGCCCAGGACCTCGCAGCGCTGCATCAGCTCTGGCTTTGTAAGCGCGGCGAACGCGGCCGCGACGATCGGCAGCATCCAACTGCGCGCCGCCTGCCGGTCGGCCTGGGTCTGCAGCGCCGGGTCGACCGCGAGTGTCTTAAGGCCGAAGGAGTGGCACATCACCTGCCATTGGCTGTCGGTCACCACGCCCACGAACACCTGGCCACCATCGCCCGTATCGAACACGTCATAGACTGGCCAGGCCGGGCGACGCACCCCCATCGGCGGCGGGAATTCGCCGGTGATCACGCCCTGCGCCATGTGCTGGGCCACCAGCAGCGCGTTGTTTTCGAACAAGCCGGCCTGCACGTGCTTCCCCACGCCCGTCGATTGCCGCTCGATCACCGCCGCCAAAATGCCGAGTGCGGCGAACGTGCCGCCCAGGATGTCGTTGATCGATGACCCGGCGCGCATCGGCTTACCCGGCATTCCTGTCATATACGCCAGCCCGCCCATCATCTGCACGACCTCGTCCAGCGCCGTCCGATGCGCATACGGTCCGGGTAGGAACCCCTTGCAACTGCAGTATATCAGCCGCGGATGCTCCGCCCGCAAAATGTCCCAAGACAGGCCGAGCGCGTCCATGGCGCCGGGGCGGAAATTCTCGATCAGAATGTCGGACCGGGCGATCAGCCGCCGCGCCACCGCCATGCCGTCCGGGGTTTTCATATCGAGCGCCAGGCTCCGCTTATTGCGGTTGAATACCGCAAAAAAGCCGCTCCCCGCCCCCGCCAGCCGCCGTGTGTTATCACCGCGCCCGGCCGGCTCCACCTTCACCACGTCCGCGCCCAAATCCGCCAGCGCCAAGCCGCAGGCCGGGCCCATGACCATGTGGGTGAATTCGACGACGCGCAGGCCCGCGAGCGGCATCTGGCTCATGCCGCGGCCCGGAACGTGGGTGGCAGCCCCGCCTGGGCCAGGCCACCATGCAACGCCTCACCAGGAAGGCCCTCGGTCAAATAGGCGCGCGCTGCCACGAGCCGTTCCAGATCGATCCCTGTCTCGAATCCCATACTTTCTAACATGAAAACAAGGTCTTCCGTCACGATGTTCCCGCTCGCCCCCGGCGCGTATGGGCAGCCGCCCAGCCCGGCCAATGAGGCGTCGAAGTTCCGCACCCCCTCCTCCAGCCCGGCCAACGCGTTGGCGATGCCGAGACCCATGGTGTCATGGAGGTGCAGCCCGGCAAACCGCTCGCCGATCGCCGCCCGGACGGCCTGCACCGTGCTGCGAATTTGCGCCGGGTGCGCGTAGCCGACGGTGTCGGCCAGCGCGATCATGCCCACCCCCGAGGCGGCCAGGGCGGACGCCACCGCCACCACCCGGCCCAGGGGCACCACGCCATCGATGGAACACCCGAACGCCGTGCTGCACGCGGCCTCGATCTCGAGCGGAAGCGCCTCACTCCGCGCCCATTCCACGATCCGCGCCACCTCCGACACCTGTTCCATGGTGCCACGGTTGGTATTGGCCCGGCTGTGCCCTTCGCTGACCGATACCGGGATCGTCACCCGGTCCGCGCCCGCCGCGACCGCCGCCTGCACGCCGCGCAAATTGGGCGCCAGCGCCACGATCACCGCCGGCAATCGGCGCGTGGCCGCCACCACCTCCGCGGTGTCGGACATTTGTGGAATGACCCGGGCGGGCACGAAGCTGCCGACCTCGATCTCGGGCAGGCCCGCCGCGGCCAGGGCTTCGATCCAGCGAATTTTCACCGCCGTCGGCATCCGCCCCTTGGCCATTTGCAGCCCGTCCCGCGGTCCGACCTCACATATTATCACGCATTCACGCATGTTCGCCCTCCCGATCCCGCTAGGGTGAAGCGCGGGGTGGTGCGACGCAACCCTCGCGGCATTGTGCTATGCAATAGGTCGCGTCCTGCCATATTGAATTGGAACCATGCAGGTGACGGCGATGCGGTGGCGGGTGTGTTCTGTCGTGTTCTCAACGGGCGTCCTTTTAACGGGCGGCCTCTTAACAGGCGGCCTCTTAACATGCGGGGCATGGGCGCAAGCCCCAGCCGGTCCACCGGCCGTCGGCGTGGCCCAGGCGCAAGTCCGCCCGGTCTTGGAAACCAGTACATTCGTTGGCCGGATCCAGGCCGTGAACCGGGTGGACATCGTCGCACGGGTGACCGGGTTCCTCGAAAAGCGAATGTTCGCCGAGGGGTCGGACGTCCATGCTGGCGACATACTCTATATGTTGGAGCGCCCGCAATTCGAGGCACAGGTGGCGGCGCAGGCAGCGGTCGTGGCGCAGAACCAGGCCCTACTACAAAATAATGGCCTGACCCTCGGGAGGGCGCAGGCGCTGATGAGTTCGGCCGCCGGGCAGCAGAGCAAGGTTGACGACGCCCTGAGCGCCCAGCGCAGCCAGGGCGCGCAGTTACTGAATGCCCAGGCGCAGCTCCGCACGGCTCAGATCAACCTGGACTACACCGAGATCAAATCCCCCATCGATGGCAAGATCGGGCGGACGGCGGTGACGGCCGGCAACGTCGTGAGCCCCAGCACCGGCGTGCTCACGACGATCGTCAGCCAGGATCCGATGTATGTGCTGTTCCCGATCTCGGTCCGCGCGGCCATCGATCTGCGTGACCGCTATGCCGACAAGGGGGGCCTTAGTGCCGTCACCATCAAGCTCGTGCTGCCGAATGGCCGGGCCTATGACATCGCCGGCAAGCTCGACTACGTCGATCCGAGTGTGACGGCCAACACGGACACGCTGACGCTGCGCGCCCGCATTTCGAACCCGATCCGCCCCGGCATCAAACAGGGCGACCCAGGTGACCGGGAGCTGTCGGATGGCGAGTTCGTGACTGTCACCGTCCAAGGGGTACAGCCGGTGCAGGCGCTGGCCATCCCGCGCACCGCCATATTGTCCGATCAGCAGGGCAACTACGTCTGGGTGGTGGTCGACGGCAACAAGGCGGAGCAGCGGCGCATCCAGCTCGGCCAGAGCACGCCCGACACCGCGGTGATTTCGGCCGGTCTCAAAGAAGGCGAGACCGTGGTGGTGGACGGGGTGCAGCGGGTCCGCGCCGGCATCGTCGTGAACCCGGCGCCCGCCACGGCCCCCGTCGCGTTGCCGGTCCAGGCGCCCCGGACGTGATCTCGTCCGTCTTCGTCGATCGGCCGCGCCTGGCGATCGTCATCGCCATCATCACGGTGATCGCCGGGGCACTCGCGCTGTTCGTGATCCCGGTCAGCCAGTTCCCGGATATCGTGCCGCCCCAGGTGACCGTCAGCACCCGCTACCCCGGCGCCAGCGCCGCCGTGGTGGAGGCGACGGTGGCGCAACCCCTGGAGGCGCAGGTCAACGGCGCCGACCAGATGATCTATATGAAGTCGAACTCGGCCAATGATGGGACCTACACCCTCACGGTTTCGTTCAACCTGGGCACTAATCCGGACATCAACACGGTCAACGTGAACAACCGGGTGCAGTCGGCGCTGTCCCGCCTGCCGGCGGAGGTGCAGCGGAACGGCGTCACGGTCCAAAAACGCTCGTCGGCCATCCTGGAGTTCCTCGCGTTCAGCAGCGAGGGGGCCAAGCAGGACCCGCTGTTCATCTCCAACTACGTTACCATCAACGTGCTGGACCGGCTGTCCCGGGTGCAGGGCGTGGGCTCGGCCTCGCTGTTCGGGGCGCTCGACTATTCCATGCGCATCTGGTTCGACAATGACCGCCTGATCAGCCTGAATCTGGCCCCGTCCGACATCATCCTGGCGATCCAGCAGCAGAACCTGCAGGCCCCGGTCGGACGCGTGGGTGCCCGTCCCACCAGCGACGACACGCAATTCCAGATCAATTTGCAGACCAAGGGCCGGCTCACGACGATTGAGGAGTTCGGCCAGATCATCGTCCGCGCCAATCCGGACGGCTCGTTACTAAAGGTGAAGGACGTCGCGCGGGTCGAGCTCGGTGCCGCAACACGGGACAGCGAAAGCCGGCTAAACGGCAATCCGGCCGTCACCATGGGCGTCTATTTGGCACCCGGTGCCAACGCCGTCGCGACCGCCGGGCGGATCGACGCGGCGTTGAAAGATTTGGCCACCCGCTATCCGGACGGGCTCAAGTCGCAAGTGTTCTACAACAGCTCCACCTTCGTCTCCGACACGATCCAGGAAGTGAAGAAGACGCTGCTCGAGGCATTTTTGCTGGTCGCCGTCGTGGTGTTCCTGTTCCTCGGTAATCTCCGGGCCACCATCATCCCCATCGTCGCCGTGCCGGTCAGCCTGATTGGCACCTTCGCCGTGCTGCTGGTGGTAGGCTACTCGGCCAACACCGTGTCCCTGCTGGCCCTCGTGCTGGCCATCGGTATCGTGGTCGATGACGCGATCGTGGTGGTGGAGAACGTGGAGCGGGTGCTCGAGGAAGAGCCCGGCCTCTCGCCCAAGGAGGCCACCAAGAAGGCGATGCGGCAGATCACCGCGCCGATCATCGCCATCACGCTGGTGCTACTCAGCGTGTTCGTGCCGATCGGCTTCATCCCCGGCATCTCCGGCACGCTTTTCCGTCAGTTCGCGGTGACCATTTCGGTGGCGATGCTCATTTCCGCCACTAATGCGCTCACGCTGTCCCCGGCGCTGTGCGGTGTGTTCTTGCGGCATGAGGGACCCAAACGCGGGATCATGGGCCGGATCGGGCGCGGGATCGATTGGGCGCGGGACCGCTATACGGCGGTGGTCACGCGGCTGATCCGGGTGGCGATTTTCTCGCTCGTGCTGGTCGGTCTGCTGGCGGGCGGCATCTTCGGTCTCAGCACCATCACCCCCACCGGCTTCCTGCCGGAAGAGGACCAGGGCGCGTTCTTCGTGGCCATCCAGCTGCCGGACGGCGCCAGCGTGACCCGCACACGGGGGGTCACCGAGCGGGTCGAGAAGATCATGAAGGACATCCCGCAAATCCAGAACGTGCTGGCGATCGTCGGCTTCTCGCTGTTGGATGGCGGCAACCAGTCTAACGCCGCGTTCATGGTCATGCGCCTCAAACCCTTCGCCGACCGGCAGGCCACAGGGGATAAGGTGCAGGCGCTGATCGGGCGGGTGTTCGGCGGCGTGCAGCAAATCCGCTCGGCGGTGATCTTCCCGTTCAACCTACCGCCGATCATCGGCCTCAGCACCGGCGGCGGCTTCGAATACCAACTGCAGAATCTCGAGGGGCGGGAGCCGGTGGAGATGGGCGCCGTGCTGAACGGCCTGCTTGCCGCCAGCAATCAGAACCCGAACCTGTCCCGGGTGTTCAGCACCTTCAGCCCGACCACGCCTACGATCTATCTCGATATCGACCGGGAGAAGGCGCAGGCCCTGGGGCTCAGCATCAGCGACGTGTTCACCTCCTTGCAGGCGACGCTGGGCGGAATTTATGTGAACGATTTCAACCTGTTCGGACGTACCTGGCAAGTGAACATCCAGGGGGAGGCGGCCGACCGGACCGACATTCCCGCGATCTGGCGCATCTATATCCGCAACAAGACCGGGACCATGGTGCCGCTCCGCTCCATCGCCGACGCGCGGATCGTGCTGGGGCCGCAGACCATCAGCCGGTATAACAATTACCGCTCCATCACCATCCAAGGCACCCCCAAGCCCGGCGTTTCATCCGGCGATGCGCTGAACGTCATGGAGAAGATCAGCGCCGACACGCTGCCGCCGGGTTATAGTTTTGAATGGACCGGGACTGCGTTCCAGGAACGGTCGGCAACCGGGCAGACCGGCAAGATCCTGGGGCTTGCAGTGCTGTTCGCCTATTTGTTCCTGGTGGCGCTGTATGAGAGCTGGGTGATCCCGATCCCCGTGCTGCTGTCGGTGACGGTGGGCGTGCTGGGCTCGTTCATCGGCATGAAGATCGCCGGGCTGTCGCTGGACTTGTATGCGCAGATCGGCCTCGTGGTGCTAATCGCGCTGGCGGCGAAGAACGGCATCCTGATCGTGGAATTCGCCAAGGACCGGCGGGAGGAGGGCGCCAGCATCGCGGATGCGGCGCGGATCGGTGCGCAGACCCGGTTCCGCGCGGTGATGATGACCTCCATCGCATTCGTGTTGGGCCTGATCCCGCTGGTAAACGCCGATGGCGCCGCGCAGATCAGCCGGCGCGCGGTGGGCACCCCGGTGTTCGCCGGCATGATCGCCGCCAGCACCATCGGCGTGTTCCTGATCCCGATGCTGTATGTCGTGTTCCAGACGATGCGGGAGCGGGTGAAGGCCCGGTTCGGCGGCACCAAGACGCCGGAGCACGTTTTAGCCGAGTAAACCTGGGCAGGCCCCCTTGGCGGAACCGCGTAACGCCGTAAGTTACGCCCGAACCTTTGGAGATCGCATCATGACCAAGTTCGGCATGGCCCAACCTGTGCGCCGCGTGGAAGATCCGCGCCTTCTGATCGGTGAAGGCCGCTATACGGACGACATCGTGCTGCCGAACGAGGCAATCGGCGTCGTGCTGCGCAGCCCGCATGCGCATGCGAAGATTGTGAGCCTCGATGTGAGCGCCGCCCGCGCCATGCCCGGCATCGTCGGCATCCTCACGTATGCCGATTTGAACGCCGACGGCATCGGTGGCGTGCCCTGCGCCATTCCGCTGAAAAATCGGGACGGCACCCCCCGCGCCGACACCCCGCACCCGGCGCTGGCCGACGGGTTTGTCCGCCATGTGGGGGACCCGGTCGCCTTCATCGTCGCCGAAACCCACCAGGCCGCGCGCGACGCGGCGGAGGCGGTGCTAGTCGATTACGAGATTTTGGACAGCGTCACCGACCTTGGCGCGACGCTGGACCACGGCGTGCCCGCGGTATGGGACCACGCAAAGGGCAACGTGGCGTTCGACTGGGAGGCCGGGGACAAGGCCGCGACCGACAAGCTGTTCACCGAGGCGGCGCACGTGACCCAGCTCACGGTCGTGAACAACCGCATCATCGTCTCCAGCATGGAGGCCCGCGCGGCGGTCGCGCAGTTCGAGGGCGACCGTTTCACGCTCTATACCAACACGCAGGGCGGCTGGAGCATCAAGGGGATGCTGGCCGGCGCGGTGTTCAAGCTGCCAGAGGACCGCTTCCGCGTGGTGACGCCGGACGTGGGCGGCGGCTTCGGCATGAAGCTGTTCCTGTATGCCGAACACGTGCTGACCTGCTACGCCGCCCGCAAATTCGGCCGCCCGGTGAAGTGGACCAGCGAACGGAGCGAGGCGTTCGTGAGCGACACGCATGGCCGGGACAACATCACAAGGGGCGAGATCGCGCTGGATAAGGATGGCATTTTCCTCGCTTTGCGCACGCGGAACGTGGCCAACATGGGCGCCTATCTCAGCAATTACGGCCCGTTCATCCCGACCGGCGCCGGCACCAAGGTGCTGGCTAGCGTCTATGGCTTCAAGGCGATCTACGCCAACGTCATCGGCGCCTTCACCCACACGGTGCCAGTGGACGCCTATCGCGGCGCCGGGCGTCCGGAAAGCAATTATCTGGTGGAGCGCCTGATCGACACGGCGGCCGCGGAGATCGGCATGGACCGCATCGCGATTCGCCGGAAGAACATGGTGCCATCGAGCGCCATGCCATACGTCACCGCCATGAAGCAGACCTATGACAGCGGCGAGTTTCAGAAGGTGCTGGACGCGGCGCTGACGAAGATCGACTGGGCCGGCTTCGAAGGCCGCCGGGCCGCCGCCGCCGCGCGGGGCCACAAGCGCGGCATCGGCATGGCGTATTATCTCGAAGCCACCGGCGGCGCCCCGTCCGAGCGCGCGGAAATCCGCTTCGCCGAAGACGGCTTCGTGGATGTTTATGTCGGCACGCAGAGCACCGGCCAGGGCCATGAGACGGCCTATGTACAGCTGACCGTGGACCAGCTCGGCATCCCCGGTGAAAAAATCCGCGTCCGCCAGGGCGACACCGACAGCATCCCCTCGGGCGGCGGCACCGGCGGCGCGCGCAGCCTATATTCCGAGGGCCAGGCCATTCTGGTGACCGCCGCCAGCGTCATCGAGAAGGGCAAGCGGGCGGCGTCCGAGGCGCTGGAGGCGGCGGCCGAGGACATCGTGTTCGAAGCGGGCCGGTTCAGCGTGGTCGGCACCGACCGAGGCATGGACATCATGACCCTGGCCGGTAAAAGCCAAGGCAAGCTGGACGCCGCCGAGGTCGCGCAGATCGACGTGCACACCTTCCCCAATGGCTGCCACATGGCGGAGGTGGAGGTCGATCCGGACACCGGCTCCATCACCGTCGTCCGCTACATCGTGTGCGATGACGTGGGTAAGGCGGTGAACCCCATGATCGTCCGCGGCCAGGTGCATGGCGGCGTGGCGCAGGGCGTGGGCCAGTCTATCATGGAGCGCACCTCCTATGACCCGGCGTCCGGCCAACTGCTGTCCGGCTCGTTCATGGACTACGCGCTGCCCCGCGCGGCGGATCTGCCGGATATCGAGGTCGATTTGATCGAAGTGCCCTGCACGTCCAACCCGCTCGGCGTAAAGGGTGCCGGTGAGGCGGGCGCCGTGGGCTCACCGCCCGCGATGATCAACGCGCTCGTGGACGCGCTGCGCGACATGGGCGTGAAGAGCATTGACATGCCGGCCACGCCGGAAAAGGTCTGGCGCGCGCTACACGCCGCGTAACAGTGAGTCGGCGGTGGAGTGCGACGGGCACTCCACCGCCACTACTCCGATCCCGACAGTTGCAGCCCGATCGTGGCCGCGGCAGCTATGACGCGCAACGCCGTCAGGGACCCCCCGGCCTCACCTTTTTCAAAATCGTCACCCGCGTGTTGACCCATGGTATTGGTCACATGAGCGAGACACACGATCGGAACGGCCCGCGCCGTGGCCAAGGCATATAGCGCAGCCGCCTCCATCTCGACAGCGAGCACACCGAGGCTGCGGGCATCCTGGATCGCGGCCTCCGTCTCACGAAAGGGGGCGTCCGTGGTCCAGGTCGCGCCGCGGTGCAGGGCAACATTGCCCGGCTGTGGAAACTCTAAGCGCAGAGCTGCCTCAATGCGGTCCATCAGCCTCCCATCGGGTGCCATCATGAACGGCCCAGGCCCTGGCGGCACATAATGGGCACTTGTCCCCTCGTCGCGGAGCGCCCGGTCGATCAGCACGATATGAGGTGGCTCCCCCAGTTCGGCGATGCGCCCGGCCGACGTGATGCTGATCAGGAACCGGCACCCAGAGGCGAATAACTGCTCCGCAACCAAGACGGCGAACGGGGCGCCGACCGCACACCCAACGGCGCCAGCGACTGTCCCGCCGGGCAGCGTGAACTCAACCAGTTCGGTGTGATAGCAGGCCCAACCCGGGCTCGGCCGCCCATGACCGGTCGCACGCAGGTGGCGCACCAGGTCGCCATCGGGGTCCAACACGCAGAGGGATGGAACGTCGCGATCGGGTAGCGCCTTTTGCCGCCGGGCCTCACGTAGCAGATGCTGCGGTTGGAAGACCGACGATGCGGCGTAATCTCGGAGAAGGGGCGGATTGGCGATCGACATCGGGCACCATGGCTCAAAGATGCCAGCAATGGCAACGAGACCCGGTCGTTGGGTGCGGTGGCGTGTGTTATAAGTGGAGCGTGGTTGCGGGGACAGGATTTGAACCTGTGGCCTTCAGGTTATGAGCCTGACGAGCTACCGGGCTGCTCCACCCCGCGGGATTGGCTGCGCCCTGGTGTCGTGGGTGCAGCGAGGGGTGTTGGTGTGTGTCTGGATTGGAAGACCTGGCGGCGACCGACTTTCCCGCACCTTGAGGTGCAGTATCATAGGCGCTGGTGGTTTTCACGGCCGAGTTCGGGATGGGATCGGGTGTAGTCCCTCCGCCAAAGCCACCAGGTCGTCCAATCCAGACATCAGTGATCAGTTGTCGGTGATCAGTGATCAGGAGAAGTGTCCGGTTCTGGTGTGCGTATGTGTGCTGTGTGATTGGATGATCTCTGTGCATGGTTATGGCAGTTCTCCTGATCACTGATCATTGAGACCTGTCCACTGACTTGAGCCTATTGGGCGATTAGGACCAGTTAGCTGCATGCCTTACGGCACTTCCACACCTGGCCTATTGACGTGATGGTCTATCACGGCCCTCGGGGAGACCTGGTTTTGAGGTAAGTTTCCCGCTTAGATGCTTTCAGCGGTTATCTTGTCCGCACATAGCTACCCGGCTGTGCCGCTGGCGCGACAACCGG
>JAYVOF010000221.1:0-2969 GCA_043758105.1 Rhodospirillales bacterium | reverse complement strand
GGTTGTCCCGCGGCTCAGGCGCGAAGGCCATCAGCGTGCCCGCTACGTCTGGCCCGGCAATGGCCCAGAAATCCGGCGTGACCAGGCTGCCATTGGTCATCAGCACGGCCGCGACCCCCCGGGCCCGCATTTGCCGCACCAGATGCCCGGCCTCGACCGCATATCCGGCGAAGTAAAGGATGCTGGGATTGATACGCTTGATGTCCGCAAGGAGCGCCGGCGGCACCTCCTCCCCCGGGGTCATGGTTCCATCGAGCACGGAAGGAATCCCCTGGACTTGCAGCGCGGCGCGGACCTGTTCCGCTTGGGCGAAGCCATACACCGTCTGATCATTGATCACCGCCACCCGCGCGCCGCGGTGACGCAGGGCCACCCAGGCCCCCACGAACCGGCCCAATTCGTCATCCCGTGCCGCCAGCCGGAAGATCGTCCGCCAGCCGGCCGCCGCCGCATTATCCGTCAGCGCCGGCGTGGTGCTGGCGGGGCTGACCATCAACACATCGTTCTCACCATAGACCTCGCTCGCCAGTAGTGAGGCGCCCGAGCAGGCATGGCCCACCACCAGCTTGATCTGCCGTCGCATCAGGAACGTCGCAATTGTCAGCGCCTGCCGCGGGTCGCAGGCATCGTCCTGCACCTCCATCCGCACCGGGCGGCCCAGCACGCCGCCGTGCGCATTCACGTCCATCACCGCAAGCGCGGCCCCCCGCCGCATCTGCAGGCCGACCGCGGCTGAAGGACCGGTCATGGGTCCCGCCACGACCAGGACCAGCGCCTCACTCGCAAGGAGGCCATGGGCCGACATCACCAAGAACCAGAGCGTAAGCCAGAAGCGATCCCGAATGACCATGCCACCGTGCCTCCTGCCTCGCCAACAAACACTAATCGGCATAAAGTTGCAACAAATGCACGCTTCGGTGACGATGGGCATACGATATCGAACCCACCAGGGGACCTCATGCTGCAGCCCATGACGGACTGGCTACTTGCGTTCGGAGATACCGCCTACGCCCACACGGTCACGGGCTATGCCACCGCCTTCGTGCTCGGCACCGTGATCGGGCTCGAGCGGCAATGGCGGCAGCGCACGGCGGGGTTGCGCACGAATGTGCTGGTTGCGGTCGGCGCGGCGGCGTTCTCCGATCTGGGGATGCGGCTTCTGGGCGCGGAGGGGGCGACGCGGATCATCGCCTATGTCGTGTCCGGCATCGGCTTCTTGGGTGCGGGCGTGATCCTGAAGGACGGCACGACGATCCGCGGGCTCAACACCGCCGCAACGCTCTGGTGCTCGGCCGCGGTCGGCACGCTGGCCGGCAGCTTCATGCCAGCGGAGGCGGCGACGCTCGCGGCCTTCGTGCTGGCCGGCAACACGCTGCTGCGCCCATTGGTCAACTGGATGAACCGCCGCCCGATCGAGGCTGGTGTGACGGAGGCGCAATATACCGTCCACGCCACTTGTCACCCGCAAGACGTCTCGGAAATGCGGGATCTGCTGGACGCCGAACTCACCCGCGCCAATTACCCGGTGCGCGAGGTGGAGACGCTGTCCGCCAACGAGGACCAGGTCGAGCTCGGCGCCGTCCTCGTGCCCTCCACCGCCAACGAGGCGGAGCTGGACGCGGTGGTCGATGCGCTGGAGGATTCCGACCTCGTGCTCTCCGCCACCTGGAGCGTGGAGACGACGTCATGATACGGACGGCCGAGTTCAGCCAGCCCGTAGGGTGGGTTGCCCTTCGCAACCCACCGCGGCAGGCGCTGTCACACGCGTCTCGTAAACACTTTCTTCTTAGCCGTTTGGCGAAGCACTCCAGGGGCGACAGGAGCGCTGGCGGCCCCTGGATTACTTCCCCGCCAAGCGGCGGCTCGCAATGACGGGTCTTACCCGGACGGAGAGTCGCTGAAGCTTCACTGGGTTTTGCACCGCTACCGCGTCAAACAAAGCATGACAATTCGGGAGTGTCCCCTCATGCGCTGCTCATTTCGTTTTTTATTGCTGAGCGGTTTGTGCGTCGGCGCGGGCTCGGCGGCCATCGCGGCACCGTCCGCCACCACGTCGATCTTCGCCACCGCGCCGGCCGGCTCGAGCGGGCCGGACTCGGTCACCGTGGGCGGCGGCTCGGTGTGGGTGGCCTATGACGGCGGCTCGCTCAGCTCGGACGGGTCACAGCCGGCCGGGTTCAGCACCGTCGCCCGCTACAGCCTGACCGGCACGCTGCAGAATACCTATCAGGTCGGCGGGGATGTGGACGGGCTGAAATACAACCCGTTCACCGGCCTGGTCTGGGCGCTGCAGAACCAGGACGCGAATTCCCGCGTGACCCTCATCAATCCGGCGACCAACGCGCTGACGCCGCTCAGCTACGCCGTGACGTCACCGACCCAGGGCGTCGATGACCTCGCCTTCACCAAGAACGGCACCTATCTCAGCTTCACCAACCCCGGCGCATCCACGGAAGTGACGCTGCAGAAGATCGTGGATGGCACCAACCCGATCCAGGTCACCAACCTGCTGACCGCCGGCACGACGGGCACCAACATCGTCACCGGTAAGGCGGGCTATGTGCCTTCGATGGCAAATACCGACTCGCTGAAGGTCGCGCCCAATGGTGATTTGGTGCAGACGACCGGCAGCCGGGACACGCTCGCCTTCGTGCATGACGCCGGGCTCACGACCCAGTCCTTGAATTATTTGCCGTTGAACGCCGGTGGCGCGGCGGTTTCCGGCCTCGATGACTCGCTGTATCTCACATCCGCCTCGGGCCGGATTTATGCGTCGGTCAGCAATACGGACCAGGTGCTGGCGATCGACTATACCGGTGTCACGCCCGGAACATTGATCGGCAGCATCGGCAGTTTGAAGGAGATCGGCTTCATCAACCCCACGACCGGCGCCATCACGCCCTTCGTCACCAACCTGCCCGGCATCCACGGCCTGGATCTGGGCGTGACGCCGGTCCCGGAACCCGCCA
>JAYVOF010000220.1:0-8653 GCA_043758105.1 Rhodospirillales bacterium | reverse complement strand
CCCTACAAAGATTAAGAGTCATCGTGGGAATCAATTGGTATTATAGGGAATTCCATGCGCCTGATCTACCTGCTCAACGGCCCCAACCTCAACCTCCTCGGCAAACGCCAGCCGGAGACCTATGGCGACGAGACGCTGGGGGATGTGGAGCGGGAGTGCCGGGCGCTGGCGGGCGAACTCGGGCTGGAGCTGCGGTTCCATCAGAGCAACCGGGAATACGAGATCATCGATTGGATCCATGCGGCGCGGGAGGACGCGTCCGGAATCGTCATCAACCCGGCCGCCTTCACCCACACATCGGTCGCGATCCTCGATGCGCTGAATGCGTTCGAAGGCGCGGTGATCGAGGTGCACATCTCCAACGTGCATAAGCGCGAGGCCTTCCGGCACCATTCGTTCGTTTCGGGCCGGGCAGACGGGGTGATTGCCGGCTTCGGGACGCAGGGGTATTTATTGGCGCTAAGGCGGATGGCAGTGTTGGTCCCCTAGCCCGCCCTCGTCGGTGAATGCGAAGGGCATTCCGCCAATCAGGAGCCTTCAATCGATTCGGCGGCTGCTTTTAAGCAGACGGGACGGCACCGCGGAGGAACAATGCGACGCTGTCCCGGCACCATTGGTCTTGCGCCGGTCGGGTAAGCGGATCACCGAGGCCGACGGCGCGGGCTTGCGGACCGCCCAGGATCAACGTCTGAAATTGCTGTGCCAAAAACATCAGGCGCGCCGGCTCCGATTCCGGCCAATGCTGGTGCAGCAACCGGCCTATCCGCAGTACTCCATCACCGGCACCACCGTCCCGCAACGCCGCAGCCAGCTCCGGAAAATTCGCCGCCTCCGCCACCACCAGCCGGTGCAACGCCAGCGCCGCCGGGCTGAGGGCCACGTCCAGCATGCGCTGCCCGGCCGCGAGCAGCGCCGCCTCCAGCGTGGGGGCGGCCTCGATCGTAAGGTCGAAGCCATCGAGCCACGACTGGATCAGCCTGCGCACCACGGGGGGGAAAATCGCTCCCTTATCCGGGAACCGGGCATACAGCGTGCGCTTGGCCACCCCCGCCCGGCTGGCGATCGCCTCAATGCTGGTGGCGGAGTAGCCGTGGTGCAGAAACAACTCCGCCGCGGCCGCCACGATCCGGTCACCGAGCCCGGCCGCCGCCGCCGCCGTCGGACGGCCCCCGCTTGCATGCTTAGTAATAATAGTAGCGATGCGGGCGCCAATAGCCCGGGCCGGGGCCATACGGGGCCACGATGCAGCCGCCGAGCGAAATGGCGATACCGATCACGGCGGCGACGCGCGTCAGGGTGCGGCGGAATGGATGGGTTTGCATGACAACCTCCAGCGTGGATGACGCTGTTATAACCGAACGCACCCGATGCGTTGCATTACAAAGTGTAAAAGAGTGCTACAGCAACCCGGCTGCGCGGAAGCTGGTCCATTGGCCGTTCCCCACGATGATATGGTCCTGCACGCCGATCCCCAGCAGCGCCGCCGCGTCCCGCACCATGCCGGTCATCTCGACATCTTCCCGGGACGGCGTCGGATCGCCGCTCGGATGGTTATGCACCAGCACGAGATGCGCGGCCCGCAGCTCGATCGCGCGGCGCACCACCTCCCGCGGATAGACCGGCGTATGGTTCACCGTGCCCCGCGCCTGCGCCTCATCGGCGATCAAACGGCGTTGGTCATCGAGGAACAGGATGCGGAACTGCTCGATCCGCTCCCGCGCCAGCACGGCGGCGAGATAATCCGTAAGCCGGACCATGTCATCTAGCACGGGCCGGTGCATCAGCCCGGCTTGCGACGCCCGCAGCGCCGTGGCGTGGATCAGCTTGATCGCCGCCACGCAATGCGGGCCGAGGCCGCTCACCGCCTGCAACTCTAAAACCGGGGCCGACAGGATCGCGGCAAAACTCCCGAACCGGGTCACGAGATGCCCCGCCAACACCGTGGGATCGGCCGGCAGCACCAATGACAGCAGGGCCGCCGCTAGCGCCGGATCATCGAGCCCCGCGGCGTCCCCGGACGCGATCTGCGCGTGGGAGGCCGGGGCCGGTCCGGTGATCCGCGTGAGCTCCGCCGGCGGCGGGCGGAACGGGAGCGGCACGGGCGCATACGCCGCCCCGTCCGCGAACCCGGACGCGCGATGCACATGGTCCATCTCGTAATCGAGGCTTGCGGGCACCAGCGTGGTCAGTGCCGCCATGGCCGCCGCCTCGACCCGGGCTTTCAGCGCCCGCCACGAAGCGGTTTTGGGCATGACGCCGCCGCCCGGCGGGCAGACGCGGACCCACAGACCGGTCGTTCCGCCCAGGCCGTCATGCCGTCCAACACTCACGCGGTGCACGCCCGGGAGCGCTCGTGCGGCCTCACGCACCGCCGCCATCGCCGGGCCCGCGTCGGCGCCCGGCACGTTGCGCGGCCCGAGGTCGATCGTCGTATCGAACGGCAACTCCGCATCCGGCGGGGCCGCGAGCGGTCCCGTGAGCCAGCCGGGCCATTTCACTTCAATTGACCGGCCGCCCGCAGGCTGCGCCACGCCCCCGGGCGGCCGAGCACGCAATCATGCAGCTTGAGCGTCAACAGATCGGACGCCTCGAGCAAGCGGCGAATGGTGGCGCGTAGCTCCGGGGAGGGCGCGGTGCCGTCGCTCACCAGAATGACCGCCGTCGCGTGCAGATCGAGCGCACGGGCGGCGATTGCGCGGACACCCGAATCGGGCACAGGTTCGTCCCCCAACAGGCGGTTGCGGTTATTCAGATAGAGCGTTCGCAACGGCGCCCCGCACGCCACGACGCCGTCCAGATAGAGCTGCACGCCCTCCCAATTGGCCAAATGCGCCCGGTCCCGAATCTCCGCCCGCGCGAGCCGTGTGGCCGCCTCCTGCGCGAGTTTGAGGGCGACGACGCACTCCCGCCCGAGATGGGCTAAGAGGGCCGGGGCGGCGGCCAAGGTCTCCGCCAGGCCGCCGAACTGGTTGATGGCGGCCTTGGCCAGCGGCTTGGTATCCCGCCGGTCGATGCCAAGGAACAGGATCATTTCCAGCAATTCATAGTCCGCCAGCGCCGCCGGGCCACGTGTCAATAGTTTTTGCCGCATACGCGAGCGGTGGCCGGCGGGGCCGGTGCTGGTAAACGGCAGGCTGGCTTCATCGACTTCGCGATTTTCGCGCATGATGATCATCCCTGGTTACGCCTACAATCCAAGCGCGAGCAGAGGTCAGCAGATACAGCCTAGGGCGTCAATTGGCGCGGAACAGCTCCACCGCGCGTTCCGCCACCATCATCACCGCGGGCTGGATATTCACGGACGGTATGAGCGGCATTACGCTCGCATCCGCCACACGCAGCCCGTCCAGGCCGCGGACGCGGAGCAGGGGATCGACCACGGCATGATCGTCCGAGCCCATCCGGCAGGTGCCGCATGGATGATAGACGGTCGTGGCCGCCCCCCTCAGCGCATCCAGCAGGGCACCGTCATCTTCAAGATCGGGTGGGAACAGCTCTTCCAGCACCAAATCCCGCAGTGGCGGGCTGCGGACGATCCGGTGGGCGAGGCGGGCGGCCGCTACCAGCATGCGCTGATCGTGCGGGGCACTCAGGTAGTTGGCATGGATCACCGGGTGATCCGCCGGGTCGGGGCTGCGGAGGGTAAGCGTGCCGCGGCTGTCCGGGCGGCACTGGCCGAAATTGATCATCATGCCGGGATGCCGCGCGAGGGTGTAGCCGCGTCCGGGGGCCAGGCTGAAGTTGATGAACAGCAATTGCACCTCCGCCTCCTCGGCACCCGGGGTGACGCGGGCGAATAACGCGGCCTCACCGGCGCCGATCGCCATGGGGCCGCGGCGGCGTGCGGCGTAGTGGAGCGCCATCAGCCCGGTGCGGAGCGGGTTGGCCATGATCTCGTTCAGGGTTCCCGCCGGGCGGGTGCGGAACACGGCGCGGGAGATGAGGTGGTCCTGCAGGTTTTGCCCCACGCTTGGGCGATCCAGCCGTACCGGGATGCCCATCGCCTGCAACGCCGCACCGTCGCCGACGCCGGACAGCATGAGTAAGTGCGGGGAGGCGATGGCGCCGGCGCACAGGATCACCTCGCGCGCCGCCCGGAACGCGACCGGGGCGGCGTCCAGCATGGCGTGGCACCCGGTCGCCCGCGCACCCTCGAACGATACGCGGGAGACGGTGACGCCGGTAAGGACCTGCAGGTTGGGCCGGCGGCGGGCCGGTTTCAAATAGCCCCGGGCCGTGGTGCGGCGGAGGCCATCGCTCACGTTGGTCTGGATCGGCCCAGCACCCTCGATCGGTCCGTCATTCACGTCACGGTGGCGGGGAAAGCCCTGGGCCACGCAGGCCTCGACGAAGGCGCGTCCGCCCTGGGAGAGCGCGGGTTCGGTGACCGCGATCGGGCCGCCTTGGCCGCGCGTCTCGCCGGGCGGGCCGGCCCAATGCTCGATCCGCTGGAACGCCGGGAGCACGTCCGCGTACGACCAGCCGCGCGCGCCGGCCTGCGCCCATCGGTCGTAATCATGCGGAGAGCCGCGGAAATAGGCCATGCCATTGATCGAGCCGGAGCCGCCCAGCACGCGTCCGCGCGGCCAGGCGACGCTGCGCTGATTGAGCAGCGGCTCCGGCTCGGTCTTGTGAAACCAATCGTATCGTCCGCTGGCGAACAGCCTGGCGTAGCCGGCGGGGATGTGGATCCAGGGATCCCGGTCCTCCGGCCCTGCCTCCAACAGCGTGACGCGGGTGGCTGGATCCTCGGACAGGCGGGCGGCGAGGATGCACCCCGCGGTGCCGCCGCCGATGATCAGATAGTCGGTGTTGAATAACGGGGCGGTCATGGGCTGATCCTATCGATGCGATCCGCGCTAGCGGGGACGGTCGGACGTGGAGCCTGGCGCACGGCGGCTGCGCTGACCAGGGCGTTCAAGGACGCGAGTGTTTTAAAGTGGCGCTTGTCTCATCCTAAGAAATGTTAGGGTGTAGTTGACGGAGCGGAGACAAACCGTTGCGAAAGGTTACATCAATCAGCACCCGTCTGCGTTGCAAAAATAGGCGGATTTGAGTAATATTCGGACTATCGATGCATCTCCTTTTCCGAGGCTCCGCATGAACGCCATGATCTCTGGCTCGCATAACGCCGTCGTCGAAGACATCGCCGCCATGGGCTGGGCCGCATTGTCCGCCGATGAGCTGGTGGATGTGGCGTGGGCGTATTATTTCTTTTCGGTGCAATTCCGCGAAAGCCTGATGGCGGCGCGGGCGTTGTTTCCGGATGATGAGTACCTGAAAACCCTGGCGCGGGAGGAGTGCCACACCAGCAATCTGTCGCCCTGGCCCGGCGTCGCCTCCCCGGGTGAAAAGATGAACCATGATGAGTTCATGCGCCGGGTGTTGAGCCGCGAACCGGTCAGCCCGGAGCGTCGCGCCCGGCTGGAGGGGATCGGCAAGGCCTATTTGCACACCACGCGGGGTCTGAGCCGACAGGCCCAGGCGCTTAGCATCTCCAGCTATGAAGATGGCGGATTGGAAGCGGTGTTTCGCGCGTTCCTCACCGCGCCGCAGTGGGACGGCTCGCTGTTGCAGGGCTTCAGGCATTTCCTGACGGAACACATCCGGTTCGACAGCGATCCGGACGCGGGCCATGGCGCGCTCAGCCGGCATTTGCCGCCCGACGAGAGCGTCGTGGCACTCTGGGTGGCGTTCCGCGACCTTCTGCTTCAGGCCGTGCCGACGCTGTCGCCGCAAAGCGTCTAACCCGGCCCGACCGACCATGCATCCGACCATGCATCCGGCCATGCACCGCGATACCATCGCCGTCCACGGCGGCTATGACGGCGACCCCACGACGCGGGCGGCCGCGGTGCCGATCTATCAAACCGCGGCCTATGAATTCGACAGCGCCGAGCACGGGGCGGCGCTCTTCAACCTCGAGGCCGATGGCTTCCGCTATAGCCGCATCAGCAATCCGACGACGGATGTGCTGGAGCGGCGGGTCGCGGCGCTCGAGGGTGGGGCCGGCGCGCTATGCGTCAGCTCCGGGCAGGCCGCAATCTATTACGCGATGCTGAACCTGGCCGATTCGGGGCGCAGCATCGTCACCGTGCCGCAGCTCTATGGCACCACGCACACGCTCTTCGCGCACACGTTGCCTCTCCTCGGCATCACCGTCCGCTTTGCCGAATCCGACCATCCAAACGACGTCGCGGCGCTGATCGACGACAGCACGGCGGCGGTGTTTTGTGAGAGCGTGGGCAACCCGGCCGGCAACATCTGCGATATCGCCGCATTGGCCGGCATGGCGCACCGGTACGGGGTGCCGCTGGTGGTCGATAACACGGTGGCGACCCCCATTCTGCTTCGCCCGATCGAGCATGGCGCCGACGTGGTGGTCCATTCACTCACAAAATTCATGGGCGGGCACGGCACCACCCTGGGTGGCGCTGTGATCGACAGCGGGACATTCCCCTGGCAGGCGCACCGGCACCGCTTCCCGCAATTCACCACGCCGGACCCGTCCTATCACGGGCTGATCTATACCGAGCATTTCGGCGCCACCGCCTTCATCGCCCGCGCGCGAAGCGTCTATCAGCGCACCACGGGTGCCGTCCTTTCGCCGCTCAGCGCCTTCTTGCTGCTCCAGGGGATCGAGACGCTGTCGGTGCGGCTCGACCGGCATATCGCCAATGCGCACCGCGTGGCGACCGCGCTGCGAGCGGATCCCCGGGTGGCGTGGGTGAATTACGCCGGGTTCGCCGACAGCCCGTATCATCGGCTGATGCAGCGTTATCTCGGCGGCCGCGCGTGCTCGCTCATGACGTTCGGCGTGCGCGGCGGGTATGAGGCCGGGGTGCGGTTCTATGATGCGCTGCGACTGTTCAAGCGCCTGGTGAACCTCGGCGATGCCAAGTCGCTCGCCTGCCATCCGGCCTCCACCACGCACCGGCAGATGGCGCCGGACGCGCAATTGAAGGCCGGGGTGACACCCGAAACCGTGCGGCTCAGCATCGGGATCGAGTATGCGGACGACCTGCTGGCGGACCTCGATCAGGCGCTGGCGGCGTCCGCGATCGTGGCCGCGGTTCCGGACGGGTTGGTCCATGCCTGATCCGCTGGTGATCGGGCTGGTGAACAACATGCCCGACGCCGCGCTCCGCTCGACGGAGCGGCAATTCCAGCGGCTGATGCGGGCCGCGATCGGCGAGGGCCGGGCGGTCGAATTCCGGTTCATCGCCCTCCCGGGCCTCATCCGGTCGGAGCGGGGACGGCAGCATGTCGATGCCCATTACGAATATTTTCGCGACGTGCCCGGTACTCGCCTCGATGGCCTGATCGTCACCGGCACAGAACCGAGCCGCGCCCGGCTGGAGGACGAGCCGTATTGGGACGCGTTCGCCGCGCTGGTGGATTTTGCCCAGGCCTCCTCGCTCCCCACATTATGGTCGTGCTTGGCGGCCCACGCGGCGGTGCGGTGCCTCGACGGCATCAGCCGGCGGCAGCGGCCGCAGAAGCTCACCGGCGTGTTCGAGTGCACGCGGGCCGGGGTCCATCTGGTGACGGCGGACCTGCCGCTCGCCTGGCCGGTCCCGCATTCCCATCACAACGACCTCGACGAAGCCGATCTGGATGGCGCCGGGTATCGCATGCTGTCGCGGTCTGAGTGGGGCGGGGTCGATATGTTCACCCGGTCGGGGGATGACCTATTCCTGTTTCTACAGGGTCATCCGGAATACGACCCGGCCTCGTTGCTGCTGGAATACCGCCGGGACCTTGGTCGCGCCGTCGCCGGGGCGCAGATCGGCCCCGCGGCGATGCCGCAGCATTACCTCACCGATGCGGCGGAGCAGGGGCTCGCCGGGGCGGCGGATGACCGGGCGCGTTCGGCGTTGCTGCAGCATTGGGGGGATGCGGCGGTCCGCAGTCCGGGGTGGCAGGTGCCCGCCGCCCGCCTCTATGCCGGCTGGCTGCATCAGGTGGCGGCGCAAGGTGTGGCACGGATGCAGCGTTTTGCCGGGCGGGAGCGGCGCGCCGGCGTTCGCGCCGCAGTGGATTACCCGGCCAGAGCGGCCTCGATCACCGGAACCAGTGCCTCCGGCTTGGTCGTGGGCGGGTAGCGCCCGGTGACGGTACCGGTCCGGTCCACCAGGAATTTGGTAAAATTCCACTTGATGGCGCTACCGAGCAGGCCCGCCTTTTCCTGCTTGAGGTATTTAAATAGCGGATCGGCGTTTGCACCGTTGACGTCGATTTTAGGATAGACCGGGAAAGTCACGGCATACGTCGTCGAACAAAAATTCTGTATCTCCGCGTCGGTGCCCGGCTCCTGATGTCCGAATTGGTCGCAGGGGAAGCCGAGTATTTGGAATCCCCGGTCATGGTATACCGTATACAGGCGCTGCAAACCGGCATATTGCGGCGTGAATCCACACCGGGACGCGACGTTTACGATCAACAAAACGTGACCGCGATAGCCTACCAGGTCGCGGCAGACGCTGGTCGTGATCGCGGCGGAATCATAGACCGTCATGGGGTTATCCTTCATGGTGCGAATACGGACTGGGTCGGCCGCTTCCGCGGATCGATTGCCGTGGTGGATCGATTTTGCCCGGCACCCATGTTACGGGGGCGCGCCAGGCTACCTCAGGATCCAAGCACTGTCGTG
>JAYVOF010000219.1:0-22351 GCA_043758105.1 Rhodospirillales bacterium | reverse complement strand
CAGTCGTCCCGATAAAGTCGATCGGACCGTCATAGTCCATTGCGTTCTGCTGCATCCCTCGCGGCTTGCGACCTGGATCGAGGACCATGGTGATACCTCGGACCGCATGAATGGCGGCGAGCCCCCGGGAGCCATCGTCCAGATGCCCGGACAAGATCACGCCGATCACTCGAGGCCCGGCAACGCGGGCAACAGATTTGAACAGCGCGTCGACGGTCCGGTTACGAAGCGTGTGGCCGGCGCCGGGGACCAGATGAACCTTGTTCCGCGCCAACAATGTGAGGTGACCGTCAGGTTCCCCGATGTAGCAGGTGCCGGGTGAAAGATCGTCAGAGTCGGACGCTACGACCACCGGCATATGGCACCCGCGCTCAAGAACTTCCCGCAAGGCGCTGACCCTGTCGCTTGGCCTGTGCAGCACGGCCATGACGATCGCCGAAGTGGGTTGCGGCAATGCGTAGAGCAGTTCGACGATGTCCTGCAGTCCCTCATCGCCGGAGGCACCGATCACGACAAAATAGGGAAGGGCCGATCCGCTCATACGACAACATAGCACATCTCCATTACCGTCATTATCGACCTGACACGAATCAGGCTCACTTGTGCCGGTTTCGATGCTTATCGGGGTTGGCGTGGTCGCGACCGGCAACTGGGCGGGGAACATGCTTCCCTCCGTCAGACAGGCAAGGCCGGAGCTGGGCAGCCTCAATGACCAGGCACTGATCGCCACCATCGCAGCGATCGCACGGGTGCCCTGGCGGTCTCGGACAACTCGTTCGTGAATTTTGGCGGTCATGCGGGCGGCAGCAACGTCCGGTGGCGCACCGCCATCCTGTTCGCCCTGACCGGCATGGTGGGGGGCCGCGATCGGGTCGAGCCTGGGCAAAGCGTTCGACGGCCAGCAGCTGCTGTTCCTATTCGCGCTCCTGATAATCGTCGTGGGCAAGGTGATGCTCCGACAGGGCGCCCGGCCCGGAGGAGCCGTTGATTGCACCAGTCATTGCCAAGGTGGCCGGGGCGGCGCTGCTGGTCGGCGTGCTGTCGGGGTTTTTCGGGATCGGCGGCGGGTTCCTGATCGTGCCCGGGCTGCTGTTTTCGACCGGGATGCCGATGATCTGTGCCGTCGGCTCCTCATTGCTCGCGGTCGGGGGTTTTGGGCTCACTACGGCCATCAATTATGGCTGTTCCGGGCTGGTGGACTGGACGGTGGCGGCCGAATACATCGCGGGCGGCGTCGCCGGCGGGCTGCTTGGGATGCGGCTGTGCAACCGGCTCGCACCGCATAAGGACGCGTTAAACAAAGTCTTCGCCGGCTTTGTGTTTATTGTCGCGCTCTACATGATCTATCGCAACGCCGGTGCGTTGTCTGTTCTCTGATTGGAACCCGGTATGATTGATTCTACACCCAATCGAGGCCTTGCCGACGGAATCGGCCGCTGGGTTGTGGTTTTGCTCCTGGCCGCCGGCATGGCTTATCAGCTGGCCGCGCAGCCGAATGCCCTGTTGTCCACGGCAACCGCCGCCTCGCTTCCGCATGAGGTCGCCGAGCGCATCGGCGGCGATCCGGCCGCCCCGGCCGCGGGCAATCCGATGGGCTCCGTGACGATCGTCGAGTTCTTCGACTATCGCTGTTCGTATTGCTGGACGATGCAGCCGACGCTTGATGCGCTGGTCGCGAAAGACAAGCGGGTCCGCGTGGTCTTCAAGGAGTGGCCGGTCTTCGGCGGCGCGTCGGTCCTGGCTTCCCGCGTGGCGCTGGCATCCGCCCGGCAGGGCAAATACGCGGCAGTCCATGCCGCCCTGTTCAGCCTTCCCCGGACAATGGACGAGGCATCGATCCGGCAAGCTGCTGCCGGGGCGGGAATCGACCTTGGCCGCCTTGACCAGGACCTCGTGGCCCGGGCTGGCGAAATCGATGCGTCGTTGGCGCGCATGAATGGCGAGGCCCGCGCCATCGGGTTCGAGGGGACGCCCAGCTTCGTCATCGGGTCGTACATTGAGCCCGGAGCCATTCCGGCCAGTGAGTTAGATAAGAATGTGGACCGTGCCGCCAAGAAATAGCCGCACCTTCGGGAGGGCCGTCGCATGCCGAACTTAATGACCGTGGTCTATGGAGCTGTGGTGGCCGGAGGAATTGCGCTTGCGATCACCGGGCACCCCGTCGCACCTGCGGCAGTCAGCCAGTTGGGTGTCACCGCCCCGCCGAGCCCCACGCCCGCCCAGACCGCTTCGAACCCAGCGGCGGCACAGGCCAGCCCGGCGCCTGCACCTGCTAGCCCGGCACAGGCCGCGTGGGTCGTGCCTGATGCCGATGCGCTGCCCGATGATAGCTTGGGCAAGGCCGTGCGCTATGGCCGGGACCTGATCGCGCGGACCTACGCCCTCATCGGACCGGAGGTCGCCGACCCGGCCCATCGGTTCTCCGGCAACAACATGGCCTACCAGAACTGCCATCTAGAGGCCGGCACCAAGCAATACGGCCTGCCGTTCCAGGGCGTGTATGCCGACTTCCCCAATTACCGCGCGCGGTCCGGCACCGTCGGCACGATCGAGGACCGGATCCAGGGCTGCATGACGCGTAGCATGAACGGCAAGCAGCTCCCGGCGGGCGGGCCCGAGATGACGGCGATTGTCGCCTACATGAAGTTCCTGTCGGGTGGCCGGCCGGTCGGCGCACCGACCCCTGGCCGCGGCCCTGGCCGGATGCCGGAACTATCGCGCGCGGCCGACCCGGCACACGGGCAGGAGGTCTATGCGCAAAACTGCGTCGCCTGCCATGGCGACACCGGGCAGGGGCAGCGCGCAGGCGTGGCTGGCGACGCGAAGGGCTATACCTTTCCCCCGCTATGGGGCCCCGACAGCTTCAATGACGGCGCAGGCATGAACCGCCTGATCGGTGCTGCGAATTTCATCCATGGCAACATGCCGAACGGGGTGACCTGGCAGGCCCCGGTCCTGTCCGAGCAGAACGCCTGGGACGTCGCCGCGTTCGTGCAGGCGCAGCCCCGTCCGCACAAGGCGAACCTCGACCGGAACTATCCGGTGGCGCTGCAGCGCCCGGCCGATAGCGGTTATGACCCCTATGCCGACGGGTTCAGCGAGGCGCAGCACCGCCTTGGGCCGTTCGGTCCGATACGGAACAAGATCAAGGCATTGATGGCCGCCCCGCCGGGTGCGGAGGGACAGAGGTGACCCCATGCTGACGACCTATTGGCAGTCTCTGGCAGGGGGCATGCTGATCGGATTGGCGTCGGGCATGCTGCTGCTCCTGAATGGCCGCGTGGCCGGCATCAGCGGCATCGCAGGCCGCCTGCTCGGGCGATGGTCCGCGGAATCGGCGTGGCGGGCGGCGTTCCTGCTCGGGCTCGTTGGCGGCCCATTGGTGTTCACCTGGATCGCCGGGCACCCCCCTGCGGTGCAGGTCCTGGCATCAACGCCGGTGCTGATTGGCGCCGGTGTGCTCGTGGGCTTCGGCACGCGGCTGGGATCGGGCTGCACGAGCGGACATGGGGTCTCTGGCCTCGGGCGGCTCTCGCCCCGGTCGATCGCCGCCGTTGCGACGTTCATTACCATGGCGGCGTTGACGGTGTTCATCGTGCGCCACCTTGCCGGCGGAGCGGGATCATGACGACGGTTGCGGCGCTCCTCGCTGGCTTGGTGTTCGGGATCGGGCTGGCCGTGTCGGGAATGCTTGACCCATCGCGGGTCCTTGGTTTCCTGGATTTCGCGGGGTCTTGGGATCCCAGCCTGGCCTTTGTGCTGGGGGGGGCCGTCATCGTGTCAGCGTCGGGCACCATCCTGGCCCGGCGCATGGCGCAGCCGGTGCTGGGCGGCACGTTCGATCTCCCGACTGGACGTCTTCTCGATGCCCGGCTGATCGGCGGTTCCGCGCTGTTTGGGATCGGATGGGGTTTGGCGGGCTTCTGTCCCGGTCCTGCGTTGGCGGCGCTGTCCCTTGGCTTGCCGAAGGCGTTCGTGTTCGTGGGCGCGATGCTGCTGGGCATGCTGCTGTTCAAGGCAGTGCCAAACCCCCGCCCGAAGACTGTCTGACGTGCGATCGTAACCGGTGGCAACGCTGTATCCTGTGCCCACAGCCGATCAGCATAGGGGGCTTCCATGCGACGTTTGAGAGTTGACGTGGCGATCATCGGCGCAGGTAGGGCCGGCCTCACGGCGCGCCGGGAGGTGGCAAGCCGCGGCGGCGTCCCGCTGCTGATCGAGGAGGGTCCCTATGGCACCATGTGTGCCCGTGTCGGGTGCATGCCCTCCAAGCTGATGATCGCCGCGTCGGAGGTGGCGCGCACGGTCGATCAGTTGCCGATGTTGGTGTCCATCCGGCCGGTGGTGTGACGATCGATGGCCGGGCCGGCATGGCAAGGCTCCGGCGTGAGCGCGACCGGTTCGCAGGATCGATGGTGACGGCCACGGAAGCGATCCCGGCTGCGCAGCGCCAGGGGGGACATGCGCGCTTCACCGGCCCAACCACGCTGCAGGTGGACGACCACACCTGCGTGGAAGCGCGTGCCATCGTGATCGCGACCCGGACCCGGCCCGTCGTGCCGGCCCCGTTCGACGCGATCCGCGACAGCGTATTGACCAGCGACGACGTGTTCGAGATGCAAGATCTGCCTTCCAGCATGGCGGTGATCGGCGCGGGCCTGATCGCGCTGGAGCTTGGGCAGGCGATGCAGCGTCTCGGTGTGCGGATTGTTTTCTTCAGTCCGTTCGATGAACTCGGGCCGTTCAGCGATCCCAAGATCAAACAGGTCGGCCACCGTGATCTTTCGGCCGACCTCGATCTTAGGCTTCACACGGAAATCCTCGCGGCAGAGCGCGTCGCGAACGGGATCGCGTTGCGCTGGCGGGACGCGGCGGGCGAAAGCGGGGAGGATACCTTTGCAGCCGTGCTGGTGGCGGCTGGACGCCAGCCGACCCTCGCCGGGCTAAACCTCGAGCCGACCGGGGTTGCCTTCGGCGACACGGGCTTGCCACATGCCGATTTGGAAACGGCCCGATGAGGGCAACTCCCGATTTTCCTGGCGGGCGATGCCGACGGTGTCCGGCCCTTGCTGCACGAGGCGGCCGATGATGGCAGCATCGCGGGCGAGAACAGGATGCTCTGGCCGGCCGTAACCCGGCATACGCGGCGAACGCCGCTCGCGATCGGCTTTACCGGACCGTAAATGGCGATGGTGGCGCTTCGCTACGATCAGCTTCCCGCAGGCGCCCATGCGATCGGGGAAGTCTTGTTCGAAGACCAACAGCGTGCGCGCCTGATGGGGCGGAACAAGGGCATGTTGCGCGTTTATGCCGAAATACCCGGCGGTAAACTCCTGGGTGCGGAGACGTTCGGGCCGGATGCCGAGCATTTGGCCCATCTTCTCGCTTGGGCCATACAGATGGGAATGACGGTGGGCACGGCGTTGTCCATGCCGTTCTATCATCCGACCTTGGAGGAGGGCTTGCGGGGCGCGTTGCGTGATCTCCAGGGAAAGCTGACAGCCTGAGCCTGTGCAGCTATGGCAGGGCCGGACCGCTGCCCGGCCAGCAGAGCATTTCGATGCGGCAGCCCGGCTGATTGTCGCCGATGACGATAGCGAAGTGGTGCAGGCGCATGATCTCGCTGATCAGACTCAAACCGAGCCCGCTGCCGGACGTCGAACGGCTCGCATCGCCACGGTGGAACCGCTTGAACACGATGGGACGTTTGGCCTCAGGGATACCCGGGCCGGAATCGGCGACCACGATCACAGGCTGTCCCGGCGTGCCGCGCAAATCGATACACACGCGGCCGCCGGGTGGCGTGAACTTCACCGCGTTGTCGACCAGGTTGACCACCGCCTCGACGATCAGCTGCCGGTCGCCCACAAGGTCGTCCGGGCGTTCGGCAGACCAGCTCAGCGCGATGCCTCTTTCCTCGGCAACCGGCTGGTAGCTTTCGGCCGTCTCTCACAGCACGGCGGCGAGGGCGAAGGCGCCGAACGCCGAACCGCGGTTCGTATGCTTTATTTCGGAGATGCGGAGCAGCGCGGTCACGATCGAGAGCGCCTGGTCCACATTCACCACTGAAGTCGCGAGCGATCGGCCAATCTCCGTCTTTATCCCGGCAAGCGCCGTCGTCCGTTCGACACGGGCGCGCAGTGCCGTAAGCGGCGTGCAGTGCCGTAAGCGGCGTGCGAAGGTCGGGGGCGATGTTGTCCCCGGTGCCCTGCAAGGCCGAGACGAACTCCTGCAGGCGTTCCAGCATCCGGTTCACGATGATGCAGAGCCGGTCCAGCTCGCCCCCGCCGGACTGCTCAGGGAGCCGCTCCTGCAGGTCTCCGCCGATGAGACGTTCGGCCACCGCGTTGAGCACTGCCGGCGCATTGACAAACGCTCTGGCGGGTATCACGCCGGTTCGTCTGATGTCGCGACCGAAGGGAGCAGCGGCGTTCGCGCGCGTCGTGTAGCGATGGGCTGGTGCGCCGACCTATCGCCGGGACGTCGCGGCAGTTGGCCATCTCTGGCCTGGCGATCAGAAGTTTCCCCCCACCCTTGCGAGGAATGAATGTCATGCACAAGAACTGGCCGGAAATGGTGACAGGTTTGTCGGGCCCGCTTAAGGAATTGCGGGCAGGCATCCCCGAGGTGATGAAGAGTTTCTCGTCACTCGCGCACGCCGCGACGGATGCAAACGCCCTTGATCCGAAAACCAAGGAGCTGATTGCCCTCGGCATCTCTGTCGCCGTCCGGTGCGATGCCTGCATCGCGTTCCACGCAGAGTCTGCCGTTCGTCAGGGTGCCACGCGGGATGAGGTAATGGAGACGATGGGCATGGCGATCTATATGGGCGCCGGTCCATCCGTGATGTATGCCGCCCAGGCCGTCGAGGCTTACGACCAGTTCCGGGCAAAGGCCGACGCCGCCAAGTCGTAGAGGACTTCGCCGCGGAGGTCTCCTGGACAACGGGTGCCCGAAGCAGGCGCAAAGATGCTACCGGAGGGCTGACGGCCTTGCCTTCGGCAGCCATACAAGCTTGCGATGGTCGAACAGAACCTTCCAGTCCACGCGCGTAAAACAATACTGTCGCACGGGCCTGTCCTTTCTTTGATTCGGTCACCGGCTCAACAGGCAGCACTTGGGGAAATGGCCAAGCAGCGTCTTGGTCAGGCCACCGAACACCCACTCTTGGAGACGGGAGTGCGCGTAGGCGCCCGCCACCACGAGTTCCGCGCGAAGCTGCTCTGCCGCCAGAAGCAGTTCGGCGGCAACCGTCGCCTCGCGCAGCAGCCTGGCCTCACCAGTAGCGGTTACACCATGGGCGATCAAATAGGCCGCCACGTCCCGCACGATTGGCGCCGCGCGTTCCTGCTCGCGTTCATCGTCGCAGATTTCTAGCACCAGAACATCGACTGCCCGCGTCAGGAACGGCATCGCGTCCGCCACGGCACGACGCGCTTCCAAACTGTCTTTCCAGGCGATCACGATATGCGCTGCGTTGAGCGAAGACAGGCCGGGCGGTACGACAAGGATTGGGCGACCTGCTTGCATCAGCACATCGCCCGGGTCCGCTTGAATGGACCAGCTGTCACTAGCGCCTTCCGGCCTGCGCCCCACCACGACCAGATCGGCGGTGCGCGCTTCCCGGGCCAGCGTCTTAGCCGGATCGGCAATCATGGACCGCCAGGCGATGCGCGCCTTCGTTGTTGCGGCCAGTGCCCGAAATTGCCGCTCGGCCGCATCCAAACCCGCGCGGATCTGCTTCTCCTCGGCGGCAAGCAGGGCACCGGCGCCGGGCACGGAGCCGGGCAAGATCATGAGTGGGATCAGGTCGCGGGCTGCGACCCCGGCCAGCGTCGCGCCGAACAGAATGGCCAAAGCGAGGGCAAGTTCGACCCGGCTCTTACCGTCTTCGTCGGCTTCGACTTGAACGATGAGCGTCTTGTAATCCATGTCCGCCTCCTTGAAGTCGTCGATTATGGCCGAGGCTCGCCGGCGGGTGCTGTCAGGGCACGCAAAGCGTTCAGGATAACGGCCACGTCGATCACCTCTTGCACGAGCGCGCCGCGGACCGGGGTCAAATAGCCGAATGCCGCCACCACCATGCCGGCGAATGACAGGCCGATCCCCGCATAGACGCTTTGCAGGGCGATATGGCGGGACCGGCTGGCGATGCGCAGCGCGCTCAACACCCGGTCGAGCCGGTCGATTAGCAACACGACGTCCGCGACTTCTGCGGAGGCGACCGCACCCTTCGCCCCCATCGCAATCCCCACATCGGCTGCCGCCAATGCGGGTGCATCGTTCACGCCGTCGCCCACCATCATCACAGGTGCCTTCCGGCGCTCCTCCCGGATGACGGCGATCTTCTGGTCGGGTGTGAGGTCGGCGCGCACCTCGTCGATCGGCAACCCGGCAACGACCGCTTCGGCCACCGCCGCCCGGTCGCCCGACGCCAGCACGATCCGTTGGATACCCGCCCTGCGTAGGCCGTCCAGCAGCTCCTTCGTGCCCGACCGCAACTCGTCCGACAGCACGAGGCGGCCGGCGTTGCGACCATCGACTGCGATCGCAACCAGGACCGCACCCGGTGGGACCAAGTGTCCGGTGCCGCCGAGCTCCGCAGACTCCGCTGAACAGCGCCTGGCGACAAACCGGGGGCCACCAACCGCGACCTTTCGTCCGTTAACTATCCCTTCAACACCCTCGCCCGCCGTTTCTGACACGGCACCGGGCGTGGTCAGGATGCAGCCCTTCTCCCGGGCGGCCGATACCAGTGCCTGGGCGATCACGTGGCCCGACGCCTGGTCTAACGAGGCGGCTAGCCCGAGCAACTCGTCGTCCGTGAACCCGGGGACGGCCAGGATCAGCGGGCACGGCGTCGCCACCACGAGCACAGCCAACGCACGGATCGGGTCCCCGGTCCAAATCCAGGCCCCACCCGCAAGCGCCACGGTCGCACCGAGAAACACCATGGCGAAGCGGTCGGCCAAGCGCGACATGGGCGCCTTAGACTGCTGTGCGGCCTCGACCAATCGCACGATGCCAGCATAGGTGCTCGCCTCCGCCCGCGCGGACACGGCCAGGTCAAAGCTGTCCCCGGCGTTGGTGGAGCCGCTCATGACCGCTTGGCCCACGTGCTGCTGGATCGGCAGCGCCTCACCGGTCAGTGCGGACTGGTCTAGCACCGCAACGCCCGTGACAACGGTGCCATCGACGGCCACGACCTCGCCACGGCGCACCATGATGCGATCGCCGGGTTCCAGTTCGGCCAGGCTGACCTCCTCTAGCCGTCCGTCCCGGTGGCGAAGCGCGGTCCTTGGCACACGGGACAACAGCTTGGTCATTTCACGCCGCGCCCGGCCTTCTGCGAAGCTTTCGAGATATTGGCCACCCGCATACATCAGGGCCACCACCACGGCGGCCAGATGCTCGCCAAAGACAAGCGCGCCAGCCATCGACAGCGCCGCCACGATGTCCAGCCCGAACTCGCGGCGCCATAGGCTGATGACGATCTGGACGAACAGCGCGAGCAGGACGGGAAGGGTCGCACCAGCCCAAATCCACCCCGCCGCCGGACCGTAGCCAGCGAGCTGAGCCGTGAAACCACCGGCAAGTCCGAGCAGGGGGATGCCCACTAAGATGGGCTGCAGGGTGCGTTTCAGCCACCTATCGTTACGGCTGCCTGTGTGAGCGGTGGGATGCGCGGCAATACGGGCGTTCTGTGAGGCCGCAATGGATTCTTCAATGACGCCGTCGCGCATGACCCTTCGGACCTATGTGATTGGGTCGCTGACATCCGGTAGGAAATTCGACCGGTGCTAAGACATGTCGGACCTCGGCCATTCTTGTCCGCCTCCGTGAGTAGGTAGCGCGACCGCAATGGCACTTGCAGGGTCGGAAACTACTCAGGCTGACCAGAAAGCTTGGCGACGAGATCAATGCAGCTCCGAGGCGAACTGACTCGTCTTGGCCACTCCGCACGATGATGGCGTCTGACGGCGCGTTCGCGGCTGGACTATTCTTTTTGCCTGCGCTGCCCGATGCTCCTGAAGAGCAGCGGCCCATGCTTTTGTGTGCAGCGCAGGCGTTCGGGCAGCGATCCGGGCACCCACGAGCAGGTCTGGTGAAGCGGACACGGTCCATGCTGTGACCAGCCCGGCCGTGGTGATTGCGACGCTCGCCAACGCATCGCTGCGGGACGACAGGAAAGCAGCGCGAGTGTGGCTGCTGCCATTACGGCGATGGCTAGCCAGCATGAAGGCGCATCCAAAGTTCACCACGAGTGTGCCCCGGCACCGGCAACCGTGGGGGGAGCGGGCACCACTTGTACCTCAAACTTGCCCACGCCATTGCCAGAGTGACAAGCCTTGGGATGAGCAGATTGTCAGCCAACAGCATCCCCCTGGGCACGGCAGGCGTCGCTCTAATCCAGGGCCAGCAGGTTTATCGATACGCCTTCCAGGATGTCGAAGGGGTCCGCAAACAGCTAAATACCGAAATACCCGACGTTGAGGCGACCTCAGGCCTGTTCGTGCGTTTGGTAAACTGTTCAACGCTCAACCATGGTCCGCGGAGGATGAAATCTTGAGCAGACCGGTGCGGCCCGGCGGCGTAGTCATCGGGGCTCTACTGCTGGTGGCGATGGCGACCGCGATCGCGGCTGCGTTCCTCGACCTGAATGCCTTCAAGCCACGGATCGAGCAGGCAGTGTTCGACGCGACCGGCCGCGCGATCACCATGAACGGCCCCTTGCGGATTGTTTGGTCCCTACATCCGACCATCGAGACCACCGACGTCACTCTCGCCAACCTGCGAGGCGGCAGCCGCCCCGATATTGCGCGGGTCGAGCGCATCCAGGCCCAGCTCTCCGTCGCAGCCCTGTTTCACCGCGAGATCGACGTGACCCGCCTCAGTCTGACCGGGCCGAACATCCTGTTTGAACAGGTCGAGGGCAAACCGAACTGGCTGTCTGGCGCGCCTCAGCCCACCCCGAGCCAGCCCGCGGCACCTCCGTCCGAACTGCCCACCCCCGGCATTGGGACGCTCAAGCTTCGTATCCGCGCCATTCACATCCAGAACGGTATGGTCACCTGGCGCTTTCCCACGCGCACCAAGGTCGTGGGCATCCGCTCGCTCGACCTGACGCAGTCCGTCGATAGCGGCCCGGTCGATCTCACCGCCTCCCTGGTCTATTCCGACTTCAAGCCGTTCGACCTCCGCATAACCGCCCAGCCATCGGGCGGCCTGCGCGACCCCTGGACGGCAAAGCTGCGGTTCAGCGCCTTCGACACGACCGCCGCGGCGGCGGGCACGCTCGGCCTTGACGGCGCTTTTGACCTTCAGGTCGACGCCACAGCCGGTGCCCTGGAAAAGCTCAATGCGCTGCTGCCCGAGATGCGCCTTCCGCCCCTACATGGCGCCACGATCTCCACTCATCTCCGCAACAGCCCGGCGCTCGGTGCCCTGCCCATTATCGGCACGACAAGCCTCCGCGTAACATCGGCAGACCTCGGGGCCACCGTGCCCGGCCTGATCCTCGGCACCACCGAGATGTCACTGCCGGCCGCCGGCGGTCACGCAACGGTCTCTGCAGTCGGCCGTTTCGCCGGAAAATCTTTCACGCTTGGCGGCACAGTCGGAATCCCCCGGCAGCTCGAAGGCCGGGTCAGCCTGGCGATCGACTTGACGGCACAAGCCGCTCCCAACGCTGCCCCGGCTGAAGCCGGGAGTCTCGCGCTCAAGGGCAGCCTCGCGCTGAATGCCTTGCGGTTCGGCGGCCTCGATGCGATCGCAGCACTCCGCACGCCATCGCTCACCACGCTCCGCCCGGTCTTGTCACCGATGCTGCCGGCATTGACCGAGGTGCGTCTCGATAGCCGCATTCTCGTGCCGGCTGACCGCGGCATGATCGTTTTAAAGGGCGCAAAGCTACTCACGCGTGAGGGAGATGTCAGCGGAGACTGGACGCTTAGCCTGAAGGGCGGTCTTGCCATGGAGGGCAAGCTGGTGTCAGCCCGCCTCGATCTGGATTCCATGTTTGCTGCCTTCGGCGTGGTCTTGCCGCCCGCACCCGCGCTGGCGGGCGCCACAGGGCCCGCGATCTCGACGGTGCCGCTCCCCTGGTCAGTGCTGCGGGGTCCGACGGTCAACCTGTCGGGACGGATCGCCGCTATGGGGTTCCAGGGCGAGACATGGAAAGACGTATCTTTCGCATTGCAGCTTAAAGGCGGCCGGTTGGTCGCTGCTCCCGTCACGCTGTCGCTGCCTGACGGGCCGCTGCGCATGTCCCTGACCGTAGACGCGGGGAGTGCCACCGTCCCCATCGCCGTCGATCTGCACGCGCCGGGCATCCCCCTGTCCCTAATCGCTCGCTATGCTGGCCTACCCGGCCCGATGGAGGGGGCGGTTCGGCTCGACGTCAGGCTGCGCGGCGCTGGTCAGAGCCCGCATGACATCGCGGCGTCGCTCGCCGGCCCGTTCTCCGCGACGCTCGTCGGCGGCAGTATGACCAATGCGGCCTTCACGATGCTGACGGCTCCCTCACTGGACGCGCTGGGCATTACGGTCCCGCCGCAGGGTGACACGGCGCTCAGCTGCCTTGGCCTGGCCGGATCCTTTGAAAAAGGGGTCGGCCTGCTGCGCACCATCGCCCTGGACACGACCTATCTGAAGCTCGCCGGAAGCGGCCAGGTTGACTTCGGGCATGAGACGGTTGCGTTCAAGCTCAACCCGATGGCGCAGATCTCCGGGTCATCGGTCACGGTGCCTGTCGTTGTGGAGGGGCCGTTCCATGCGGTGCACGGCCGGCTGGATGCCGATGGCCTGGACAAGCTCGGCTTATATATCGACGGCATGTTCGGCGGCGATCGCTCCACACCCTGCACGGATGCCGGCCTAATCCCGGAGCCGGCGCTCACCGGCAAACCTGATTGAGGAAAGACGCAACGTGGGTGAAATGCTGTCGGTAGGAAGCGACGAAGGGCTTAAAGGCGCATTACCAGCGCGTCCGGATCAGCGGCAAAACCGGGAAATCCGGGCAGGGGACATTCCGAGATACTATCCAGCGGACTCGCAAAGGTACTTTGCATAAGAAGACAGCATCATAGGCTAAGCCGTACCTAAAGCTCCACCACGTTCTACCGTTCAGGCGGGGGCCGGTCGCGGACTGGCTGCTATAGGTCTCATCGTTCGAAATAGCGGACGCGGGGGCGATCAACGGAGCACTCAGGCCTTCATGGAGGTCGTCTTAGGTATCCCGCGATGAGGGAGTGGAAGGCGGCAGAACCAAAACGGCAATTCGGCTAGAGTTGGCGCATGGCATCAAGTGTTCGACCTGATCTACGGCACGCCGATCTTAACCTGCTCCGCGCGCTGGTTGTGCTGATCGAGGAGCGCAGCACCGTCCGCGCCGGGCGTCGGCTGTTCCTGTCGCAGTCCACAGTTGCCGGCGCCCTAGGCCGGCTACGCGATGCGTTCGGCGACGAGCTGCTGGTTCGGAATGGTCGCGCGCTGTAGCCAACGGTGAGGGCGCTGGAACTGCTGGACGCGATCCGCCCGCATCTTGACGGGCTGGCCGCCTCGCTCACGGCAGCGTCACCGTTCGACCCGGCCACAGACCGGCGTATTTTTCGCTTTGGCTGCACGGACGCGGTGGCGATAGCCGCGCTGACCCAGCTCACGGCCGGGCTGCGGCAGGACGCGCCCCGCTGCGACCTTGTGGTCCGCATCGGCGACTACCGTTCCTTTCCGGCCATGCTCGCCGCCGCCGAGGTGTCCACGGTGCTGGGCTATCCGCGCCACGATCCGCCTGCGACCGCCCGGGTGCGCATACTGCGCCACTCGCCCTGGGTGTTGCTGCGCGACGCTGCGATGCCGGCGATCGAAGGGCTGGACGCGTTCTGCGACCGTCCGGCCTGGCGTGCGGCCACGGACCGTGACCCGGCCGAGCGTTGGTTCCGTCAACAGGTGACGGAGGCGTTCGCGGCGGCCCCGCTGGCGTAGCGCCGAAAAGCCGATTGGCCGTATCGACCCAAACGATTTCCCGGCCTGGCCCGCCGACGCCAGGTTCATTGCACTGCACCAACGCAGCAAGATGAACAGGAGCGGACCATGCCCAGGATGCTGATCGTGCTGACGTCGCACACGAAGCTCGGGGACATCGGGCGGGCGACGGGCTTTTACTATGAGGAGCTGGCGGCGCCCTATTGGGCGTTCACCGACGCCGGGTTCGAGGTGGAAATCGCCTCCATCCAGGGCGGCCCAGGGGCGCACGACCCGTCGAGCCTCAAGGCCGAGGAGGCTGCGCGGCCTGTGGAGGTCCGGCGCTTTTTGGCAGATCCGGCCGCGATGGCGAAGCTCGCCGACACCCTGCTGGTCGAGGCGGCCAACCCCGACCGCTACGATGGCGTCTTCCTATCCGGTGGCCACGGCACGATGTGGGACTTGCCTGGCAGCGGCGCGCTGGCCGGATTTGTTAGCACCCTGTTTGACCAGGGCAAGGCGGTAGGCGCGGTCTGCCACGGCCCGGCCGGGCTGGTATCGGCCAAACGCGCAGACGGGCAACCCATCGTGGCGGGCCACCGTGTGAACGGCTTTACGGATGCTGAGGAGGAGGAAGCCGGCCTGACCGCGGTGATGCCGTTCCTGCTCGAAAGCCGCCTGCGCGAGCTGGGCGGACGGTTCGAGGGCGGGCCGAACTTCCAGCCGTATGCGGTGCGGGACGGCAATCTTACCACCGGGCAGAACCCGGCATCGTCGGCGCTCACCGCCGCGCACGTCGTGGACATCGTGCGCGAGGCCGCATCGGCGGCGAAGGCAGCCTGACGCTGCCTGCCGGGCGGGGGCTAGGCCCCCGCCCGGCCCCACCCAGTCCGGAGAACGCCCGTGATCTACGACATGCGGACCTACGCCCTGCGCCCGGGCGGCGGGCCTGGCTACGTGGCGCTGTTCGGCGCCAAGGGCCTGCCGCTGTTGTCCCGCCATGCCACGCTGGTCGGCGACTTCCACGTCGAAACCGGCGGGCTGCTCAACCACGTCGTCCATGTCTGGCGCTGCGAGGGCCGGGCCGAACGCCAAGCTGGGCGGGCGGCGCTGATGGCCGAGCCGGACTGGCGCGGCTTCCTGCCCGAGGCCATGCCACACCTGCTGGAGCAGCGCTCCGACCTGCTGCGGCTGGCTGCCTTCTCACTGGATCCGGTGGCCTGGACCGCCGCGCATCCCCGTCCCGATGCGGCATTGCCCCGGCTTTACGAGCTGCGGACCTACCACCTCGCTCCAGGGGCGGTCCCCGCCATGCTGGCCGCCTACGAACGCCACGCGGCGGTGTTCGCCCGTCATCTGGACCTGGTCGCCTACTGGACCGCAGACGGGGGCGACCTGGGCCGGGTGGTCTATCTTTGGGCCTATGCCGACCATGCAGAAGACGCTGGGGATGCCAATCTCAAGCTCAGCTCGGAGCTGACCAACATCATGGGGGTCAGTGGCCGGGCCATCATTGAAGCGCTGATCGAGCGGCAGACTGACCCCGAGCACTTGCTCACGCTGCTGCAACGAGGTGTCAAAGCGTGGCCCGAGAAGATCAAGGCGGCGTTGATGGGGCGGATTACCGACCGGCACAGATTCCTGCTGCGGTTGCACCTGCGGCAGATCGACGCGCAGGATGCCGCCTTGGCCGACATCGACACGGAGGTGGACCGCGGCCTCGACCCTTTCCGCGAGGCTGTCAAGCTGCTGCGCTCCATCCCCGGCGTGAGTGAGTTGACCGCTCAGGTGATCGTCTCGGAGATCGGCACCGACATGTCCGGTTTCCGACCGCAGGCCATCTGATCTCGTGGGCCGGGCTGTGCCTGCGCAACGACGAGAGCGCCGGCAAGCGTCGATCCAACCGATTGCCCAAGGGCGCTCCATGGTTGAGGACGACACTCGTCCAGTGCGCTTGGGCCGCTGGCCGCAAGAAGGCAAGCTATCTGCAAGCCCAGTTCCAACGGCTTCGGCATCGGCGTGGGCCGAAGAAGGCCGTCAGCGCCGTCGCCGCCTCGATCCTGACGGCCGGCTACCACATGCTGATCGACGGCACGTTCTACCAAGACCTTGGCGCAGACCACTTCAGGCGCACCGCACCAGAAACCGCAGCCGCAAGGCTCGCCGCCCAGATCATCAAGCCCGGCTTCACCTGCGTCGGCATACCAGCACAAGCAGAGGAGGTTTCTGTCTAGATGTCGCTTCCCAAACCTGGCTGCTGAGGGTGGGGTAGGCCAGTCTGACACGGGCGGGGCGCCGGCCCTCTACATCGTGTCGCCCAACCAAACGGCTTTGCAGGTGCGGGCGGGTAAGGCCATCGCGCAAAGCTTCTAAACCAAGTCAACCTGAATAGCTTACAGCAATGGTCTATATCAAAATGAGCGACATAAGGAATTTCGGATATCAATCCACAAATTCATAACATTCTAGGAATATATCTTGACATCAACACAGCTGACGACGCCTGTTGCTGCACCGATCACGCGACGCAGCCGCGTTCAACATGGAGACGATCCGGCACAGCTTACCGTTCGGCTAGCCCAGGACAAACAAACGAAACATGACTGTTATAAATTGCGCTACTTGAGCTATTTTTCAGAGGGCCATATCGAGCCGCGCAGGAGCGAGAAATTCAGCGATGAATACGACGACCGACCGGAGGCCACGTCCGTCGTTATCTACAAGGGCGGCCGTGCCGTCGCTTCGACCCGGATCTGCCTGCTCACTCGCGGGTTCGACGGGCACGCCTCCGGCGCAATCCCGGCCGAGCACGTGTTCCCCGAGGAGATCGAGGGCCTATTCCGGCGCGACGCGGCCTTACCTGTCCACCGCATCGTCGAGATCAACCGTCTCGTCCGGCATCCCGAGTTCGCCGAGGACAGGACCCTAGTGTTCCTGCTATTCCGCCTGGCTGGCTACTTCATCCTGAAACACGATGCGGGACTGGTGGTGTCGTGCGTGAGGCGGAACCATGTCCCGTTCTACACCCGCCTTCGCTTCAGTGAGGTCGCGGGCCCGAGGAACTATCACGGCGTCAAGTTCTCCACACATCTTCTAACTTGCCAGCGAGAACAGTACGACACGGTGCGCCGGATGGTGCCGATGCTCGACGTCACCGGAGCGGAGCGGGAGCGTTACGACGGTTTGAGCCAAGGTCAGACCGTCGCGGTGCTGCCGTAATGGTGGGCCAGAACTTGCTTGTGCTGGTGCCAGGCGCGGCATGCTTCCTGGCTTTCAGCTGGGGAACCCTCAGGCACTTCCGCTCGGTCGGGCCGATGCCGCTCGGCATGCGGCTGATCGGGGCCGTTAGCCTTGTTACGATGACCGCGTTCGCGTGGTCTGTTCTCGCTATGCCCTTGTCTAGGATTTGGCCAGCTGCTCCGGTCCTCTCCATCGGTTCATTGGCCCTCTTTGTCTGGACGGTGCACACGACGCGGGGCGCAGGCCTCGCCCTGGCCTTCGCCGGAGGCCAACCGTCGGGCCTCATGGTGAGCGGGCCGTTCTGCTACGTGCGGCATCCGTTCTACACTTCTTACCTGATTTTCTGGCTTGCGACCTGTGTTGCAACGAATAGTGGTGTATGTTGGACAGGATTATTAACATTGCTGGTGTGCTACGTTACTGCTGCACGTGCAGAGGAGCGTCTCATCTCGCGCGGTCGCTTCGCGGCCGAGTATGCCGGCTATGTGGCTGGAACAGGAATGTTCCTGCCGCGACCCAAAGCGACGGCAGCAGCGGGCGTTCGGTCGGAAGGTCTAAATCATCACATGGAAAACGAGCGGAATAGTTTTGGCACGGCCGACGTAGCCGAGCGAATCCGTATCGGGAAACTGGACATACTCACGCGGCTGACGCAGGTGATGGCTCTGACCGGCCTGAACACCCTGCTGTTCCTATACTGGGTTTTCTACCACTCCGATCCCGCGATTAGCTGGGTGGTCCCGCTGAGCACCTTACCGATTGTCTATGGACTGGTGCTCTATCTTGGAGTTTGTTGGCATCGCAGGCGCGATCCCGATGCAAGGGCGGACGCATCTGCCAGGTTCGTGCGCTACTACACGGGGCTGGTGCTGGTGCTGGGCACGTTGTGGGCCGCGTTGCTGGTCGGGCTGAACGCCGTCGCCGACGGGGACCAGCGCAGCATCCTTTATGCAACCACCATCGGCGTGATCTCGACCGCGGCGGTGTTCCTTCCGGTTTCGGTCGCGGTCGCATTCTGGACGCCGGCGACCCTGGGCGGCCTCGTCATCCTCGCCCAGAACGGCCGCTTCATCGACCTGCAGTTCTCCGGCCTGCTCCTAGGCTACTCGCCGCTGATCCTGTTCACGACGCTGTTCATCAACCGGACCCTGGTCAGGCGCTTGACGCATGAGGCCATGCTGCAGGACCAGGCAGACGTGATCGGCCTTCTGCTGCGGGATTTTGAGGAGAGCAGCAGTCATTGGCTGTGGGAGATCGACGGTGACCTCAAGCTCAAGAACGTTTCGCCCCGCTTTGCCGCTATCGCACAAACGCCGGCTCACGTGCTGTCAAACCGCTCGATCTTCGACCTCCTGCATGTTCACACTGTGCTTGCCGGGGCGGCCATTTCCGGGCCTGTGATCCAGCACATCGAGGCAAGGTCAGCCTTTGCCAATCTCGTCGTGCCTGTCGAGGTGGCGGGTCAACCGCGCTGGTGGTCCCTGACTGGCCGGCCAGTGTTCGACCGACGCAAGCGGTTTACCGGCTTTCGCGGCGTCGGAGCGGACGTGACAGAGGCAACCCAGGACGCGCGACGAACGGCGTATCTGGCCTCTTACGACTCCCTGACCGAACTCGCCAACCGCGCCGTGTTCCAAAAGATGCTGGCGGAAGCTTGCGCATCCGCGGCCGAAAGCCCGTACACGGTCCTCTATCTCGATCTCGACGGCTTCAAGCAGATAAACGACACCCTAGGCCATGCGGTCGGCGATGCCCTGCTGTTCGCAGTTGCGCAGCGCATCAGGGGTTGTGTGAGGGAAGGGGGCGTGGCAGCGCGCCTGGGTGGCGATGAGTTCGCGATCCTGATGGCTGGCGCCACGGAACAAGCAGCCACGCTTCTGGCGCAACGCGTTCTCGACGGCGTGCGCCACCCCGTGTACCTGGACGGGCACAAGGTCCAGGTCGGCGTCAGCATAGGGATCGCGTTCTCGGTCGCGGGCCAGTCGGCGGCGGCCCTGCTCGGGAACGCCGACACGGCCTTGTATCAGGCCAAGACTGGCGGCCGGGGAACATACCGCTTGTTCTCACATACCCCAATGAACTTAGAGTCCGAAGGTCCATCGCTCCGAAAACGTACGTAACAGTGTGAGTTTTCCTTAAATCCCGAATTCGGCGTTTTCCCTGCAAAATGTTCCTTAAAGCGGCCCTGCCTCACATTGTGTGAAGGCTTACCGGTTCGAGCGGCAGCATCCGCGCGCGCAGCAGCGAGACGTCGGCGCGTCCATACATCGCGCGTTTGAGGGTTTTCAGCCGGCTGATCTGTCCCTCGGTCTGCCCGTTGCTCCAGCGTTCGGTCACAGCGTTGCGGACGGCGTCGAGATCGCCTTGCAGCGTGCACACGAAACGCTGCAGCGCATAGATCCCGAAGCGATGTGCGTCGTAAAGCCATTGGTCTAGCATGAGGCCATCGCGGCTGCGCAGGATGCCTCGGAACCGCAGCGCGAACGCCCGCATCGCCGCGAAATCCGTGGACGAAGCCTTCAACGCCTCGACCGCGACGGCCTGCCGCGGCGTCAGGAGCGCTCGCGGCTTGATGCAGAGGATGCTGGCAGTCTGCGGCGATATCTGCGGCGATATCTGGCGTCCCGTCGCCGGGTCTCGAGCAAGCAGGCCAGAGGGCGCTGGCGTCGTGACCTGTGGAGCCCCGCTACCTTCGCGTCGCCATGACGCGACGAAGCGCGCCAGATGCGTGTAGCAGCCCGTGAAGCCAAGGCCCTGGATTTCGGTGAATAGGCGACGCACGACGGTGCATCCTTCCGCCCAGCGACGAGACAGGTGGCCCTGGTAGTAGGCAGGAGACTTCGCAGTCGGTGCGCTGGCGTTGCGGTCCGGCAGCTCCCTCAGGCGGATCCATTTGTCGACCCGCTTGCGACTAAGCCCCAGCTCCTGGGTGATCGCAGTGGCCGTCCGGCCAGCGTCGTACAGCGACCGAACCTGCTCGAATTTAGCCTGACGGAAGCTATGCAGCCCCGCCCTGTCATCCTCGCCTTCGATTGCCGCCGAGGCTGTAGTGCGCAGCGGGCGCTCCAGGCGAGCAAGCTGCTTCTCGATCGTCTCGCGCAGGTTCTGAACCAGGTGGAAGCGATCGGCGACCTGTCGGGCTTGAGGTGCGCCGATGCGCGCTCCTTCCGCGTAGAGCCCGTGACGATCCCTGCTGATGATTTCGACGGACGGGTGCGCGCCCAGCCAAGCCGCCACGCTCGAAGATGACCTGTCCCCAAGAACGTCAACCACGGTCCGGCGCTCGAGATCGACCACGATGGTTCCGTAGGTATGGCTCTTACGCCAAGCCCAGTCGTCAATCCCGACGACGCGCGGCACCGCAGCAATGTGTTGAGAGGAAGGCCGCTTCAGGTGCCGCAGCACGGTATCGTCACTGCCCGGCACGCCGAAGCGGGTCAGCAGGCGCTCCGCCGTCCGGCCGCCGGTGCTGTGGCCCAGCAGGCGGACCAGCTCGGTCAGTCTCGAGGTCCTGCGTGCCCGAAATCCTGCGACCTTGGATACGGTTGCGGAGAAGGTCCGACGGTCGCACCTCTGGTTCGCGCACTTCAGCCGAGTGATCGCCAGCTCGATGATCACTGATGCGCCCTGAGCCGGCAGATCGTGCAGGGATCGGCGGTAGGAACCGTGCCGAGCTGTCGAGGCCTCGCCGCACGACAGGCATGCCCCTTGTCGCGGACCGTCGGCAGAAACGACCCAGCCCTCTCCGACACGAGCGACATCAATAACTTGGATGCCGGTAAGCGCTGTAACAGCTAGAGATTTGCTCATGCCGCAGACTACCGCCATCTCGCCCTCACGCACACCGCGTCGACGTCACACAATGTGAGGCAGGGCCTGTCTACGGCAAAGTTCTACTCTTCAAGGGAAATTTCGCCTCGCCAATGTCGAGCAAATTCACGACTTCTGTTACTCGGGAGTCTATTCTTTAGAGAAAACTGACAAACGGGACATGATCCAGGTCATGTTGTCCATCCAGGCCGGGCGCGTCATGCCATTGATGCTGCTGCCCAAGCTCGGGCACCCACAGCCGCCGCAGCCAGCTGTATCGCGCCTTCCGGGAACTCGGCCGCGTCGAGCGCACCCTGTTCCTGCTGCGCTTCTTTTCCAGCACTGAGGTCCGGCGCACCATCCGCGCCGAAACCACCAAAGTCGAGGCCTACAACGACTTCCTGGACTGGGTGTCGTTCGGCGGCCCGGTCGTCAAGAGCGGCGACCCCGTCGAGCAGGAGAAGCAGCTCTAGTACGGCAGCCTGGTCGCCAACGCCGTCATGCTGTCCAACGTCGACGACCTAACGCGCGTCCTGTCCGATATGGCCGCCGACGGACACCCGGTCACGCCCGCCTTGGTCGCCTCCCTCAGCCCCTACATGCGCCGCCACATCCTGCGCTTCGGCCGATACGCGCTCGACATGGAAAACCTGCCGGAGCCGCTCAACCCGCAGCCGCTCCCATTCGAGACAGTCTTGTGACCACTTTTTACACGTATCCTCAACCTACCCCTCAAAGGCCGGTCGTTTCCGCACGCCTTGTGTAACCCAAAAAGGACGGTTTCTGAATCACGCCTTAAGCCCCACTCTGCCAGCCGTCACTTCCGGCTGCAGCGCAAGCAACGTCGCGCCGGATCGCGCGCGATCGGATGGTTGTCCGGATGTGTGTCGCAGCGTCCGCACGATGATGTCCGGCCGGAACAGTCCGGCGGAAGAGATCATGAGGTTGAATGCCTGATACAGGCGGGTCGCTACCACTGCATCGCGTTGCGCTGCCCGGCTCAGACGGTTCATGTAGCCGGTGACGATGCCCGTTAGCACGTTGCGATGTCCGACTGCGTCCGGGTGCTGCAGGTCTGCCCCGGCAGCGATGTTCCAAGGCCGATCGACGATACGTGCGGCCGCGCCGAAAAAGCGCTGTGCCAGCCCGGCGCTCGGCCCCGCGAGCGCCAACGATAATGCCTGGCTCTCTTGCGCTGCGACCGTCATGCCCTGGCCGAAGAGCGGGTTGAAGCTGCAGGTGCCGTCGCCGATCACCAGAAATCCGCTCGGCATGCGGGCCAGGCGCTCCCAGCGGCGTCGCAGGCTGGCGGGAAAATGGAACGTGCAGCCCGCGTCAA
>JAYVOF010000218.1:0-47968 GCA_043758105.1 Rhodospirillales bacterium | reverse complement strand
GCCGGCTGATGACCCGCTCGCTATTGGTGACGGTGCCGTCCTTCTCACCCCAGCCCTGCGCCGGCAGGCGGATATGCGCGTGGTCGAGCGTGTCGCTGCGCACGTTTTCCGACACGACCACCATGTCACAGGCCGCGAGGGCGCGGCGCACCTGGTCTGCGTCCGGGAGGGAGACCACCGGGTTGGTGCCGAGAATCCAGATCGCCCGTACCTCACCCCGCCCGACGCCCCGCAGCAGATCGACCGCGGCGCGTCCGGGCTTGGTGGGGATCCGGTCGGTGTCCCAGAATCGGGACAGCTTTTCCACATCGCCGGCCCGGCCCCAGTCCAAATGCGCCGCGAGCGTGGTGGCCAAGGCACCCACCTCCCGCCCGCCCATCGCGTTCGGCTGCCCGGTGACGCTGAACGGCCCGGCGCCCGGCAGGCCGATGCGACCGGTTTGCACGTGGCAGTTGATGATGGCGTTCGCCTTGTCCGTCCCGGCGCTGCTCTGGTTCACACCCTGGCTGAACAGGGTCACCACCCGCTCGTGCTGGCCCCACGCGGTATAGAACGCCTGCAGCTCGGCCGGGTCGAGACCGCACACGGACGCGGCCTCCATGAGCGAGATACCCGGACCGCCCACATGGCTCAACAGACCGGAGAACAGCGCCACGTCGGTGCCGGGGCGGAGCGCCAAATGCATGTCGGCACCCTCGCACGTGGCGGTCCGGCGGGGATCGAGCACGGCAATCCGCATCTCCGGACGCGCCGCACGCGCGGCCATCAGGCGTTGATACAGCACCGGATGACACCAGGCGAGGTTACTGCCGACCAGCACCACAAGATCGGCCATTTCGAGGTCGGCATAGATGCCAGGGACCAAGTCCTCGCCAAAACTCCGCTTATGCGCCGCCACCGCGCTGGCCATGCACAGCCGGCTATTGCTGTCGATGTTGCCGGTTCCTAGCACGGCTTTCGCGAGCTTATTGGCCGCGTAGTAATCTTCCGTCAGCAACTGGCCCGAGACATACAGCGCCACGGCACCCGGTCCGTGTTCGGCGATGGTGCGGCGGAAACCGTCCGCCACCCGGTCCAGCGCCGCGTCCCAGCTGACACGCTGGCCGCCGATTTCGGGATACAGCAGCCGGTCGGTGAGGCCGAGCGTCTCCCCGAGGGCCGTCCCCTTACTGCAGAGCCGGCCGAAATTGGCGGGATGGAGCGTGTCGCCGGCGATGGCGGCCCCGCCCTGCCCGTCCGGTGTCGCAATCACCCCGCAGCCGACACCGCAATAGGGGCAGGTGGTGCGGGTCATGAGGCGCGGGACTGAGTTGGTTGTGTAGGGTGCTGATGGAGGCCGGAGACCGCGCGTGTTGTTTCCCGCACCCCGGCCATCTCCCGGAGGGAGAGGGGGAAGCGGGTCCTCTTAATACACATCGCGCAGGTACCGGCCCTGACGCGCGAGCGCGGCGGTCCAGTCCTTGGCTTGCGCATCCGTGAGGCCACCCTCGGATTTGGCGATGTCACGCAGCGCCGTATCCACGTCCTTGGCCATCCGGCTCGCGTCACCGCAGACATAGAAATGCGCGCCGTCCTGCAGCCAATGCCATAGATCGGCAGCGTTCTCGCGCATGCGATCCTGGACATAGATTTTTTTGGCCTGATCGCGCGAGAACGCCAGGCTAAGGTGGGTCAGCGTGCCATCTGCCTGCCAGGCCTCGATCTCTTCTTTATAGAGGAAGTCCGTCGCCGCGTGCTGGTCGCCGAAGAACAACCACGATGGACCCTTTTTCGGGGCGTGGCCGCGCGCTTGCAGGAACGCCCGGAACGGGGCGATGCCGGTGCCGGGGCCGACCATGATGATCGCCGTGTCGGGATGTTCCGGCAGGCGGAAATGGCTCGTGGTGATCGTCGCGTGCGCCGTCCGTCCGTCGGTCGCGTAATCCGCCAGAAACGCGCTCGCGACACCCTGCCGCACCCGGCCGCGGCGGGGGGTGCGCACCACGGAGACGCAAAGATGCACCTCACCCGGTGCCGCCTCGGGCGCCGAGGCGATGCTATAGAGCCGCGGCTTCAGCGTCGGCAGGCTCCGCAGCAAATCGGCCACCGGCGGGCGGGCGGACGGGAAAGCCTGCAGTAAATCCAGCAAATCCGCGTCCACCGGCTCGATCCCATCATCGCCGTCCTGCAGCGCGCGCAGCGTCTTGGCCTCGGCCTTGTCGGTCGCGGCCCCGGCCAGCAACTCCAGCGTCCGGTCCTGCGGCCGGGCGATATCGAGCTTGGTGCCCAGCGCGTGCGCCACGTCCGGATCGTCGGTACGGAGCGCGTGGCAGAGGGCGGCGACCAGCACCGGGTCATTTTCCGCCATCAGGCCCAGGCTATCGCCCGGCAAATACCGCAAGCCGCTTTCCGCCAAATCGATGCGGATGTGCCGGACCTCCTTGGCCGAGGCGTCGCCGCTCAGCCGGTCCACGGACAAAACGCGCACCGGCTGACCGGTCGGCGCAGCCACCACGGGCGGCGGAGCGGCGACCACCACGGGGCCGGCCGCCAGCATCGATTTCAGCATCTTGGTCGTGGGCTTGCCGCCGGGCACGCACAGGCTCGCGCTGGTTTCGCGGCCATCGGCGAGCGCCTCGGCATAGGTCTGGCACAGATAGCCGCACTGGCCGCAATCCAGCTGCGCCATGGCGGCCATCAGCTGCCGGTTCTGCGGACGGCCGTCGGCGAGGTGCAGCCGCTCTTCCATCTCGAGCGCCGGGTCATGCCAGGGCATGTCCTCCTCGACCGGCGCGGCCCCGACCGACATGCCCCCCGACATGCCCTGACCGGACCCAGCCTGCCCGCCGTAGATGCCGGCGAGGAAGCCGTTGAGCCATGCGCGTTGCGCCGGGCTGAACGGGGCGGACGGCGGAATCAACGGCACAGTATCCGCCGACGGCATGCCGGGCGGTGGGGACATCGCGTTCATGCAGGCTCCATCACATGATTAAGAACTGAGGCAAGCTGTTCATCCGTCTGGGCCGCACTCCACTCCTGGAAGCTCCCCGCGTCATTCCAGGCGCGCAACAGCGCCAGCACCATCGGCGGCAAATCCGGGAAGGCGATGGCCGGGCGGATCAGCCGCCCGATCTTCTGCTCCGGCCCGGCACCGCCGCCCACGTGCAGGTCGTAACCCTCGACCGTGTCATCCCCGCCCTGATCCACCCGGGCGCCCAGCAGGCCGATATCGCCTACCAAATGCTGCGCGCAGGAATTGGGGCAACCGGTGACGTGGATGTTGATCGGGTGGGTCACGGTGATGCGCGGATCCAGGAACTCGACCAACTGCGCCGCGTGGCTCTTGGTGTTGGACGCGGCGAATTTGCAGCCCGCATTGCCGGTGCAGGCGATCAGGCCGCCGCTTATGGCGCTCGCCTCCCAGCCCAAGCCCAGCGCCGCAATGGCCTCCAGCGCCGCGGGCAGGTCCGGCGTAGGAATGTCGGAGATCAGCAAATTTTGCCAGACGGTGAGTCGAATCGTCCTTGAACCGAACCGCTCCGCCACCCGCGCCAGGCCGCGCACCTGCTCGCTCCTCAACCGGCCGATTGCCGTAGTCACGCCAACATAGTTCAATCCGGCCTGCTTCTGATCGTGTATCCCCAGATGGCCGTGCTTTTCTTGCGGCAAACGCGGTCCCTGATCCTCCACGCGGCGCAGCGTGCACCCGAGCTGAGCCTCCACTTCCTCGATGAATTTCTCATGGCCCCAGCGGTCCAGCAGGTATTTCAAGCGGCTGGTCTTGCGGCTGGTGCGGTCGCCATGGGTGATGAACACCCGCAAAATCGCGTCACACACCGCGGTCGTCTCCTCCGGCGGGACCACCACGCCACTGCTGCGGGCGAAATCGCTGTGCCCGGTGATGCCGCCCAACGCCAGGGCATAGAGAACTTCGTCCCCCACCCGCACGGCGCTGAACGCGATGTCGTTGGTATCCTCCAGCACCGGCACCCGGCCACCGCCGTCGAACGCGATGTTGAACTTGCGCGGTAGGCCGAACAGCTCGCGGTGATTGAGGATGTGATGGTGGATTTGGCGCGCCACCGGGCGGGTATCGATCAGCTCCTGCGGGTCGATCCCGGCCGTCGGGCTGCCGGTCACGTTGCGCACGTTGTCGGCCCCGGCACCCTTGCTGGTGAGGCCAAGGTCGGCCAGCCGGTTCAAGACCTCGGTCGCATTGCGGGCCGGGATCTCCCGGATTTGCAAATTGGCCCGCGTGGTGATGTCCACGAACCCGCCGGCCAGATCGTCCGCCATGTCCGCCACGCCGCGGAACTGCGCCGCACTCAGGATGCCGCCCGGCATACGCATCCGGCACATGAAGCTGTCCTGCGCGGGGGCGACGTAAAACAGGCCGTGGTATTTGGTGAGGAAAACGTCGGTGCCCTTGGGAAACTTGCCCTCGGCCGACAGCTTCTCGATCTCGTCCGTGCGGTCCAGCGGATTCCGGCGGCGTTTCGAGTCTTCCTCGGGCGTGAGCTTCCCGCCCCCCGCGATCGTGCGGTCCTGCGCCTGACGCTGCAAATCGGTCGGGTCCGTCGCCGCCTCGGACGCCGGGGCCAAGCTGCCGCGGCGCGCCTCCACGCCGGACATGAAGCCCTTAAGATACTCCTGCTGATCGGCCGTGAAATTATCGGTCATGCGAAATGCGGTCCAAATGGCAGGGCATGGCGGAGGTTGGTGACGTTGCCGCCTTCGCGGATGAGCCGGAGATACCAGGCCGAATCGCCCGTCTCCCCGAACAGCACCGCGCCCACGAGCCGCCCGTCCCGCAGCAGCAGATGCCGGTAATGGCCCAAATCTTCGTCGTCCAGCACCAGGCTGTCCGCGTCGTCGGCCATGGGTTCGCCCGCGCTCCAAATCGCGGCCCCGGCCACCTTCAGCGCCGTGCTGTCCTCGGCCGCCACATAGACCGCCTGCCGCCCCAACAGCCCGGCGGCCGCCACCTCCGCCTGGGCCAAGGCGGGCGCCACCAGGCCGCAAACGACGCCCCGATGTTCGCAGCACTCGCCCACGGCATAGATGTCCGGGTCCGAGGTGCGCATCGCATCATCCACCACGACGCCGCGGATAATTTCGAGACCGCCGGTCGCGGCCAGCTCGCTCGACGGCCGGATGCCCACGGCCATCACCACCAACTCCGCCTCCAACACCCTGCCGTCGGCCAATTGCACGCCGTGCGCGTAATCTCCGCCGATGATCGAGAGGCTGCTGGCGCTCAACGCCAATTCCACCCCCTGGGATGCGAGCCGCTTTGCGAGATGGGACGCGCCGCCCGGGTCCAATTGACGCTCCATAAGACGGGATACCGCGTGCACCACCGTCACCTTCATGCCGCGGCGCGCGAGGCCGGATGCTGCTTCCAACCCGAGCAAACCGCCGCCGATCACGATCGCCCGCCCGCCGGTTTTGGCCGCCTCGATCATGGCTTCGACGTCGTCCAACGTGCGATACAGGAGTACGCCCGGCAGATCGGCACCCGGCAGACGCAGCCGGACGGCTTGCGAGCCGGTGGCAAGGACCAGCTTGTCATACGCCACTGGCTCCCCGTCCTCGAGCCGGAGCTGCTTTTGGTGCCGCTCGATCCCGAGTACCCGGACCCCGGAGCGATACGTGATGCCATCGGGCGGCGGGGTGAGGATGTCGGCGTGCGAGGTGTCGCCGGCCAAAAGCGTGCTGAGCGCCACGCGGTTATAGGGCGTGCCGGGCTCGGCACCGATCAGTGTCACGCGCATTCCTCCCGCCGCCGCAAGGCTCGCGGTGCGCAAGCCGGCCGGTCCGGCCCCAACGACGACGACATGGTTCATGAGCGATGCTCGCCAGAACGATTATGATCGATGCACTCGGGCAAAAGGACTCTCCGTCGATACGGTCCCGAGAGCGGCACCGACCGTTATATGATTAAGCTATTAGCATACTCCTGTTCAACCCTGAAATAACCGCCTCTTATTCAGGCAATATGATTAAGTAATGTGCAATTTAGGCATCATGACCGCTCTCCGGCGCGACGTGCAAACCCAGGCCTTATTTCGCTTGTAAATGTCCGGACGTGTGTTCTCATATGTGCGGTAGGATGGTTTGCAGACCCGGATCGGGCCGCCCCCGGATCGGGCTGCCCATCGACCCAGCGTGCCCGGGCCGTGCCTTAAACATCGCGCAGTGTCGCAGCGGTGATCAATTCGGGAGAAACCGCCGTGAGTGACGCATCGAGCCTGCAACCGAGCCCGGCAACAGATACCGCCGTCTTTCAGCTGATCTATCGTAGTCACAGTAAAATAGATCCAGACCACGCCCCGGAAGAATTGGGCCGCATTCTCCGCACCGCCCGCGCCAACAACAGCGAACGCGGCGTCACGGGCGCGCTGTTGATGTATGGCGACTGGTTCGCCCAGGTCCTGGAAGGGCCACAAGCGGTGGTGGAGGCGTTGTATGACCGGATCAAGATCGACCAGCGGCACGATACGTTGCATATAAGGTCGGCGCAGCCAGTCGAAACCCGCGCGTTCCACCAATGGGCGATGGCCAATGTCGGCGAGCACGGCGAAGCGGACATCCCGTTGATCGCCGGGGCCGCCGGGGTGATCGAGGGCGGCGCCCGCAAGCACGCCACGCCGGAGCAGGAGCGGGTCCTGGACGTATTACGGGACATCACACGCGGGTATGGGAAGGGCTCCTAAGCCTTCACAAGCGGGCGCGCGAGCCGGGCGATTTCGGCCTCCTCATCGGTCGGTATCACCCAGATCCCCCGCCCGATCTCGCCCGGCCCCGTCTCCGGCCGATAGGCGTCATTGCGGGCCGGGTCGAGGACGAGGCCAAGCCAGCTTAGCCCCGCGGCCACCTGCGCCCGCAGCACGGGTTGGTTCTCGCCGATGCCGGCCGTGAACACGAACGCATCGACGCCGCCCAGCACCGACGCCAGCGCCCCGGTCTCCCGCACGATGCTGCGGACGAACATTTGCACGGCCAAACGCGCGGCGTCGGTAGGGCTCACGGCCAAATCCCGCATGTCCGCGCTCTCACCACTCACCCCCAGCAAGCCCGCATGGTGGTAGAGCGTGTCCTCGATCGCCGCCGCGTCCATGCCGCGCGCCTGCAGCATCCATAGCACCGCCCCGGGGTCCAGCCGGCCGGAGCGGGTACCCATCATCACGCCGTCCAGCGCCGTCATACCCATGCTGGTGTCCACGCTACGCCCGTCCCGCATCGCGCACAGGCTGGCACCCGAGCCCAAATGCGCCACCACCACATGCGCCGCACGAGGCGGCAAGCGCCCGGCGATGAACTGGTAGCTCAGGCCGTGGAACCCGTAATGCCGGGCCCCCGCGTCCCGCAATATTTTCGGCAGCGGCAGCGTGCTGGCGACCGCGTCCATGGTGCGGTGAAAGCTCGTGTCGAAGCAGGCCACTTGCGGCAAATCCGGCCGGGCCTCGGTCACCGCCCGGATCGCGGCCAGATTGTGCGGCTGGTGCAGGGGCGCCAGCTCGACCAACCCCTCCAACTCCGCCATGACCGCCGGGTCGATCCGCACCGGCCCGTCGCGGTCGCCGCCATGCACCACGCGGTGGCCGACGGCATCGATGGCGGCGTGGCGATCGGCGGCGTCGATCCAGTCCAGCAGCCGGTGCAGCCCGTCCGCCTCGATGCCGTGCGGCCAGGGTGCGTCCCGGCCTGAACCGGCGATGCGCCCCTTGTTGGTGTCGATCTTGCCGCGGAGCGCCGCCGTCTCGCCGTCGAACACCGCGAATTTGAGGCTGGAGCTGCCCGCGTTCAGCGTCAGGATCAAGCCCAGCTCCAGTCCCTCACCACCGGCATGTCCTCGCCATGTTCCCGCACGTAATCGTGGTGTTCGGCGTGCAGCGCATGCAGCTCGAACGCCAGCGCATCCTCGCCACGGCCCAGGCGCTCCAGCGCGTCGATCGCCAAGGTGAAGCGGTCGATGCCGTTCAGCACGCACATGTCGAATGGCGTGGTGGTGGTGCCCTCGTTCTTGAAGCCGTGCACGTGGAACCGCTCCGGGCACGGACGCCGATACATCAGGCCGTGCACGAGCTGCGGATAGCCGTGGAAGGCGAACACGACGGGGAGAGCTGTGGTGAACAGTGCCTCGAAATGCTCAGGCGGCAGCCCATGCGGATGCAGGCTGGGGTCGGTGAGGCACATCAAATCCACGACGTTCACCACCTGGACGCGGATGCCGGAGGCCCGCAGCAGCTTAGTGGCGGCCATGGTCTCCAAGGTCGGCACGTCCCCGGCGCAGGCCAGGATCACCTCCGGGTCCGGGTCGGACGCCCACGCCCAGATGCCGGCGCCCGTCGTGCAGTGCTCACAGGCGGCATCGATGTCCATCCACTGCGGCTCCGGCTGCTTGCCGGCCACGATCACGTTCACATAACCATGGCTGCGGACGCAGTGGTCAGTGACGGACAGCAGCGTGTTGGCGTCGGGCGGCAGATAGATGCGCACCTGCGCCGGGCCCTTGGTGGCCACGTGATCCAGAAATCCCGGGTCCTGGTGGCTGAACCCGTTATGGTCCTGCCGCCAGCAATGCGAGGTCAGCAGGATGTTGAGGCTAGGCAGCGGCGGACGCCAGGCGACGCGGGACGCCTCCCGCAGCCATTTCAGATGCTGGTTCACCATGCTGTCCACGATGTGGATGAACGCCTCGTAGCAGCTGAACACGCCCTGCCGCCCGGTGAGGGTGTAGCCCTCGAGCCAACCTTCGCAGAGATGCTCGCTCAGCACCTCCAGCACCCGCCCGGTGGCGCTCGGCCGGTCGTCGTTCGGGCCCGGGGTCAGCGACATGCGACCGAATTCGAGCGTGGCGTTCAGCCGGTTGCTGGCGGTTTCGTCCGGTCCCATGATGCGGAAGCGGTCCGGATTCTGCCGCATGATGTCGGCCAGGAACAGGCCCATGACGCGCGTCGCCTCGCCGGTAACGCCGCCCGGCGCGGGCAGCGCGATGGCGCGGGTGCGGAAGTCGGGCATCTCCAGCGGGCGCACCGGCAGGCCGAGGCTCGCGGGCTGCATGCCCATACGGCGGTCCCCCACCGGGCAGCAAGCGCGGATAGCGGCCACTGGGACTCCGTCGGCGTCGAACAGCTCCGACGGATGATAGCTGTGCATCCAAGACTCCAGCATCGCCCGGTGCGCCGGGTCTTCCCGCACGTGCTCGAGCGGCACCTGGTGCGCCCGCCACGTGCCCTCGATCTGCACCCCGTCCACCCGGTCCGGCCCGGTCCAGCCCTTGGGGGAGCGCAGCACGATCATGGGCCAGGGCACCGGACGCGCCCCGTTGGCCACCGCATTGGCCGTGATCGCCGCGATCTGGTCCAGCGCCAAATCCAGTGCATCGGCCATCGCCTGATGCATGGCCATCGGCTCATCACCCGTCACGAACAAAGGCGCATAGCCGTAACCGGTCAGCAGCTGCGCCAACTGCGTCTCCGGCATGCGAGACAGCAGCGTGGGGTTGGCGATCTTCCAGCCATTCAGATGCAGGATCGGCAGCACGGCGCCGTCCCGCGCCGGGTTCAGCCATTTCTGGCCGTGCCAGCTGGCGGCCAGCGGCCCGGTCTCGGCCTCCCCATCGCCGATCACGCAGGCGGCGATCAACCCGGGATTGTCCATCACCGCCCCCTGCGCATGCAGCAGCGAATAGCCAAGCTCACCCCCCTCATGCAGGCTGCCCGGCACCACCGCCGCGGCGTGGCTCGGAATGCCACCCGGGAAGCTGAACTGCCGGAACAGCGCGTTCATGCCGGCCGCGTCCTGTTTCAGGTCCGGGTAGCGCGCCGTCCACGACCCCTCCAGCCAATTGGCCGCCACCAGCCCCGGCCCGCCATGGCCGGGGCCGGCCACGAACAGCACGTTGATATCCCTTTGCAGGATGGCGCGGTTCAAATGCGCCCAAATGAAATTCAGCCCCGGCGTCGTGCCCCAATGCCCCAGCAACCGCGGCTTAATATGCGCCGCCGTGAGAGGCTCACGAAGCAGGGCATTGGCCATAAGATATATCTGGCCCACCGACAGGTAATTCGCCGCCCGCCACCACAAATCGAGCCCGGTCAGGCCCTGGTCCGGCAAACCCTGTGGGCCTGCGTTACGGTCCGGCCCCGCGTTGTGATCGGGCATATTCATACTCCTGTACGAAGGCGGACCCTACGCAGAAGCGGGCATGGGAGGATACCGCACTCACGACAAGGTGCGGATGGCCTTCGCCTCCGAGGGGTGCAAAACCGGCGAACCCCACTCTCTCCTTGCGAAACTGTTACAATTGTGGGACATGAAACGAAAAAGTGCGGGGGTGACGGAGCATGCCAGTAATTGCTTATCAATCGTTCAACGCCAACTCCAGCACCATCCACGGGCTAAAAGCACTGGCCTCCCAGCGCTTCACCATCGCTACGAACAAGTATGTAACGGGCAAGGGCGATCAGGCGCTCATCCTGCCATATGACGCCAATAACCTTACCGTGCCGATCGAGGGACCGGCCGAGCTTCGTCCGATCGAACTGCTTTCGACCCCGCAAACACTCGAGGTATTTGGCTCCCAGATTTCGCTCCTGTGGCAGAATTATTACCGTGCGTTCGGCGCGATGCCGGACATCCTGGTGTGCGGCGAACTGGACACCTCCAATTCCGAGTTCGCCAATGTCGTGACCGGTCCAGATATCACCATCAAGCCGCTACCGGCGAAGAAGGCGTGCCAATCCTTCAGCGCCATCAGCCAAACGAGTATCGCGTCGCAAATAGAATTTCTGACGAGCGGTGAGGGTTTCGTCGTGTATAAGGTCGCCGGCTTGGTCGTGGTATTCGTCCACGTCCCCAACCGGATCGCCACGAGCCGGAGCGAAACCGAAAGCTTCTACTACAAGATCGCAAGTTTGGTGCACCTGAAAGGGTCCGTGATTCATTTGGTCTTGGGCGATACCAACCAACCCAGCTTCAACTTCACTGCGGACGTGCTGAACGTGGCATTCAACACGACCAAGTATGAGAATGCCACGGCGAGCGGAAAGGTCGAAAAGATCGACAATTATAATGTCATCGAAAAAGGCACCAACAGCACGGGCACCAAGATGTACGACGTGGCAGTGTATCGAGCCGATTTAGTCGAGTTGAAAGGCTCGACCGCCTATCTCTCCCAGTCCTCGAGTGGCGTGACGATTACGGACCATTGTGGTCTGGGGGTAGAGGTCAACCTCAAGAAGAGCAACGTGTAATACCGACGGCATGAATGTTCGACCGGTCCTCAGACGCCGCCATTGAGGTCATTATTTATGTCCGTTGCAATCAGCCCATCCCGCTCTGGCGTAAAAAGTCTAAAAATGGATTCCTCGCCTCGTCCGGAACACTGTTCAGGGCCTCTCTTACCCGCCGCAACTGGCGGCGGCTCTCATAGAGTTGGTCCATGAGGCGGAGTACGACCGGAAGGCCACCCTCCTCCACGCCGATGTCGTGCCGTAGTTCATGGATCAGGCGAAGGCGCGCCACATCGATGTCGGTGAAGTGCCAATGTCCCGGCTCGCCATCCGGACGAAGCCAGTCTTTTGCAATCCAGCGCTCGACCTCGCCCGGATCGATTTGAAATGTAACGGACAAAGTGTCGATGGTGATTTCCGCCATACGATCAAACCTCCATGTCCAGCGTACTCAGCATCTCCCGCCGCGGGTCGAAGGGCGGCCGGTCCCGCATGGCGTCTCGCAGGGCTTGGTCCACCGGGCCAATGATCACCCGCAGCGTCGCGAACGCGTCGCCGGCCGCACGACCACCGTGCCCGGGAATGCCCTTGCCGCGCAGACGCAGCTTCGTGCCGGTATCCGAACCTTCCGGAATCGACATCGTGACCGACCCCGTGATGGTCGGCACCGTCACGCGCCCGCCCAGCACCGCCTCCGGCACGCTCACCGGCAGATCGAGATGGATGTCCTGACCGTCGCGTGTGAAGAACGGGTGGGGGCCGACCTCGACCTCGATCAGCGCGTCGCCCGGCGGGGTTCCCGGGCCGCCTTTACCGCGCAGCCGTAACACGGTGCCCGTCGCCGTGCCCGGCGGGATTTGCACGTCGATCTCGCCACCCTCGGGCAGCATCAACCGCTGCGGGCCGCCGCGCGCCGCCTGAACGAAGCTCACGGGCAAGCTATACCGGCTATCGCGCCCCTTGCTGTGCCGGGCGCTGCCGGGCCGCTCGCCATTGCGGAACATTCCCGACAGGAGATCCGACAGCTCATCTTCGGAGAAATTGGCGTTGTAGCGGTTGCCAGCCGGCGCCTCCGCATGCTGGCGATAATATCCCCGTGGCGGCGCTTCCTGGCCGCCGCCGTCGATCTCGCCCCGGTCGAACCGGGCACGCTTGCCGGGATCGGACAGGATGTCATGCGCATTGGCCGCCGCTTTGAATCGCTCCTCGGCCTTCTTATCGCCTGGGTTGAGGTCGGGATGACTGGTCTTGGCGACCTTATGAAAGGCCGCCTTGATCTGCTTTTCGGTTGCGTCCTTTTTGAGACCAAGGACTTTATACGGATCTTCAGCCATTCCCGAGGGACATTATTACGCGTCTTCTTCCAATGTAATGGCGACGTCGGCGTTGGCCGACAACCGGATGGTGCCGTCCTCGATCTCGGCAATCAGGCCGCTCGAGATATAGTGGTGCTTGCCGTCATGCGAATCCAGTTTGGTCAGCTTCAGGCGGTCACCCTGCACGTGATCCACCGTGCCCACATGCACACCGTCCGCGCCCATGACGGGCATATGCTCTTTAATTTGGCTAAGGTCGATCATCGGACGCTCCTACCGCAGGCCGAAGAACGACAGGATGGCCACGACCACGACGACGAGGCCGACCAGGTAGATGATGTTGTTCATAAAACCGCTCCCACTCACTGTGCAGGATCAACGCGGGCCGCTGGTGGCGGTTCCGGGACGGGGCATCGAACCAGCGGGCGATTGCCGCGTTGCTTGTCAGTGAAAGACAACACAAAGGGGACATCGATGTTTAAGAGGTTCACGACTCTGGCGCTCATGCTGGCCGTGGCGGCGTGTTCCAATACGATGGCGGGGCCCCCGGCCCAGTTGGATACTGGCATCACCTCGAGCAACGGTGGCGGTCAGCGGGCGCTGGGCAACATACCGAACGTCGGTGTGACGAGCATGCCCGCCCGCTAAACGATTTCGGTCCGGACACCGGCCGCGATCAAGGCCTCGGCCTCGCCCTGCGCGGGGCCGAGGCGCACGACCTTCCGCCCTTCCTGTGCAAGGGTGATGAGCTGGGCCGGGCCCGCCGCCACCAGCAGCTCAGCGTCCCGCCGGGCCATGTCCAGCACGGCGGTGGATGCGTCCGCATCATGCACCAGCACATCGGCCTCGCCCATCAGCCGATGCGCCCGCAACGTTAACATATCAGGGGGTCCCGGCCCGGCATCGACCAGATAAACGATGCCGTCCCGGGTCGGCTGACCGGCAATCTCCAAAAGGAATGCGTGCCGCGCCGATCGGTCCTCCCCCGCGAAAACCAAATCCGCGACCCGTCCGCCGAGCGCCCGCTCCAGCATGCGCCGCCGCAGCACCACGTCCGGGAAGGCCGTGCGGATTTCCGATTTCAGGCTATCCGCCAGCTGCGCCAGCCGGCCCCAGGCGGGCGGCAGCAGACCCTCGATCCGGGCCCGCACCATGCGGGCCAGCACCGGCGCCGCCCCTCCGGTCGAGACCGCCACCACCAACGGGTCCCGGTCGATCACGGACGGCGTGATGAAGCTGCACAGCGGCGGGTTATCGACGACGTTCACCGGAATGCCCCGCGCCTGCGCCGCCGCGCTCAACGCCATCAGCTCCGGTTCCGCCGCGTCGGCCCCGATCGCCACGACGCAGCCATCGAGCATCTCAGGGCGGAACACCGGCTCGATCCGGACGATCGCCCCGGCGCGATGCAGCGCGTCCGCCTTACGCTCGGCAACCTCACCCACGCCCAGCACAAGCGCGTGGCGGCCGAGTAAATCTAGGAAAACCGGAAGAAAGCGCACATCAAGCCAGCGATGGGGCGCGGTGTGCGGGATGGTGGAATGCGAAGAAGCATTCCACCCCACGGGTCCGCTTTCGTAGGGTGGAATGCATCGTCGCATTCCACCATCGACGGGCACCGCCCATCTAGCGGCAGAGCTGGGCGTGCAGGGCGGCCTCGACCAACGCATCCGCACGCGTCTTGCGCGCCGCCTCACCGATGATGATCAGCGCCGGCGCTGGCATCGCAGCGCGGCGCACATCGAGCGTGCACGTGCCGAGCGTGCTGCGCAGCACCCGCTGACCCGGTAATGTCGCCCGTGAAATCACCGCCACCGGCGTGTCCGCATCCCGCCCAGACGCCAGCAACCGCAGCGCCAGGGTATCGATCTTCGTCAGCGCCATATAGGCCACGACGGTCCCCGCCTGATCCCACTCCGGCACCTGGCCATCGGCGCCGTGGCCCGTGACGAAACTGGCGCTGCTGGCCGCGTGACGGAGCGTGAGCGGAATGCCCGCGACCGACGCGGCGGCGGAGGCGGCGGTGACGCCGGGCACGATGTCCCAGGGAATGCCGGCGGCGTCGAGCGCGTCCAGCTCCTCGCCCGTGCGTCCGAACATCGCCGGGTCACCGCCCTTGAGCCGCACGACGCGGTGGCCGGCCCGTGCGGCTTCGACCAAGGCGCGGCAGATCTCGGGCTGCTTCATCGCGGCCGTTCCCTTGCGCTTACCGACATCCACCAGCCGCGCGCCGGTCCGGGCATAGCGCAGCACGGCGGGGCCCGGCAGCGCGTCATGGAACACCACATCCGCCCCCCGCAGGGCAGACACGGCGCGCAAGGTCAGCAGCCCCGGATCGCCGGGTCCGGCCCCCACGAGCCAAACGGAGCCGGGAGCCGGGCCGTCCTCCACCGGGATCATGCGGCCACGAGCTCGGTATTGAGGTCGAGGTGGAACCGGTTACCCGCGGTCGTTGCCTGAATGTGCCCGGCGCGGATCACCCATTCGCCAAAATGCTCGCCCGGCACCCGTCCGGACGCCCAGCCCTGGAACAGCGGCGTGAGGACCGCCAATACCGCCGCCTCGTCCACATCCGCCCGATACAGCTTGTTCAACCGCGTCCCGTCGAACGCGCCACCGAGGTAGAGATTGTAGCGGTCAGGACCCCGTCCCACGAGCGCGATCTCTGCCATGAATGGACGGGCACAGCCATTGGGGCAGCCGGTCATACGCAGCACGACCTCGTCCGCACCGACACCGGCATGGTCCATGATGGCGTCGATCTTGCTGACGAGGCTGGGCAAATACCGCTCGCTTTCGGCCAACGCCAAGCCGCACGTCGGCAACGCGACGCAGGCCATGCTGTTGCGGCGAAGGGGGGAGGACGCATGGACCACATGATAGCGGGCCAGGATTTCGTCCAAAACCGCGCGCTCGCCTGGTATCACGCCGGCGATGATTAGGTTTTGGTTGGCGGTCAGGATGAACTCGCCGGAATGGACCTGACAAATCTCCCGCAGCGCCTCGCCGATCGCGTCATGCACGCGGCCATTCTCGATGAAAAAGCCGTAATGCGCGCCGCCCTGGTGGTCCTGATACCAGCCGAGCCGGTCGCCCTGGCCGTCGAAGGTGAACGGACGCGCTGCCTGCAGCGTGAAGCCCAGACGGCGCTCCATCTCGTCCCGGAACGCGTCGGCCCCCATCCGCTCGATCGTGTATTTGAGCCGTGCGTGCTTGCGGACAGAGCGATCGCCCTCGTCCCGCTGCACCGCCACCACGATTTCCGACACCGCCAGCACCTGCTCTGGCGTGCAGAAGCCGATGACGGTGCCGGTGCGCGGGAAGGTGTCGGTCTCACCATGGGTCATGCCCATGCCGCCGCCCACGCTCACATTGTATCCTGTGATCACGCCGTGTTCGACGATCGCGATCAGGCCGAGGTCGTGGGCGAAGACGTCCACATCGTTTTGCGGCGGCACGGCAATGGCGATCTTGAATTTGCGCGGCAGGTAGGTCTTGCCATACAGCGGCTCCTCCTCCGTCTCGTGCCCGGTGACCTGCTGATCATCTATCCAGATTTCATGCCACGCCTGGCTCTTGGGCAGCAGATAGCCGCTGATCTCGTGCGCGAGCCGCAGCACATCGGCATGGGCCGGGCTCTCATGCGGGTTGCTGGTGGCGATCACGTTGCGGTTCACGTCCCCGCAGGCGGCGATGGTGTCCAGCAGCGCCAAGTTCACCGCGGCGATGGCGGGCTTGAGGTTACCCTTGATGATACCGTGGAACTGCACCGTCTGGCGCGTGGTGATCTTGATGGTGCCGTTGCCGCGTTCCCGGGCAATTTCCGCCAATTGCAGCCATTGCGCGGGCAACACCCGCCCACCCGGAATACGCAGTCGGGCCATGAAGCTATAGGCCCGCTCCATCCGCTTCCGCCCGCGCTCGGGCCGTAGATCGCGGTCATCCTGTTGGTAGATGCCGTGGAATTTGGTGAGCTGGGTATCGTCCTCATCCAGCGATCCGGTGGACGAAATGCCCAGACCCTCGGCGATGCCGCCGCGCAATGCCCGGCTGGCAAGCTTGATGCCTTCATTTTTAGATGGGGCGTTCTTAGAAGGGGCGTTCTGAGACGGAGCGGACATTAATATACATCCAGTAGGTAGCGGCCCTGCTGCTTCATGGCCGAAAGCTCGGCCTCGGCAGCGTCGGGCGTGATGGCGGATTGGTCGGCGATCAGCTGGCGCAGCGTGTCATGCACGTCTCGCGCCATGTGGTTCTGATCCCCGCAAACATAAAGGTGCGCGCCGTCCTGCAGCCAGGCATGCAGCTCGCGCCGCTGTTCCCAAATCCGGTGCTGCACATAGCGCTTGGCGTCCTGATCGCGGGAGAACGCCACGTCCAGCCGGCTCAGCGCACCACGGGCCAGCAAATCCTGCCATTCCAGCTGATACAGGAAGTCCTGAGTATAGGACCGGTCCCCGAAGAACAGCCAGCTGCGGCCCGTGATGCCGGCCGCGTCCCGGTCCTGCATGAACGCGCGGAACGGTGCGACGCCGGTGCCCGGCCCGATCATGATGACGGGCGTCGCCGGATCGGACGGCAGGCGGAAATGCGCGTTGGGCTTCACGTAGGCCTTGATGGTGTCGCCGATCTTGCGGCGGTCGGCCACGAACGTGGACGCCACCCCGCCACGGGCCCGGCCATGCGCCTCATACCGCACGGCCCCCACCAGCACATGCGCCTCCTCCCCGACCGAAGCCTGACTGGACGCGACCGAATACAGCCGGGGCGGCAGTTTGCGCAGCAGGCCCGTAAGCTGCGTGGCATCGAGCCGGTGCGGGTAATCTTCAAACAAATCCGCCACCTGCCGCCCCGGCACATAATCCGCCAGCCGGGCCGCGTCTTGGGACAGGGCGATGAGCGAGGCATCCTGCGTCAGCGCCGCATAGCTTTGCAGCAGATGGGCGCTCAATGTCGTCACGTCATGCGCCTCGGCCAACGTCGCGTGCAGCACGCTGTCGCCGCCGAGGCCGACCGGGATCAGCACGGCCTCCACGACCGCCGGGTCGTTGGTGGGAATGATGCCGATCGCGTCACCCGGCTGATACGTAAGACCCGAGCCGGCCAGCGACAACTCGACATGGAGGGTCTGCTTGCCCGAGCGGCTGCCGTTCAGGTTCACGAGGTCTGTGATCTCCGCCTGGAATGGCGTGCGGCGGTCATAGACGAGTGCCTCTGCGACCTCGGTATTGCCGAAATCGACGTGGATCACGCTGGCCTTGGCCGCACCCTTGAAGGTGGGCAGCGTGCTGGTGAGCCAGGTGGCGGCGGCCTCGTCATAATCCAGGTCACATTCCAGCAACGGCGCGGCGCGGCTGGCACCGAGTGCGATCAGGCGGGCCTCGATCTGATGGCCGATTTCGCAGAACTTGGCATAGGCTCGGTCGCCCAGCGCCAGCACCGCGAAATTCACATCCGGCAAACTGGGCGCGTCATCGGCCATGAGCGCCGCAAAGAACGGCACCGCGCGGGCCGGCGCCTCACCCTCGCCCCAGGTGCTGGCGATAACCAGGAGGTTACCCTTGAGATCACCGGGCTTGGCGTCGGCCGCGTCCAGCAGCTTCGCGGCATAGCCGAGCTTGGCCGCATCCTTCTTCGCCTTAGCGGCCAGCGCCTCCGAATTGCCGGACTCGGTCGCGAACAGGATCGTGAGCGCAGGCTTGGCGGCGGGTGGCGCGGCCGTCGGAATAGCCATGGCGGGCAACGCTTGCTCCCCGTCCCCACTCATCGCCTCGACCCCGGCGAGGAAGCCGGCAAGCCAGCTCCGCTGCATCGGGCTCGCGGTCGTGATCACCCGGTTGAGGGCGGCCACGGCGTCGGGCGGGAATGGGGCATTGTCGGGCAACTTGGCAACGGCGGTCATCGGAACATCCTGGCAGCGATGTGGGCTAATAGGGGATATATGCCGTGAACCACAACGGACAGGGCACGAAAAGAAGAGTTCTTCTGCTGAATCGCTTAAAGTAAGCAAGCTATGCTGTATTCAACCACATGCCTAGCATGGCGCGGTAACGGGGCTACCCACGAGAGTGCTGGCATTCCAACCGTGATGATGTTAAGTTACATGTAACCTCGGAGAACTCGTTATGACGTCGGCATCGCCCCCTAAGCCCTCAAACATGAAGGTGCGGCTACATCGCGAGCGGTTGCGCGCCCTGGGTCTGCGGCCAATCCAGATTTGGGTGCCCGATGTTCGATCTCCTGCTTTCCGGGATGACGCGCATCGTCAGTCGGCCGCTGTCGCCGCCAGCCTTCATGCCCTGGATGATCAAGCGTTCATCGATGCCGTGTCGGGCTGGGAAGCCGATGAGTGACCAAGCGGCACAGGCCACGACCGCTCTCATGAACAAGGCCCACCATGACCACACAGAGCTATGGGGCCGAAATGACAAACGATTTTCTGCAAGCAGAGGTTCACCACTTTAACCGAGGCGACATTTGGACCGTCTCTGGCGGCAAAGACTATGCGGGCAAAGTGCGTCCTGTCGTCATCATACAAGACAACAGCTTTGACGCCACCGACTCGATCACTGTCTGCGCCTTCAGCACTGATAGTACTGAAGCGCCATTGTTCCGTCTGGCAATCAAGCCGAACGAGCAGAACGGCCTGCGCGCACCAAGCCGATTGATGGTCGATAAGATCATGACCGTGGCCAAGACCAAGCTCGGCGCGCGTGTCGGCCGTTTGGGCGACGACGACTTGATGCGCTTCAACCAGGCCGCTTTTGTGTTCCTTGGTCTGGCAATGTCGTCTAGGACAAAGCGGCAGGCCTGACCACGGAGGTCCGTTTCGGATTGGTGGATCACGCCTGATGGTGTTGAGCCTATGTCCCCGCCGTCGCCCACAGCCGTCATTATCTTCGTCTCCACCTGCCAGCTTATGTCGTCGCTGCTGGTCGTGTAGGTCAAATGTTGTGTGAAATTCATATGCCCGCGTCAATCAATGACCGGAGCAGCACATGGCCCATACATCCATCGTATTTGCTACAATTTCCGACACCCGCCAGGCCGTCCATGGGTTGCGCTGGGACGCCCTTGCTTACGCCGCCCATCTCGATCGAGTGGCAGATTTGCATCTGTCCGAAGGTCGTGGTGCGCTGGCCGACCAGCTAGCCCACCGGGCTCAGGAAATAGCATGAGGGCGATCGGCGACGAACCATGATTTGGCGGAGAGAGTGGGATTCGAACCCACGGTACGCTTGCACGTACACACGCTTTCCAAGCGTGCGCCTTCAGCCGCTCGGCCATCTCTCCGGCACGCGTCTCTACCATCCCGTCACGCACACGTCACGGGGCTGTGGCGAAAATTATGCGGCCAGATTAACCTCGGTCAGCACGGTGTCCGACGTAAATATCGCGCTGTGCCAGGCGCCCGGCGCGAAGCGGATGGCGGTGCCGGGGTGGAGGACGATGGTGCCGGCGTCGCATTCCAGGGTGCCGGCGCCGGAGACGATCAGGACGAATTGCTCGTGGGCATGGCTGTGTTTGGCCGCCACGTGCCCGGCCTTCACGCGGACCTGGCGGACGGTGGCGCCGGTGCCGGGCAGTGGCTGGTCGTCAGATCCGCTCCAGCGGGTCGAACTGGCTTGGTCGGTCGCGGTGATCGGCTGGCCTAGGGTCATCGACATAGCGGAGTTCCTTAACTGGTGGCGGGGGTGCGGACGCAGGATGAATACAGCAGCGCCGGGTCGAGCCGTTCGAGGCCCCAATAGCCCTCGAAACAATGCTGCGCCGGGAAAAAGTGTAGCTTGAGCCAGCCTTCGCCATACACATCTTGCCAGCGGAACAGCGCGGTCGAACAGTCCTGGGTGTCGCCCATCGGCACCAGAGTGCCATTCACATTGCGTCCGTCCTCGTGCAAGACATAACGTCCGGCCAGCCCCGCCGGGGTCTCCTCGATCCAGGTTTCCGCGCCCTGGGCCCCGATGCTCACGACCTGGTTGATATAATGGCCGACCACGTCCCCGTGCCACGCCACACAGGCGGCAGCGAGGACGAAGGGGAACATTACGCGTCCATTTTCAGCGCGGCAAGGAAGGCGCTCTGCGGGATTTCCACCTTGCCGAACTGGCGCATGCGCTTCTTACCCTCTTTCTGCTTGTCCAGCAGTTTGCGCTTCCGGCTGATATCACCGCCATAGCATTTGGCCGTCACGTCTTTGCTCAGGGCGCTGATGGTCTCGCGGGCGATCACGCGTCCGCCGATCGCCGCCTGGATGGCGATCTTGAACAACTGCTTGGGGATCAGATCCTTCAATTTGCTGCAAATGCTGCGGCCGCGCTGTTCGGCGGCGCTGCGGTGGGCGATAAAGCTGAGCGCGTCCACCGGGTCCTGGTTCACCAGGATGCTGATGCGCACCAAGTCGCTCTCTTGGTAGTCATCGATCGCGTAGTCGAAGCTGGCATAGCCGCGGCTCACCGATTTCAGCCGGTCGTAGAAGTCAAACACGACCTCGTTCAGCGGTAGCCGGTACACCGCCATGGCGCGGTTGCCGACATAGGTGAGGTCCAGCTGCTGACCCCGCCGGTCACTGCAGAGCGTCAGAATGCTGCCCAAATATTCGTCGGGCACCATGATGGTCGCGCGGATCCAGGGCTCATCGATGTGGTCGATCTGCATGGGGTCCGGCATATCGGCGGGGTTGTGCAGTTCGGTCACGGCGCCCTTGGTCGTGTGAATGCGATAAACCACGCTCGGCGCTGTCGCGATCAGGTCCAGGTTGAACTCACGGGACAGCCGTTCCTGGATGATCTCCAGATGCAGCAATCCCAGGAACCCGCAGCGGTAACCGAAGCCCAATGCCGCCGAGGTCTCCGCCTCATAATGGAAGGACGCGTCGTTCAGCCGCAGCTTGCCCAGGCTGTCGCGCAGATGCTCGAAATCGTCGGCGTCCACCGGAAACAGCCCGCACCACACGACGGGCACGCTCGGCTTGAACCCGGCCAGTGCTTCGGTGGCGGGATGGCGGTCATCGGTGATGGTGTCGCCCACGTTGCAATCGGCCACGGTCTTAATGGCGGCGGTGATGAAGCCCATCTCGCCGGGGCCAAGGTCGCCGGTGGGGACCATCTTCGGCGTGAACACACCGACCTGCTCGATCTGGTGCACGGCGCCGTTGGACATCATGCGGATCTTCTGCCCGCGCTTGAGCCGCCCGTCCTTGATGCGGACCAGGATGACGACGCCGAGGTATTGGTCATACCAGCTATCGACCAGCAATGCCTTCAGCGGCGCATTCGCGTCACCCGTGGGCGCCGGCAGCCGGGTCACCAGCGCCTCCAGCACACCCTCGATATTCAGCCCGGTCTTGGCGGAGATCATCACCGCGTCGTCCGCGGGCAAGCCGATCACGTCCTCGATCTGCTGCTTCACCCGGTCGGGCTCGGCGGCCGGCAGGTCGATCTTGTTCAGCACCGGCACGATCTCGTGCTTCGCGTCGATCGCCTGATAGACGTTGGCCAGCGTCTGCGCCTCCACGCCTTGCGACGCGTCCACCACCAGCAACGAACCCTCGCATGCCGCGAGCGACCGGCTCACCTCATACGCGAAATCCACGTGACCCGGCGTGTCCATCAAATTCAGCTCATAGGTGAGTCCGTCCTTGGCTTTATACGCGAGCCGCACCGTCTGCGCCTTGATCGTGATGCCGCGCTCTTTCTCGAGGTCCATCGAGTCCAGCACCTGCGCCGACATCTCGCGTTCGGTGAGCCCGCCACACGCCTGGATCAACCGATCCGCCAGCGTGGATTTGCCGTGATCGATATGGGCGATGATGGAGAAGTTGCGGATCAGGTGGAGGGGCGTGTCGGTCATGCCTGAGACATAGTCGTTCCGCGCGAAAAAGTCAGGCTGCCTTCAACGAACGGCCGCTACGTCAAATAGCTGTGCACAATGCCGATCAATTCCTCGGCCGCGCGGGACGCGTCACCCTTGGTCGCGGCTTCCACGACTTTGTCCCGGATATGGTCCTCGATCACCTCTGCGATGAACCCGTCCATAGCACCGCGGCACGCCGTGGCCTGCTGCAGCAACTTGACGCTGGAAGCGTCATCGTCGGTCAGGGCCCGGGCCAGCGCGTCCACCTGGCCGCGGATGCGACTAAGTCGCTTTACGAGCTTGGATTTTTCTGCATCGGCGATCGGTTTCGGGGTTGCGGTCATACCCCAGGGGGTATACAGCGGTTCCGTCTTGAGTGCGAGAATTTCGTATTGTCGCTCAAGACAATTGCCACTGTCGAAACCTTTGTCGAAGGACCCCATGAAACCGCGATCTAGCCGTTCGTCTCTGGAGTGCGACAGTAGGCTCACGCCTGGTGTCACGGCCTTCCAAGACGGCATCCGCGCTCGGGTTTGCATGATCCCGCCGAGGCTTCTGCGCCGCTAACGCGCTGAACCCTGGGCGGCCACGCCCTCCCGAGCTTGAGCCAACGCTTGAGCAGAAGGAGGCAGCCCATGGCCGCCCATCTCGACTTGTTTCACCTCCGCCGGCATGCCGTGCCGGAGCATTTCACCGCAATGTTCGCCCGCAAGGCCGGTCCTGCCGTGACGCAGCCGGTCTCATCCAGTGTGGCCCCGCGTCCCCGCCTGCTGGCCTCATGGCGGATCGGCGCAGACGGCCGCCTCGCCTGCACCTGGTCCGCCGCGTCCGACGATCCCGCATAGGTCTCGACCCGCCCGGCCTCGGAGCCGGGCACCCGTTGGAAGAAGGGGAGCGTGCCTGTCACCCTCCCTCCTGCCTGCATATGCGAGGACCCTCAATGCTCGACAACAATCCGCCACCCATCTTCAATAGCGCCGTCCTGGACAGCGCCCACCTCGGCGACATTCGCGGCGCGCTCGGCACCATAAAGCGGGGCGATACCAAGCCCCGGTTGACGCTCCGGTCTAAATTCAAAACGCTAGCCGCCATCGTGGGGCCTGGGCTGATCGTCATGGTCGGCGACAATGACGCTGGCGCATTCGGCACCTACACCCAGGCCGGCCAAAACTACGGCACGTCCCTACTATGGACGCTGCTGCTGCTGGTGCCGGTGCTGTATGTGAACCAGGAGATGGTGCTGCGCCTGGGGGCAGTCGCCGGGGTGGGTCATGCGCGGTTGATCCTGGAGCGGTTCGGCAAGTTCTGGGGCGCATTCAGCGTGATCGACCTGTTCATCCTGAACGGGCTCACGATCGTCACCGAGTTCATCGGCGTAAGCCTCGGCTTGGATTATCTGGGCCTGCCCAAATTGTGGGGCGTGCTCGCCGCGGCGGTGGTCACTATGGCGGCGGCGGCCACGGGGGATTTCCGGCGGTTCGAACGGTTCTCGTTGTTCCTATGCTTTGGCAGCCTGTTGCTGATCCCGATCTTCCTGGTCGCGCATCCGCCGCTCGGTGAGGTCGCGCGGGACTTCGTCATGCCGCAACTGCCAAATACCGGTAAGCTGTCGGACGTGCTGCTGCTGATCATCGCCATCGTCGGCACGACGGTGGCACCTTGGCAGTTGTTCTTTCAGCAGAGCTACGTGATCGACAAGCGGATCACCCCCCGATTCATGGCATACGAGAAAATCGACCTATGCCTAGGCATCGTGTTCGTGGTGGTCGGCGCCGTGGCCATGATGGCGTTCTGCGCGGCGGTGTTCGCCGGGCAGCCGGAGGCGGGCAATTTCACTGATGCTGGCGGAGTGGCGGCGGGCCTCGCGCACTACGCTGGGCAGTGGCCGGCGGCGCTTTTCGCGGTGGCGCTGATCGACGCCAGTATCATCGGCGCCGCGGCGGTGTCCCTCGCCACGGCCTATGCGCTCGGTGACGTGCTAGATCTGAAGCACTCGCTGCACCGCAAGGCCACGGACGCCAAGGGGTTTTACCTCGTGTATTGCGGGCTGATCGCCGGGGCCGCCACGCTGGTGCTGATCCCGGGTGCGCCGCTCGGCTTGATTACGGAGGGCGTGCAGACGCTGGCCGGGGTGCTGCTGCCGTCGGCCACGGTGTTCCTGCTGCTCCTGTGCAATGACCGGGAGGTACTGGGGCCCTGGGTCAATGGGCGCTTCACCAACCTGTTCACCGGTGCCGTGATTGCCGTGCTCGTGCTGCTGTCGGTCGTGCTCACTGCCTCCGTGCTGTATCCGGACATCGAGGGTCGGACCATCTTGTGGGTGCTGGGCGGCGGCGCGGCCGTGGCGCTGATCGCCGCCGGGCTCACGCTCACCTTCGGCCGTCGTGTCCCGGCGATGCCCGTGCTGGACCGCGCATTACGCCCGGTCTGGCGGATGCCGCCATTGCAGAAGCTGCGGCCGAACCCCATCACCGGGAGTACGCGGGTTTGGATGCTGGTGCTGCGCGCCTATCTATTGATCGCGGTCGGGATGGTGGTGTTTCGCGTCGTCCAACTCGCGCTAACCTAAGCCGGCATTATCCAAGAGGTGAACGCATGAGCGAGACAAAGCAAAAGCCTGCCAGTTGGATGCGGCGCGGCCGGCATTTCGAAGACTTGAGCGACGCCGAAATTTTGGCGTTGGCCATCAGCAACGAGGAAGACGCCAGCCAGACCTATACCGAATTCGCCGAAACCCTCCGCACCGACTATCCCGACACGTCCCGGATGTTCACCGAGATGGCACGGGAGGAGACCGGGCACCGCCATCAGCTCATCGCGCTGTTCAAGGCCAAGTTCGGCGAGACCATTCCCAAGATCGACGCCGCCGAAATCCGCGGCCTGCAGCAGGAGCGTCCGTCCGGCTCGGTTAAGTTCCAAGGGGGGAAGTTCCAAGGCGCCGATGGCATGCGACGCCAAGCCCGGCAGATGGAGGCCAACGCCAGCCGCTTCTACCACCAGGCCGCCAGCCTGACGCTGGACGCGACCATTCGCAACGTGCTCGGTGATTTGGCCGTGGCGGAGGCCGCGCACGAGCAAACCGCAGACGAGATGGACGAATCCACGCCGCCGACCGAGGGCCGGATCAAGGAGGTGGACAACGCCCGGCGCCGCTTCATCCTGCAAATCGTGCAGCCCGGCCTCGTCGGCCTGATGGACGGCTCCGTCTCCACCCTGGCGCCCGTATTTGCGGCGGCGTTCGCGACGCATAGCTCGTGGAACGCTTTCCTGGTGGGGCTCGCCGCCTCGATCGGCGCCGGCGTGTCGATGGGCTTTGCCGAGGCGCTGGCCGATGACGGCAAGCTGTCCGGACGCGGCACGCCGTATCTGCGCGGCCTGGTGTGCGGGCTGATGACCATCGCGGGCGGCATCGGCCACACCCTGCCCTATCTCATTCCGGATTTCTGGACCGCCACCGCCATCGCCGGGGTGGTCGTGGTGATCGAGCTGCTGGCGATCGCCTGGATCCAATGGCGCTACATGGACACGCCGCCCGTGTCGGCGGTGGCGAAGGTCATGCTGGGCGGTGCCGTGGTGTTGGCGCTCGGCATCCTGATCGGCAGCGCCTAGCGCTTAATGAGCCGGCTCATTATTCTGTGTTGGCATCCGTTCATATAAGGGCATAAGGTTGGACCAAACGGGAGAGAACGCCAATGATCAAGCTACAGGTGAACGGCCAAGCCCAGTCTTGGGACGGTGATCCCTCGCTACCCCTTCTGTGGTTCCTCCGGGACGAAGCCGGCATGACCGGCACGAAATTCGGCTGTGGTCAGGCACTGTGCGGGGCCTGCACCGTCCATGTCGATGGTCAGGCCGTCCGATCCTGCATCACCGCCCTCTCGGACGTGGAGGGCCGCAAGGTCACCACCATCGAAGGGCTGCATCCCACCGGCGATCACAAGGTGCAGGTCGCCTGGCGCGACCTGGGCGTGCCGCAATGCGGGTTCTGCCAGGCCGGGCAGATCATGCAGGCGGCGGCGTTGCTGACCGAAACGCCGCATCCGACGGACGTGCAGATCCGGGACAACATGTCCGGCAACATCTGCCGCTGCGGCTGTTATCAGCGGATCGAAGCCGCGATCCGCCTCGCCTCGACGGGGGCTTAAGATCATGGAAAACATTCAGAACGTCTCACGCCGCGGTGTCCTCGGCGGGGCTGTCGCCGCTGGCGCGTTGGTGCTGTCGGTGCCGTTGCTGTCACGCCCGGCCAGTGCCGCCACCGCCTACACCACCGGCGCCGCCGGCATGCCGCACGGCGTGGTGATCGATCCGCGTGTGTTCGTGGCCATCGCCCCGGACGGGACCGTCAGCATCATCGCCCACCGCTCCGAAATGGGCACCGGCGTCCGCACCAGCCTGCCGATGATCGTGGCCGACGAGATGGAAGCCGATTGGGCCCGGGTCCACGTGCAGCAGGCCGAGGGCGACGAGGTCAAATACGGCAACCAAGACACCGACGGCTCGCGCAGCACCCGGCATTACCTGATGCCGATGCGCCAGGTCGGCGCGGCCGCCCGCATGATGCTAGAGGCGACTGCCGCCGCCCGCTGGAACGTGCCGGTGGGCGAGGTCAAGGCAAGCAATCACGAGATCGTGCACGCGGCCAGCAACCGGCGCATCGGCTACGGCGATCTCGCAGCGGATGCAGCGAAGCAGCCCGTACCGGCCGCTGAGGCGCTGCGCCTGAAAGATCCGAAGGATTTCCGCTATATCGGCAAGGGCAAGGTCGGCCTGGTCGATTTGCGCGGCATCACCACCGGGACGGCAACCTACGGTGCCGACGTGCGCATCCCCGGCATGAAATACGTGGTGATCGCCCGGCCCCGCGTGGTCGGCGGCAAGCTGATATCGTTCGACGCCAAGGACGCGCTGGCCATACCCGGCGTGGAGCAGGTGCTGGAGGCGCAGGGCTGGCCCTGGCCGTCCAAGTTCCAGCCACTGGGCGGCGTGGCCGTCGTGGCCCGCAACACCGGTGCGGCGATCAAGGGGCGGGATGCGCTGAAGATCGTCTGGGATGATGGGGCGAACGCCAAGTATGACTCCATCGCCTATCGCGCCGAGATGGAAGCGGCCGCACGGTCACCTGGCCTGGTGGTTCGTAACCAGGGCGATGCGGAGGCTGGCCTCAAGGGCGCAGAGACGGTCCTGGTCGGCGAATACTACCTGCCGCATCTCGCCCACGTCAGCATGGAACCGCCGGTGGCGACCGCCGTGGTCAAGGACGGCAAGGCCGAAATCTGGGCGCCCGTGCAAAGTCCGGGCGGCACCCGTGAGGATGTCGCCAAGACGCTGGACATCCCGATCGAGAACGTAACCGTGCACGTGACCCTGCTCGGCGGCGGCTTCGGCCGGAAATCCAAGTGCGACTTCGTGCTCGAGGCGGCGCTGCTGTCCAAGAAATTGGGGGCGCCCGTGCGGGTGCAATGGACGCGGGAAGACGACGTCCGGCACGATTTCTACCACACCGTCTCGGCCGAGCGGATCGAAGCCGGGCTGGACAAGGCCGGCAAGGTCGTGGCCTGGCGGCATCGCAGCGTGGCGCCGACCTTGGGCTCCAGCTTCGTCGCCGGGGCGACCCACCAAATCCCGATCGAACTGGGCATGGGCCTCGTGGATGTGCCGTTCGACATCGCGAACATCCGGGCCGAGAACCCGGAAGCCGCCGCGCATACCCGCGTCGGCTGGTTCCGCTCCGTCAGCAACATCCCGCACGCCTTCGCGGTGCAGTCGATGGTCGCCGAGATCGCGGCCAAGAACGGCCGGGACCCCAAGGACATGCTGCTGGAGCTGATCGGCCCGGCCCGCATCGTCGATATCACCCAGCAGGTCAAGGACCCCTGGAATTACGGCGAGCCCTACAGCTCCTATCCGATCGACGCCGGTCGGCTGCGACGCGTGGTCGAATTGGTGGCGGAAAAGGGCGAATGGGGCCGCAAGGTTCCAGCCGGCCATGGCTTGGGCATCGCGGTGCACCGGAGCTTCGCGAGCTATATCGCAACGATCGTGGAGGTCGCGGTGGATGCCAAGGGCAAGCTCACGATCGCCCGCGTGGATACCGCGATCGATTGCGGCCAGGTGGTGAACCCGGAACGCATCGCGTCCCAGATGGAGGGGGCGGCCATCATGGGTATCAGCGTGGCCAAGCATGGGGCGATCACCTTCAAGGACGGCCAAGTCGAGCAGGGGAATTACGACACCTTCCCGGTGGCCCGGATCGATGAGTCGCCGATCGTCACCAACGTTTATATCACCCCCACCAACATGGACTACGCCCCCGGCGGTGTCGGCGAGCCCGGCCTGCCGCCGTTCGCACCGGCGCTCGTCAACGCGATCTTTGCCGCGACCGGTAAACGCATCCGCGCCTTGCCGATCGGCAAGCAGCTCGAAGCATGAGGTACGCCCTGGCGCTGGCGTTGCTCCTATCCGGGGCGGCGCATGCCCAAACGACGCCCGCTCCCACCACGCCGGTGCGCCCGCATGGGGCACCGGTGTCCGAAACGGCGGTGCCAAATGCGGCACCCCCAGCGAGCACGACGCACGTGACGGGATCCACCTCGCAGGACCCCAAGATCAAGCAAATGAATGAGGCGGAAAAAGCAAAGGTCGATAAAGAGGGTAAATAACTAGATTAAATAGTTTTCTCCTAAGACGTTGTGTATTTTGAAAATCGGACATAGGTTTCAAGAACGCTCATAACCTCGCTACTTAAAACGGAGAGCGATCTTGAAACCAGCCCTACCTTACGCAGCAGGCGCTGCAATGTTCTACGGCCTGCTGGGCGGGGCTCAGGCCACCCCTGCCACTCCAGGTGTGGTCGGTGGCCTCAGCAATTTCGACGTCACCAACATCACCGGTAAGCCCGAATACGAGTTCCAGATCGAGCGACCGTCGGTTGACCCCCAATCGGTCATCAACCCGTGGCAAAACTATTCGTCGTATAAGGGACACGACCACCTGGGCACCTTCGCCACCGATGGCCATGGTGGAACCCTGGTCAAATACTAAAACGCGGTAACGGCACCGGGCTATACGCCCGTCAAATTCGTCGAACATTTCGGCATCTCGCTTGCCGGCCGCGCGTCGAGTGTGCCGGCTACCACGTACACGTGGCGGGATCAGGCCGGAAAGGCCACCGATGCAGTGCTGCCGAACGTCAGCGTGAGCTCGGTCACGACCGCCGCGGGCGTCATCGCGACGACGACGGTCACCAACACGACAAACCAAAACCTGCTGGTCCAGCTGCACACCGCCGCGGTAGCCCCGACCGGTCCGGGCGGATTACAGCTCGCCAATTTGGTCGAGACCGACACCGAGTGGTGCAAACCGAGCAGGCGTCGATGCTAACGGCGCACCCGTCACACGGCTCGCGAATCTCATGCAGGCGGAACACCGTCCCGCTGCAGGCCAACACCCCGGTGCCGGAATCCGGCATCACGGCGCTGTTGCTGGCAGGGCTCGCGATCGTGGCAGCCGCCCGGCGCCGAGGTGACCCGGCCTAACCCGCGTTAAGGAGGGGTGTGTCCGTGCCGCAGTTAGTCTATGCGACGCGGATGCAAACCTTTCAGCCGGGCGGGTCGAGTGACCCCGCCGACCTCTCGCACCCCACGATCTGGATCGATGTCGAGGACCTGTTCGACTATTTCGAGCAAAAACGCCGGCCGAGCGGAATCCAACGGCTTGGATTCTTGCTCCAGCAGGCCCTGCAATCATTGGGCCCAGCCTCGGTCAAATTCGTCCGGCACACACCAGGTCATTCGAGCTTCGCCGAGGTTCCATGGTCCTCGGTCGAGCACATTTTCACGACGCTCGCGCATTCGCCGCCGCGCCCTGAAATCAAGCCGGACCGCAATGGCCCCGGCGCATTCACCAGGGTCCGCCGGTTCTATGCGCCGGTGCTGAACCGCCTGCCGGGCGACATGTTGCAGCCGTTACGCCACGCGGCGTTCTACCAGGTGAAAGCCGCCCGCGCCCTCGGGGCGTTCGCCCGCGCCGCCCTCCTACGGAACCGGCGCACGCCGCCAGTCCCCGCCGACCCCGAGACGCCCGGCCCAGAGATTCACCTGATGCCGGGTGACTGGCTCCTTAGCCTCGGTTCCCCCTGGTTTGCAGCCGATTACGGCAAACTGCTCACCCAATGTGTGTTGGATCGCGGCGGACAGGTGGCGGTCCTAATCTACGACCTTATTCCATTCCGCCGGCCCGAGTGGTTCGATCAGGACCTCGTCCAAGCCTTTTCGTGCTGGTTCGCCAGCACGATCCCGTTGGCGTCGGTCGTCTTCACCATCTCACACGCGACCGCGGCCGATTTGCGCCTCGTCGCTGGACGGGGTGGGCTCGCGTTGACCCCTCGGGTCGTCGTGATCCCGGTCGGCAGCGGCCTCGGCACCAGTACCGCACCCTCCGCCACCATCCCGGTGCAGGGCCCGTACGTGCTGTTCGTCTCGACGATCGAAGCGCGCAAAAATCACGCATTGCTGTTTCGCGTCTGGCGGCGCCTGCTTGAAGATCTGCCGCCCGGCGCGGTTCCGACGCTCGTGTTCCTGGGCCGGGTTGGCTGGCTGGTGGCCGATTTCATGCAGCAATTGAACAACGCCGATTTCCTGGACGGCAAAATCGTCGTGCTGGAAGATGTGGCCGATAACGAGCTGTCGGCGCTCTACGCCGGCTGCTTGTTCACGGTGTTCCCGTCCCTGTACGAGGGTTGGGGATTGCCGGTGACCGAAAGCCTCGCGTTCGGCAAACCGTGCCTGGTGGCCAACAACTCCTCCCTGCCGGAGGCGGGCGGGACCCTGGCCCGGTATTTCGACGCCGAAGACACGAACGACGCCTACCGCGCCATCCGCGCCATCCTCGATGACCGCCCGGGCCTGGCGGCATGGCAGGCCGAGTTGCGCCGCACCTTCCGCCCCGTGCCATGGACCGCGGCCGCGGCGCTGATCCTAGAAACACTCGGAGTCTCCGTCCTGACGGATCGAGCGCCAAATTAGCCGTCATTGCGAGCCGCTTGGCAAAGCAATCCAGCCCGTAGGGTGGGTTGCCCTTCGCAACCCACCTCGGCAGGAGCTGTCATACGCGATTGGTGAACACTTTCTTCTTAGCCGGTTGGCAAAGCAATCAAGGGGCAGCATGAGCGCCTGTCGCCCCTGGATTGCTTCGCCAAGCGGCTCGCAATGACTAGCGTAAAATCCCGCCGACCGCCTTATCCACCGCGGCGATCACACGCTCGCTCACGCCCTCGATCTCCGCGTCGGTGAGCGTCGCGATGCGGGGTTGGAACACGATCTCGATCCCGACCGATTTCTGACCCGGCGTCACGCCCTCCCCCGCATAAACGTCGAACACGCTGGCACCCTCGATCAGCGTGCGATCCGCGCCACGTGCGGCACGGAGGACGGCGTCGGTGGGCGTGGTGGCGGCGACCAGGAAGGCGAAGTCGCGGCGCACCGGCTGGAGCGTGGGCAGGTCGGGGGCGGATTTGCGGCGGCGTTTCGGCTCGGGAATGCGGTCGAGGAACAGCTCGAACGCCGCGGCGGGGCCCGTGAGGCCGAAGGCGGCGGTGACACGGGGATGGAGGTCGCCGAACCGGGCGAGCACCATTTGGGGCCCTTGGCGCACCTGGCCAGAGCGTCCGGGGTGATAGAACGCCGGGGCGTCGGCGGCGACGCTCAAACTGTCGGGCGGCAGGCCCAATGCAACGAGGACCGCCATCACATGCTGCTTTGCGTCCATCGCCCCCACCGGGCGTGACGGGGCGAGCGGATGGCGGGGCGTGTGGCCGGACAGCAGCCCGGCGGCGACCAACTCTTGGCGGCCGCCCTGGAACGCCGGGCCGGATTCGAACAGCCGGGAATCCGGTAAGCCGCGGGCGGCGTTGCGCTGCGCGGCGAGCGCCAGGGTGGCGACCGGGGTGGGCCGGAGCTGGTCGAGGTCGGACACGATCGGGTTCAGCAGGCGGGCCCCCTCCTCCGCGTCACCGAACAATGCCGCGTGTTGATGCGCCATGAAGCTGAACGTGACGCATTCCATAAGCCCGCCGGCCGCCAGCGTGCGGCGGGCGATGGCGGTGCGGGTTTGGCGGGCGGTAAGGGTCACGCCAGGGATCGGGGCGGCACGCGGAAGCGAGACGGCGGGGATGGTGTCGAGGCCGCGGAGGCGCAGGATCTCCTCCACCAAATCGGCCTCCGGCTCCATCGTGGCGCATCCCTCGGCGGCGGCACGGGCGCGGGCCGGGTCGAGGGTGGGGGCTTGGTCGAGCGTGATCAGGGCGGCGATGTCGTTACGCCAGGACGGCACATCGACCGTGAGGCTCTCGGCGTCCCGGTGCTGAATAATGAAGCCGAGGCCGGTAAGCGCGGCGTCGGCCTCGGCCGGTGCCACGTCCGCACCACCCAGGGTGCGCAGCCGGGCATAGCGCATGGTGGCCCGGCGGTGCCAGCGCGGCTCGGCGCCCGCGGACATCACGTCGCTCGGGCTACCCCCGCAGATGTCGAGAATCATGGCGGTCGCGGCCTCGAGGGCGGCGGGGAGGAGCGCCGGGTCGATGCCGCGCTCGAACCGCTGCCGGGCGTCGCTCACGATCTGATGCCGGCGCCCGGCGAGCGCGACATACACCGGGTCGAACAGTGCGCATTCGACGAACACGCGTGTCGTGGCCTCCGTGCACCCGGTCGCGTCGCCCCCCATGATGCCGGCCAGGGAGTGCACGCCGGCCGCGTCCGCGAACACGGCGTCCTCCGGCGTGACGGTGTAGTCTTTGCCGTTTAGGGCGCGGAATGTCTCCCCTGCCCCGGACCGCAATGTCAGCACGCCGCCGGTCACACGGTCCGCGTCGAACACGTGCAGCGGGCGGCCGAGGTCGATGGTGAAGAAATTGGTGATGTCCACCAGCGCGTTGATCGGGCGCAGACCGATGCTGCTCAGGCGGCGCTGCAGCCACGCCGGGGACGGCCCGTTATGGAGGCCATTGATGGTGCGGCCGAGGATCCAGGGGCAGGCATCGTGGCGCTCCACCGCCCAGATGATGGCGCTCGGGCCGTGGGATGGCACTGGGGTGGCGGACCAGGGGCGCAGCGTCCCCAGCCCCGCGGCGGCGAGGTCACGCGCGACGCCGCGGACACTCAACGCGTCACCCCGGTTGGGCGTGACGCCGATTTCGATCACCGGGTCATCGAGCTGCGCATAGGCGGCATAGGACTGGCCGATGGGGGCATCGGCCGGAAGTTCGAGGATACCGTCATGCTCGTCCCCCAGCCCCATTTCGCGGGTGCTGAGCAGCATCCCGGCGCTCTGCACCCCACGGATTTCGCCGATTTTCAGCGCGGTCCCGGTGGCGGGGATGATGGCACCCGGCGGCGCGAACACGACTTTGATGCCCGCGCGGGCATTGGGCGCGCCGCACACGACGCCGACCAGCCCTTCGCCCGCATCCACCTGGCAGACGCGGAGGCGGTCGGCGTTCGGATGCTGTTCGGCGCTCACCACCTGCGCCACGCGGAACGGGCGCAGCGCGGCACCGGGGTCGGTCACGGCCTCCAGCTCCAGGCCGATCGAGGTCAGGCGGTCGGTGATGGCGTCGAGCGATGAATCCGTGTCGAGATGCGTGCGAAGCCAGCCGAGGGTGAATTTCATGCCAAACCCTCATGCAAAGCGACCGGGGCCAGCGGGTTGAAGCCGTAATGCCGCAGCCAGCGCAAATCGCTTTCATAGAACCGGCGGAGGTCCGGGATACCGTGCTTCAGCATGGTGACGCGCTCGACGCCCATGCCGAAGGCGAAACCCTGCCACTCGCGAGGGTCGAGGCCGCAATTGGCCAGCACGCGCGGGTGGACCATGCCGGAGCCGAGGATTTCCAGCCAATCGCCCCCGCTTCCTCTAGTATGGCCGCCCAGCTCACCGGTGCGGCGGTTCCAGCCGATATCGACCTCCATGCTGGGTTCGGTGAACGGGAAATACGAGCTGCGAAACCGGACCGGGAGGTTCGATAGGCCGAAGAAGGCGCGCAGGAAGTCGATCAAACAGCCCTTCAAATGGCCCAGCGTGATGTCCCGGTCGATGACGATGCCCTCGCATTGATGGAACATCGGCGAGTGCGTGGCGTCATGATCGGCGCGGTAGGTGCGGCCCGGCGCGATCACGCGCAACGGCGGCGGCTCGTTCAGCATGGAGATGATCTGCACGTCGCTGGTTTGGGTGCGGAGCAGCAGCGGTCGGCCATCTTTCGTGCCCGGCAGATAGAACGTGTCATGGTCGGCGCGGGCCGGGTGATGGGCGGGGATGTTCAGCGCGCCGAAATTGAACCAATCGGTTTGGACGTCCAGGCCCTCGCCGATCTTGAAGCCCATGGCACCGAAGATCGCGGCCATTTCTTCCATGGTGCGGGTGATCGGGTGGATCAGGCCTGTGGGCGACGGAAGGGGGGAGAGAGTGACGTCGATCGTCTCGCCAGCCAGCTTCGCTTCGAGGGCGTGGCCTTCGAGGGTGGTGCGGCGCGTTTCGATGAGGGTGGTGAGCTCGTCACGCAGCTGGTTGAGGCTGGCGCCTCGGGTGCGGCGATCTTCGGGCGAAAGGCGGCCGAGTTCTTTCAGGAGGGCGGTGAGGCGGCCGGACTTACCCAGAATGCCGACGCGGATGGTGTCCCAGGCGCGGATGTCTTCCGCCGCTTCGAGCGCATGGGCGGTCTCTGACCGGAGCGTGGCGAGGTCGTCGGTCATGTTGCGGCCTGGTGGTCTGTGTTTGACGCGGGTTTAGGTCGCGCCCGTTGTTTCCCTCACCCCGGCCCTCTCCCGGAGGGAGAGGGGGAAGTAAGGAAGTTAGGTGAGCGCGGCGAGTTCGGCGACCGTCTTGTCTTCGGCGGCGGCGTGCATGACGGCTTTGACCTGCTCCACAACGGCGGTAAAGGTGGCCGGATCGTCGAACGCGAGCGCCGCCAGGATCTTGCGGTCCATGTCGATGCCGGTCGCCTTCAGCCCGGCGATGAACCGGCTATACGTCAGGCCCTGCTCCCGTACCGCGGCATTGATGCGCTGGATCCACAGGCCGCGGAAATCGCGCTTCTTCTGCCGGCGGTCGCGGTAGGCATACTGGAGGGACTTCTCTAGCCTTTCCAGCGCGATCCGGTAATTGGTTGAACTGCGTCCGACGAAGCCCTTGCTGGCCTTGAGGACTTTCTTGTGCCGGGCGTGGGTGGTTACGCCCCGTTTTACGCGTGCCATCGGTCCTGCTCCTTATGCGATGCCGTAGGGGGCCCATTGCTTGACGGTCAGGCCGTCTGCATGGGTCAGCGTCTGGGAGCCGCGGTTGGCGCGCTTGGACTTCTGGCTACGGGCCATCAGATTGTGCCGCTTCTTGCCCGGACCGGCGAGCACCTTGCCGGTGGCGGTGATCTTGAAGCGCTTCTTGACAGAAGACTTCGTCTTCAGCTTGGGCATTTGCATCTCCTGATTTGGACCTGCGGACGCCCCTTGGCCTCATCGCAAGCGTCGCGGCCGGGCATGCCCATACAGGCCCGGCGCGCAGACGCGCCGGTGATATATGTATCGCGGCCGAACCGCAAGATCCGCCGCTAAAACAAACTCGCTTAGACCTTTGGCATCGGTTACATGTAACGCATGCCCTCCCCGTATCGCCCCTCCAGCGTCAAAGTCGGTAAGCACCGGTCCCGGCTTCGGGAGCAAGGGTTGCGGCCACTCCAAATTTGGGTGCCGGACATGCGTGCCCCGGGTTTTCGCGCCGAGGCCCACCGCCAGTCCGCAGCCGTCGCCGCCAGCGCCCACGCCGCGGAAGACCAGTCGTTTATCGATGCCGTGTCGGAGTGGGGTCACGCGTGAACCGCGGTGAAGTTTGGACGATTGGCGGCGGTCCAGGCTATGCCGGCAAGCCGCGTCCAGTGCTGATCGTCCAGGATGACCAATTCGATGCGACGGACTCCATCACGATCTGTGGTTTACGACCGATGAGACCGCCGCACCGCTGTTCCGGCTCCCCATCGAGCCGACCGGCCGTAACGGCCTTCGCGCGCCGAGCCGCCTGATGGTGGACAAGATAACCACCGTGCCGAAAAGCAAGGCCGGTATCCGGATCGGCCGATTGGACAATGCAGACCTCGTTCGGCTCAACCGGGCGATGATGGTCTTCCTCGGCCTGGCGATGTCACCCCGCGCGCCGCGGCGCGGCTAACCGCCGATCCGCTCGATATCCGCCCCGCACGCCGCGAGTTTCTGCTCCACCGCTTCATAGCCGCGGTCCAGGTGATACACCCGGTTCACGATCGTCTCCCCCCGCGCCGCCAGCCCCGCCAGCACCAGCGACAGCGACGCCCGCAGATCCGTCGCCATCACCTGAGCGCCGGAGAGGCCGCCGGGCACGCCGCGGATGATGGCGCTGGCGCCGTGCACGTTGATGCGGGCCCCCATGCGGTTCAGCTCCGGCACATGCATGAACCGGTTCTCGAAAATGGTCTCCGTCACCATCGCCGCCCCCTCCGCCACCGACATCAGCGCCATGTATTGCGCCTGCATGTCGGTGGGAAAGCCCGGATAGGGCTCGGTCATCGCGTCGGCGCCCCGCAGGCCGTTGGCGCGCCGGACCAGCAGGGCGTCCCCGTCCTGGGTCACCTCCACGCCGGCCTCCAACAACGATCGGGTCACCGCGCCGAGGTCCGACAACCGGGCCCCCAGCAGCCGGACGGACCCGCCGGTGATGGCCGCGGCGCAGGCATAGCTGCCGGTCTCGATCCGGTCCGGCAGGATGGAATGGGTCGCGCCATGCAGCCGGGGGACGCCATCGATAATCAGCTTATCCGACCCCACCCCGGTGATCCGGGCGCCCATGGCGATCAAACAGGCCGCCAAATCGCCGATCTCCGGCTCCCGCGCCACATTCAGAAGCTCGGTCCGCCCGTCGGCGAGGGCGGCGGCCATCAGCAGGTTCTCGGTGGCGCCCACGGACGCGAACGGCAGGATGATGGTGGCGCCGCGGAGCCCCGTGGGCGCCCGCGCGTTGATATACCCGGCATCCAGCTCGATCACCGCACCCATCTGCTCGAGGCCCTTCAGGTGCAGATCGACCGGACGGGTGCCGATCGCGCACCCGCCCGGCAGGCTGACCCGGCCCTCCCGCACGCGCGCCAATAGCGGTCCCAGCACCAGGATACTGGCCCGCATCTTGCGCACAATGTCATACGGGGCCGTCGTGTTGGTGATCGGCCCGCCGATCGACAGGGTGCGATCTTGCAACGTGACGGACGGCCCATGCTGCGCCACCAATTCCGACATCGTCGCAATATCCGCCAAATGCGGCACGTTGGTCAGCATCAGACGGTCATCGGTCAACATGCCGGCGGCCATAAGCGGGAGTGCCGCGTTCTTGGCCCCGCCGATCTGAATATCGCCGTGCAGCGGACGGCCGCCCCGAATACGAATTCGGTCCATACTGGTATCTCCTACATCCGCGGCAAGTTGATGCCGCGCTGTCCCATGTACTTGCCGCGCCGGTCGGCATAGCTGACGTCCGGCGGCCCGGCCCCCTGCAAGAATAGGAACTGACAGATGCCTTCGTTCGAGTGGATGCGGGCCGGCAGCGGCGTGGTGTTACTAATTTCGATCGTAACCTGCCCCTCCCACTCCGGCTCGAGCGGCGTCACGTTCACGATAATACCGCAGCGGGCATAGGTGCTTTTACCGAGGCAAATCACCAGGATGTCTCGCGGGATGCGGAAATACTCGACCGTGTGGGTGAGCGCGAAGCTGTTGGGCGGGATGGTGCAGATGGGCCCGGTGCGGTCCACGAAGCTGGTGGCGCTGAACGCCTTGGGATCCACCGTGTCCCCGTCCACGTTGGTAAACACCTTATACTGGTCGGCGACGCGGGCGTCATAGCCGTAGCTGGACAGGCCATAGGAGATGACCCCGTCCCGGCGCTGAGTTTCGACGAACGGCTCGATCATGGCGTGCTCGTGCGCCATGCGGCGGATCCAGTGGTCGGGCATGATGGACATCCGCCAGGGACTACTCCGGCTTGACCGAGTCAGGCAATGCGGCCTGGGCATCGCGCGCCCGCGCCTGGTCTTTACGGCGGCGAAGATTTTCACGCAGCGCCGCCGCCTCCCGCTCCCGCCTTGCCTGTTCGGCGGCTTCGGCGCGGGGGGTCGCATTGGGGGTCGGGCGGTCCGGGGTCATGGGGGTTCGTAGGCAAACGGGCGGGGACAGGCAAGGAAACCCTCGCGGGGCAGAGCTAAGTCTCGCCCCGGCTCACTCTGCGTGAAAGGCCGTTGGCGTCCGGACATCCAACGCCGGGAACAAGGCGCGCATGTGGCCCACATTCCAGGTGACGATACCTGCAACTCCATGCGCCGTCGCGGCCCCCCCGATGAGCGCGTCATACAGCCTCGGACCAATACCACCCGAACCAGCGTATCGCCCGGCAGCCTCGAAGGTCTGTGCTGGCGTCAAACCGATCAATGCGGTCACCGCGCGGACGCTGGCCAAAGCGGCCCACGCCTCGCCAGCGGTGAAGCCGAACAGCCCCTGCGCGCCACCCCGGGTCAGAGTGCTATAGGCCTCGGCATAGCTATGGGCCGATATCGCAAAGCGGATGGGGGCCTCTCGGGACAGAAGCACTACCGATTCGTGATGGTGCTCATGCGCTTCCGCCACGATGGCGATGACAACGTTGCTGTCCAGCAGAGCCTCTACGTCATTCAGAGCTCGCGCCCTCGAATGCCGGCCAGTGCCGCATCCGCCTCGTCCTGGCTCACCCGGCGGCCTTCAGCTGGCTTGACCAGAACCGGACCGCGCCGGATGAGGCCGTCGAACGGGGGGGCACTGGCGGGGGGCACATAGGCCCGCAGCGCATCCTCAACCACCTCGGTCGCGGTCATGCCAGTTCTCCGCGCAATGTCATGAGCGCGCGCGCGCGCATACGCGGAACGAATATTAAGCTGATGGTTATCGGCGCGGGGCATGATCACTCCTTTAAATAAAATAGCGCTTCGGAACGGCCATGGCTAGCGCAAAGGCATGAAGGCTAGCCGTGAGGTTAGGTCTTGCGCGCTCCAGACCCTACCGCTACGGAGACGCCCATAGCCCGCGCCGGTATGCTGTTGTAGCTCAGTGGTAGAGCACTCCCTTGGTAAGGGAGAGGTCGAGAGTTCAATCCCCTCCAACAGCACCATTCGCGCAAGGCAAATCCCAGTGAACACCCACTATGACGACGCCTACGCCACCTGGCGCGCCAACCCCGGCGCGTGGTGGGCCGGGCAGGCGAAGGCCATCGATTGGATCCGTCCGTGGGACCAGGTGTTCGACCCGGCTCTCGGCGCGTTCGGCCAATATTTCGCCGGCGGACAGCTGAACATGAGCGCCAATTGCCTCGACCGCCACGTGACGGCCGGGCGCGGCTCGCAGGACGCGCTGATTTGGGACAGCCCGATGACCGGGCAGATCCAGCGCTTCACCTACGCCCAAATGCTCGACCGCACCGCCCGCATCGCCGGGGCGCTGGCAGCACTCGGCGTGGGCTACGGCGACCGCGTCGTAATCTATATGCCCATGGTGCCGGAGGCGGTGATCGCCATGCTGGCCTGCGCACGGTTGGGCGCCATCCACTCCGTCGTATTCGGGGGCTTCGCCGCCGCCGAACTGGCCAAGCGGATCGAGGACGCAGCCCCCGTCGCCATCATCTCCGCCTCCTGCGGGTTCGAGCCGGGGCGCACGATCGCCTACAAGCCGCTACTGGACGCCGCCATCGCCATGAGCGCGCATAAGCCGTCCGCCTGCCTGATCCTGCAGCGCCCCCAGCTCGAGGCGGCAATGACGCCCGGGCGCGACCATGATTTCCACGCCGCCGAGGCCGCCGCCACGCCGCACCCGCCGGTGCCGGTGCTGGCGACCGATCCGCTCTATATCCTTTATACCTCCGGCACGACGGGCAAGCCCAAGGGCGTCGTGCGCGATACCGGCGGCCATGCCGTGACGCTGATGTCCTCTATGCCGATGATCTATGGGGTCCAGCCCGGCGACGTGTATTGGTGCGCGAGCGACGTGGGCTGGGTCGTGGGTCACTGCTATATCGTCTACGCGCCGCTGCTGTATGGCTGCACCACCGTGCTGTATGAGGGTAAGCCGGTCGGCACCCCCGATGCGGGGGCGTTCTGGCGCGTGTGCGCGCAGCATCAGGTGCGTGTCTTGTTCACCGCGCCCACCGCCTTGCGGACCATCAAGCAACAGGACCCGGACGGCGCGCATATCCGGCAGCATGATTTGTCCAAGCTGGACGCCCTGTTCCTCGCCGGCGAACGCTGCGATCCGCCCACGGCCGAGTGGATCGCCGGCCAGCTCGGCAAGCCGGTGGTGGACCATTGGTGGCAGACGGAGACGGGCTGGCCGATCACCGCCGGGTTCCGCGGCTATGGGCTGTTCCCTTGGCTCCCCGGCTCGGGCGGACGCGCCTGCCCGGGCTACGAGCTGCGCGCGTTGGACGATAACGGCGTGGTGCTGCCGCCGGGTGAGGCCGGGAACCTGGCGCTGCGCCTGCCGCTGCCGCCGGGCTGCGCCCCGACCTTATGGTCCGGGGTCGAGGCGTATCGCGCGGCGTACACCTCGGATTTCCCCGGCTGGTACCGCACCGGGGACGCGGGCGTGGTGGACCCGTCCGGCGACGTCTGGGTCATGGGCCGCACGGACGACATCATCAACGTGGCCGGTCACCGGCTCAGCACCGGCGCAATGGAGGAGGTGCTGGCGAGCCACCCGGACGTGGCCGAATGCGCCGTCGTGGGCGCCGCGGATGCCCTGAAGGGTCAGGTCCCGCTCGGGTTGGTCGTGCTGAAATCGGGCGCGCACCGGGATGCGGCGGAGGTGGCGCGGGAGCTGGTGGCGCTGGTGCGGGACCGGATCGGCCCGGTGGCGGCGTTCAAGGACGCGCGGGTGGTGGCGCGGTTGCCCAAGACGCGGTCTGGGAAGATCCTTCGTGGAGCGATCCGTAAGTTGGCCGACGGCGTGGAGGCGCCGGCACCACCCACCATCGATGACCCGGCCATTCTCGATGAGATCCGCGACGTGCTCAGACGTATTTGAGCAGCACGACGCCCAGCACCACCGCGGCGGCGCTGGCGGTGGTGACGAGGGTCAAGCGCCGCTCGATGAAGGATTGAACCGGCGGCCCGAAATGGTGGATGAGCGTGGCCAGCAAGAAGAAGCGCGCGCCGCGCGTGGCGATGCTGGCCAGGACGAACACGCCAAAATTGAACTGCGCCATCCCCGATGTGATCGTCACGATCTTGTAGGGGATCGGCGTGAGGCCTTTGATCAGGATGACCCAGAGGCCGTATTCGCGGAACCGCTCCACAAAGGCCTGTGCGGCCGCGTCATAGTGATAGAACCGGATCAGGGGCTCGGCGATCTGCTCGTAGAAACCATAGCCGATGAAATAGCCGAGCATGCCGCCCAAGACGCTGGCGGCGGTGCATATCGTGGCGAAGTAATAGGCGCGATGCGGCCGGGCGAGCGCCATCGGCACCAACAACGCATCCGGGGGCAGGGGGAAAAAGCTGCTCTCGGCAAAGCTCACCAACGCCAGCCATAGCGGCGCGCGCGGGCCGGCGGCGAGGGCGAGGATACGGTCATACAGGCGTCGGAGCATGGCCGTTCCTGCCACGCACCGCGACGACTCGCAACCATCACCGCCCGGCGCTATGCACGTTCATGGTTTTGGAGAGTGTCGCGATGCGTCGTCTGGTCTTAATGTTTGTCTCCGTGATGATGGTGACGCCGTCGCTGGCGCAAAGTCAGGCGCTGCCGCCGCATGCCTGGCTGTTCGGCACCTGGACCGGCGGGATCTTTCCAATTCCGGCCGGGATGACACCGCAGGCGTGTTTGTCGCAGCCCGTCGTGATCTTCACCCGTGACCTGGTGCTGCGCGCGACCCTTACCGAGCAAACGCTGACCCAGCGGGAGATCGAGACGGTCCGCATGACAGGCGCTGGTGCCGAATTTCGCTTTGCCGGCATCGGCGCATCCCCAACGGCCCTGGTCGGCGGCACGCGCGGCGGCGGCTTTGGCTGCGACACGCCGGATATGTTGACGGTTCAGCGGCGGGGCGAGAACGAGATCAGCTTCCCAGGGTGCGCGGATTTCCCCGACCCCCTGGTCCGCTGTCAGACCCGTTAAAATCGGGTCCCGTCGGTTAACAATTTATTAGCTTCTCGGGAGTATCTTCTCACACATCGGTGCGTTGACATGGTAATGTAACATGTTGGTGTATCTCGCCACGCGCCAGCGCATAAGGGAGATGGTCCCCGTGACCGAAATCATCGTCATACCGCCCGAAGTCGAGCCGGCAACTTTGGACACGCCGTCCAGCGTCGATGCGCCGCAGCATGAGACGCCGCCCGGCTATGTGGCGGACCGGCGGCGCCCCGGTCGTCTGGCCTTCGTCAATCCCGCCCTCGTCCCACTCCTCCGTCAACCCGCCGATGTCGGGCCGGGCGACGAAACGCGGGACGATGCAGGGGTCAGCGATGAACAGGCCGATCGTGCGCCGGCCCGCGGAATTATGATCGGTATCGCCCTCTCGACCACGGTTTGGCTGGTCGGGATCGCGGCGTTCCTGGTGTTATAGCCGTCGGCTGACTATCCGGGGAGCGTCACGGTCGCCCGCAATCCCCCTTCCACCCGGTTCGCCAGCGCCACGTCCCCCCCATGCGCCCGCAAGATGTTCCGGGTAATCGGCAACCCCAAGCCGGTGCCGCCGGTCTCCCGGTTGCGGCTGCTTTCCACCCGCTGGAACGGCTCGAACACCCGCTCCAACTGATCGGCCGGAATGCCCGGGCCGTCATCCTCCACATCGATGCTGATCACCCCGGCGCGGGACGGCAACAGGCTGAGCCGGACACCACCGCTGTACACCAGCGCGTTCTGCACCAAATTGGCAAACGCCCGCTTCAACGCAATCGGACGCCCCTGAATCCGCAGCCGGTCGGGCCCGGTAAACACGATATGATCCGCCGCCGCCGGCCGCGCATCCGTCGCGTCATCCAACACGGTCCGCAGCAGCGCCGTCAGATCCATCGGCACCGCCGGCTCGCTCCCAGCCACATCGCGTCCAAACGCCAGCGTGGCCGACACCATCGCCTCTAATTCATCGAGGTCCGCCAGCATCTTACGCCGCTGCTCCTCATCGTCCATCCATTCGGCCCGCAGCTTGAGACGGGTGATCGGCGTGCGCAGGTCATGGCCGATCGCCGACAATAGGAACGTCCGGTCCGACACGAACCGGCGGATCCGTCCGGCCATGGTGTTGAACGCCGCCGCCGCCGCCGCGACCTCGGTCGGCCCCGATTCCGACAAGGCCGGCGCGTTCACATCCCGGCCCAACTGCTCCGCCGCCGCCGCCAACAGCCGGACCGGCGCCGTCAGCCGCCGGACCGCCCAAAAAATAAGCACGCTGGCCAGCACGGTCATGGACAGGAACGCCACCAGAAAGCGCTGCGACTGCCAGGGCCGCGGCCGCGGCCACTCCGCCCGCAGCACCAACGTCCGATCATCCGGCAGACGCAGGTAGATCATCAACCGCTCATCACTCTCCGCCCCGCGCACCCCGATCTCCCGCGGGCGAAGCGCGGGCGGGACCACACCGAAGCGTAAATAGGTCCGCACCATCTCCTGCACATCGGGCGGCGCCGGCTTCAACTCATCACGGTTCGGCTGCGCCTCGATGCTCGCCTGCAACCCCGGTCCCGCATCGAGGTCCCGGACCGCCGCCGCCCACCCCTCGGCGGGCCCAGTCACCAGGGTGCGATACAGGTTGGTAACCCGCCCCCCCAACTCCCGCGCCGCCGCCAGCCGCTGCAGCTCGATCCGGTCGAGCGCATAAATCGTGAGCCCCAACGCCTCCACCAGCGCGAAGCCGATGATCAACATGAGGGCGGTCCGGGCCGCCAAACTGCGGGGCACCAAACTGCGCGGCATCAGCGTCACTCCCGCACGACCTCGGCCGCCAACACATAGCCGCCGCTCCGCACGGTCTTAATCAGCTGCGGATTGCGCCCGTCCCCCTCGAGCTTACGCCGCAGCCGGCTGATCGCCACATCGATCGCCCGGTCCACCGGCCCCGCCTGCCGCCCCCGCAGCAAATCCAGCAGCATATCCCGCGTCAGCACCTGGTTCGCCCGCTCCGCCAACGCCGTCAGCATATCGAACTCGCCGCCCGTCAGCGGCACCTCCACCCCCTCCGGATTGAGCAACCGGCGCCGCACCGGATCGAGCGACCACCCGGCAAACCGCATCGCCACCGGCGCCGCCTGCCGCTTGGCCGCCCGCTCGCTGGTCCGCCGCAGCACCGCCCGAATGCGCGCCAGCAATTCCCGCGGATTGAACGGCTTGGGCAAATAATCATCCGCCCCCAGCTCCAGCCCGATAATCCGGTCCGTCTCCTCCCCCATCGCCGTCAGCATCACGATCGGCACCTCCGACATCCCCCGCAGCCACCGCGCCAATTCAAGCCCACCCTCACCCGGCAGCATCAAGTCCAAAATCACCAGCTGATAATGCCCGGCCGGCCAAGCCCGCCGCGCCTCCCGCCCATCCCGCACCGCCGTCACCCGCATGCCGTGCTTCTCCAGAAACCGCGTCAGCAGGTCCCGCGTCTCCCGGTCATCGTCGATCATCAGCAAATGCGGAGTCGTTTCCATCGCCACATCTTACCCGCAACGCCCCGGCGCACCAGGGACGCCGGGCCCGGGTTGCACTTTGTAGCAATGCATGGTGTGCGCAGCCGGTGATGTTCCCGCACCCCCCACCCCCGATGCGCGCCGCGCTGGACGCCCTGGTCGCCCACGACCCCAGGCTCGCGGCCATCGAAACCAGCCACGGCCCGCTCCCGTGGCGGGTGCGGCCCCGCGGCTTCCCCGGCCTGCTGCAGGCGATCGTGGCGCAAGTCGTGAGCAACCAGGCCGCCAGCGCGATCTGGCGCCGCATGGAACTCCTGCCCGGCGTGCTCCGCCCCGATGGCCTGCTTTTGCTGCCCGACCACGATTTGCGCGCCGCCGGCCTGTCCGGCCCGAAGATCGCCCATGCCCGCGCCCTCGCCGCCGCCTTCACCGACGGCCGGCTGTCGACCGAGGCGATCGAGGCCGCCACCGACGACGCCGCACTGGCCGCCATCACCGCCATCCGCGGCCTGGGCCCCTGGACGGCGGAGGTCTATCTGCTGTTTGCCCATGGCCGCGTGGACGTATTCCCCGCCGGCGACGTCGCGATCGCCGGCGCCGCCGCGCACCTACTCGGCCTGCCCACCCGCCCCGACCCAAGGGCGTTACGCCAATTGGCCGAGGCCTGGCGTCCCTCCCGCGCACTAGCCGCGCGGCTGCTCTGGCACCATTGGCGCGGCCTCACCGGTCGCCCCAGCTTTGATGACCCCGCCTAACCACGCTACGGTCCCATAAAACCGGAGGCCACGCCCATGACCCCCCTCACCCGCCGCGCCCTCGCCGGCACCGCCCTCGCGGCGCCCTTCATCCGCCGCGCCTATGCCGAAACCGCCGAAATCGTCATCTCCAAACAATTCGGCACCCTCTACCTCCAGCAAGACGTGATGGAACGCCACCAGCTGGTAGAAAAGCACGCCGCCCGCCTCGGCCTCCCCACCCTCCGCACCAATTACGTAAAACTGGGCGGCACCGGCCCGGTCACCGAGGCCCTGCTGGCCGGCAGCCTCCACTTCGCCAGCGGCGGCGCACCCGGCGCCCTGCTGCTATGGGACCGCTCCCGCGGCACCATCAAATCCGCCTTCGCCATGAACGCCACCAACCAGCGCCTGCTGACCGTAGGCCCCGCCACGTCAGTCGCCGAGCTCAAGCCCGAGGACCGCATCGCCCTCCCCGCCGCGAAAGTCAGCCCGCAAGCCATCTACCTGCAAATGGCCGCCGCAAAAGCCTTCGGCCCCACCGAATGGGCCAAGCTCGACCCGCAAACCATCTCCCGCGCCCACCCCGACAGCGCCGCGCAGATGATCGGCCGCACCGAAATCAACTGCCACTTCTCCACGACCCCCTTCCAGGAGCGCGAGCTCAAATCGCCCGGAATCCGCGAGATCACCAACAGCTACGCCATCCAGGGCGTCGACACCGCCACCCCCAACACGATCTACGCCCAATCCAGCTTCCGCACCCAAAACCCCCTCGCGTGGCAGGCCACGCTGGCCGCGTTCGACGAGGCCACCAACTGGATCAACCAAAACCCCTCCGACGCCGCCGAGCTCTACCTCGCGGCGAGCGGCGAGAAGGACACGCCCGCAAACGTGATGGCCGGCATGACCGCCCCCGGCAACCGCTTCACCCTGCAACCTGCCAACGTGCAATTCCTGGCCAATTTCATGGCCGATTGCGGCACCCTAAAGCGCCGCCCGCAGAACCTGGCCGACCTATTTTTCCCCGAAGCCGTGGAACGCGGCGGCAGCTAATGCGCCCCAGCCTGCCCGGCAATGGCCTCGCCTGGGGCGCGCTAGGCGTCCTAGCCTTCTCCGTCTCCCTCCCTGCAACCCGGCTCGCAGTAGCCGGCGGCCTACCCGGCGCTTTCGTAGGCTACGGCCGCGGTGCCGTGGCGGGCGTGCTGGCCCTGGCCGCGCTGGCAATCATCCGCCCCCCCTGGCCACCCCGCGCGGTATGGCCAAAATTGGCACTGGTATCGGCGGGCGTGGTCATCGGCTGGCCCGTCCTAACCGCCTTGGCGCTGACAAGAGTCCCCAGCACCCACGGCATCGTGGTCACCGGCATCATGCCCGCCGTCACGGCCATCATGGCAGTGCTCCGCACGGACGAACGCCCCTCGCTACCATTCTGGCTCGCCGCCGCCGCCGGCCTAGCCTGCGTCCTAGCCTTCGCCGCCGTACAAGGCGCCGGCGAGATCACCGCCGCCGACGCCCTATTGCTGGCCGCGGTAGCCTGCTCCTCCCTAGGCTACGCCGAGGGAGGCGCCCTCTCCCGCACCCTGGGCGGCGTGCAGGTGATCTGCCTGGCCCTGGTCCTAGCCCTACCGGTAAGCCTCGCGTTGATGCTCTGGTCCTGGGACGGGCCCGCCCTATCCTACGCCACCCCCCCGGCCTGGGCCGGCTTCGCCTACGTGGCGCTAATCAGCAGTTTTGCGGGCTTCTTCGCCTGGTATCGCGGTCTGGCGCTGGGCGGCGTGGCGCGGGTGGGCCAAGTGCAGCTGGCGCAGCCGGTGCTGTCTTTGGTCTGGGCGTCGCTGTTGTTGGGGGAGGCGGTAACCTGGCCGATGGTGGCGACGTCGGTGGCGATTCTAGCGTGCGTGGTGGCAACGCAGCGGGCGCGGTAGGTTCTTATTGCGTAGTTATGATGTTGACTGGTTTGCGCCTCATCCCGAACGTCCACGTTGAACGCGACAGCGCCCGGAAGCAGCCGTCCCTGTCGCCGGAGCTATGACCGACTTGGGTGGATAGCTGCCTGTCTACTTCAGGGCGGGATACTGAAATAGCTGACCTTCCACCTTGGCGTAAACTGGAGGGGAGCTACGGCCGGCTTTCAGT
>JAYVOF010000217.1:0-8788 GCA_043758105.1 Rhodospirillales bacterium | reverse complement strand
CGGCCGAGGCGTTGCTCGGGGCCGCCGTGGGCGAAACCGTCCGCCTGCCGGTGTCCGGCCTGAACGGCACCATCCTGGCCGTCACCGCGTTCAACACGACGCTCCCGAACAATGGCGGCGTGCAGACCCGGCATCGGCTCACGATCGCCACCGCCACCGGCCTCGATACGGTGGTGCTAGAAGATACTGGCGCGGTCGAGTTCACCTCCACCACCCTGCGAAACCAGATCGCTTCCGCGCTCGCCGCGATCGCCGCTTCACGAACGCAGGACCGCCGGGCGGTGCAGCTGGTGCTGGCGGACGGGCCGTCCCGCACGGTGCATTTCGGCTACGTGACGGCCGCGCCGGTATGGAAGACGAGCTACCGGCTCACCGTCCCGGCCGACGCCACCCCTGGCTCGGCGCGGCTGCAAGGCTACGCCGTGGTGGAAAACCTGAGCGGCCAGGCCTGGCATGGCGTAGAAGTGGTGCTGACCTCCGGCCAGCCGGTGCTGTATCACCAGGCGCTCTACACCGCGGTGTTCGCCGCCCGTCCGGAGGCGGCGGTGGACGTGCCGGGCCGGCTTACGCCCCGCGTGGACCAGGGCAATATGCCGGTGGCCCGCGCGATGGCCGCCCCCGCGCCCGCCGCGCCTTCCATGCAGGATGCGATGAAAGCCGAACCACCGCCGCCTGCAGAGGCGCAGCAAGGCGTGGCCCAAGTGTCCTATCGCCTGACCGCCCCGGTGGACGCCGCGGTCGGTGAGACGCTGTTGCTCCCGCTGCTGGACCGCCCGGTCCCGGCCGCGCGCGTGGCGCTGCTGCAGCCGGAGACCGACCGGCGGCATCCGCTCGTGGCCTTGCTGTTGAAGAACGATGCCGAAGCCGCGCTGCCCCCCGGCCTGGTGTCCCTGTTCGAGCCCAGCAAGGACGGGGTGCAATTCGTGGGCGACGCCCGCCTGCCCGCGTTGTTGCCCGGCGAAGAGCGGCTCGCGACCTTCGCCGCCGACCTCGCCACCCGGGCGGAGGTGACGACGGACAGCACGACCGAGATCACGACCGCCCACGCCGCCCGCGGCGTGCTGGAGTTCCAGCAACGGGCGCAGACCGCCACCACCTACCGCATCACCGCCCCACCCGGCACCGGCCGGACCGTGCTGATCGAGCAGCGGGCTCAGCCCGGCTATGAGCTGACGGAGCCGCTGGACGGCGTGGTCCGCACCCCGGACGGTTACCGCATCACCCGGCCCGTGGCGGCCGGGGCCACGGAAACGCTGCGTGTCGTGCTATCGGCACCCACGCAGGAGCGGCTGGCGCTCGGCGAAGCGGAGCCCGATGCGCTCGCCGAATTCACCTCCAACACCCATCTGGACCCCAAGCTGCGCGCCGGGCTGCAGCGCCTGATGGATCAGCGGGCGGAGCTGGATCGTAAGCAAGCCGTGCTCAAGACCCTGCAGGACCGTCGCACCACCATCGTCACCGACCAGGACCGCCTGCGCGCCAACCTCACCGCGGTGCCTGCGCAAAGCGAGCTGCAGCGGCGGTATCTGGCGCAGATGCTGGCGCAGGAGAACGAGCTGGCGACGCTCCAGACCCAGACCGCGGCGGCGCAGAGTGCGGCCGATCAGGCGGATACGGCGCTAAAGGACGCGCTCCTCAATTTCAAAGCCTAGCTGTCGAGGTCCCATCATGGCTGTCGATAGTATACCAACGGCCCTACGACGTGACTCGTCATTGCGAGACGCCGCTTGGCGGCGAAGCAATCCAAGGGCCACGAGAGCGCCTGCGGCTCCTGGATTGCTTCGCCAAGCGGCTCGCAATGACGGGATAAAAAGGGTCAGTCAATCGGGCCGTTGGTATCATACCAACGGCCCTACAGTCTGACCTTTGCGCAAATCGTAGGGTGGGCTTCAGCCCACCGCTTTCGGCCGTCCCGGTCGTGGTGGGCTGAAGCCCACCCTACAAAGATTAAGAGTCATCGTGATCGGCGATTGGTATTATACCAGCGGTCATTGGCATCGACCCTTATTTTCATTTCGTCTGTAGGGCGGATAAGCGCTTGCGCCATCCGCCATCTAGAGCATCATCCGACCAATCTGATTCATCAGATCGGATAAAGATGCTCGCTAAAACAAAGAGCTAGAGTATTTTGCGTGCTCCAATCAGCACGGAAAATGCTCTAGCGCGCGCACGTGACATGGCGGATGCCGCAAGTACTTGTCCGCCCTACGATCTTACTGCGATCGAAGCTGTTTCTATCTCGTTCGAGTGGGTTCCAGCGATTAACTCTCGTGGAGCAGCACGATCAGCGTCTCACCGGGTGCGACACCTAGCGCGTCATCGGCCAGCACCGCCAGGCCGTCGGTTTCGGTGAGTGATGTTAAAATTCCCGCGCCGTCCACCCGATGCTTATGCGCCACCCACTCGCCCTCCCACGCCAAGCGAACGCGCACGAATTCCCGGCGGCCGGGCTTCTTGCGATAGCCGAACGCGGCGCGGGCGGTGAGCGTGGCCGGAATGGCCGGCCCGGCACCACTCAACGCCCCCAGCAGCGGCAGGGCCAGCATGCGGAACGTCACGAACGTCGCCGCCGGGTTGCCCGGCAGGCCCATGAACGCGGCCCCGTCCCCCACCTGCCCCATCGCCACCGGGCGCCCCGGCTTGATCGCCAGCCGCCAAAAAACGAGCCGCCCCGCCTGCTCGACCGCGGCCCGCACATGGTCCTCCTCCCCGGCCGATATGCCGCCCGAGGTCAGGATCAGATCGTGCCCGGACGCCGCCCGCAGCGCGCCGGCCACCGCGTCCAGCCGGTCCGGCATGATGCCGGCATCCGTCACCGCGGCCCCGGCCCGGGCCAGCAGGGTCGCGAGCAGCACCCGGTTGCTGTCATACCGCCTCGCCGGGCCGAGCGTGGTGCCGGGCCGGGCCAGCTCGTCCCCGGTGGAGAACAGCGCCACCCGGACCCGGCGCCGCACCGTCAGCGTCTCCATCCCTAACGCCGCCGCCAGGGCCAGATCTTGTGGGCGCAGCCGCCGCCCGGACGCCAGCGCCAGCGCCCCCCGCGCGATGTCCTCACCCGCCGGACGCGTATTGGCCCCCCGCATCAAGCCCGGCGGTAACCACACCTGGCCGTCGGTGACCTGCACATCCTCCTGCATGAATACCGTATCCGCCCCGGACGGCATGGCCGCGCCCGTGAAGATGCGCCGCGCGGTTCCGTGGATCAGCGGCATCGGCGCCGCGCCCGCCGCCAGCCGGCCCACCACCGGCAAGGGCGAGCCGTCGGCAAGCCGGACCGCATACCCATCGACGGCCGCGTTATCGAACGGGGGCAGGTCCGTGGCGGCGGTCACATCGTCCGCCAGCACCCGCCCATCCGCCTGCAGCAACGGGAGCGTCTCCACCCCGTCCACCGCCGGCACCGCGCGCAACAGGTCCAGCGCCTGGTCCAACGTCATCAACGCGCCGCCGAACGCGAAGCAATCATCCGTCAGCTGCGCCACTACCGCGGGACCGCATGGGCCAGCACGGCATCCGCGATGGCGTCGATGTCATCAATGTGCAGACTTAAGAGGCCGGGCCACGTCACGTCGGACGCGATCGCCACGATGGTCGGGTCATCCGGATGCAGCGCGGGCTTGCCGTTAGCCGCGCGGTGCACCTCGATCTTGGCGTGCGGCTCGCGCTTGAACCCCTCCACCAGCACCAAATCCACCGGGCCGAGCCGCGTCAGCAGATCGGCCAGTCCGGGCTCCGGCGCGCCGCGGTGTTCATGCATCAGCGCCCATCGCGTGGCGGACGCGATCAGCACCTCCGTGGCGCCGGCCGCGCGGTGGGTCCAGCTATCCTTGCCCGGCTGATCCACGTCGAACGCGTGATGCGCATGTTTCAGCGTGGAGACACTATGGCCGCGGGCGATCAGCGCCGGAATCAGCCGGGTGAGCAGGGTGGTCTTGCCCGCCCCGCTCCAGCCGGCAAAGCCTATTACGCGCATCGAACGACTAGGAAATGCATTGGTTTCAATGAAGAGTGACCTTGGCGGGACGGGGGTGGACGTAATATAGTGGTGTGGAAGGGCGGCGCTATCTCCGCCCCGGGGAACCCTGAATGGCTGATCACGCAGCGCATACCGGCGACGTTGTAAAATTCGAGCATCCGGGTGCCGGGCGCCGCCGCGCGAAATCGACCCCGAAGGGCCGTGAGGTCCAGCCGCAGGCGAAACACGAGATCGCGGCCCTGCTGGGGGACCGCCCGCGGGTGCGGGATATGCTCATCGAGTATCTGCATCTGGTCCAAGATACCTATCACCAGATTTCGGTGGCGCATCTGGCGGCGCTGGCGGACGAGATGCGGCTCGCGTTTGCCGAAGTGTATGAGACGGCGACGTTCTACGCGCATTTCGACGTGGTGCGGGATGGCGAGCCGGATTTGGCGCCGGTGGTGATCCGCGTGTGCGACACCGTGACCTGCGCGATGTTCGGAGCGGAGACGCTGTATGCCGAGCTGCGGGACTTGGAACAAAGCGGTCAGTTGGCGGGCGCACGGGTCGTGCGGGCGCCGTGCGTGGGGTTGTGCGACTGCGCGCCGGTGGCGGAGGTGGGGCATCATTTCATCGGCCATGCCGACAGCGCCATGGTGGTGAATGCCCTGAACGGCGGCGATACCCATGCGCATGTGCATCATGACTATGTCGATTATGCCGCCTATGTCGCTGGCGGCGGCTATACGCTTCTAGGGCGTATACGGTCTGGCGAGATGCCGGTCGAGGACGTGCTGTCCGCGATGGAGGCGAACGGCTTGCGGGGGCTGGGCGGCGCCGGGTTCCCGACGGGGCGGAAATGGCGCTCGGTCCGGGCCGAGCCGGGGCCGCGGTTTATGTGCATCAACGGCGACGAGGGTGAGCCCGGCACGTTCAAGGACCGCCATTACCTCAACATCGACCCGCACCGCTTCCTGGAGGGCACGCTGATCGGCGCCCATGTGGTCGAGGCGAGCGACGTTTATATTTACCTCCGTGACGAATACCCGGTGCAGCGCGCGATCCTCGAGGCCGAGATCGCCAAGCTACCGCCGGGCGGCCCGGTGTTGCACATGCGGCGCGGCGCTGGCGCGTATATCTGCGGCGAAGAGAGCTCCATGCTGGAAAGCATCGAGGGGAAGCGCGGCCTGCCGCGGCATAAGCCGCCGTTTCCGTATCAGGTGGGCCTGTTCGGCCGCCCGACGTTGATCAATAATATCGAGACGGTGTTCTGGGTGCGGGACCTGCTGGAGCGGGGCCCCGAATGGTGGACCAGCCAGGGCCGCCATGGCCGCATGGGCCTGCGCAGCTATTCGGTGTCCGGCCGGGTAAAAAAGCCCGGCGTCATCCTGGCGCCGTCCGGGTGCACGGTGCAGGAGCTGATCGACGAGTATTGCGGTGGTATGCTGGACGGGCACGTTTTCGCCGCCTATCTGCCCGGCGGTGCCTCGGGCGGCATTCTGCCCGCGTCCATGAACGACATTCCGCTCGATTTCGGCACGCTGGAGAAATACGGCTGCTTCATTGGCTCCGCCGCCGTGGTGGTGTTTTCGGAGGCGGATGATATTCAGGGGGTCGCTACGAACCTCATGCGCTTCTTCGAAGACGAGAGCTGCGGCCAATGCACCCCCTGCCGCACCGGCACGCAGAAGGCGCGTATGCTGATGGAGCGTGCGGTGTGGGACGGTCCTTTGCTGTCCGAACTGGGCGCGGTGATGCGGGACGCGTCCATCTGCGGCCTGGGCCAGGCCGCGGCCAATCCTTTGACATGCGTGATCAAATATTTCCCGCATCTTTTGACGGCGCGGGACGCGGCTGAATGATGGTTGGTCCACGTCGTTTTTCGACACAGAGGCACAGAGACACGGAGAGCAGAAAGAGAGTGCTAAACCTCCGTGTCTCTGTGTCTCTGTGTCTCTGTGTTAATGCTTTACTGCCTCTGGAGGCCCAACGATGAGTAGCTCCACCACCCGCGAGGGCCCCCAGAACCTGAACCAAACCACCACCGAAACCGAGGGCCTAGCCTTCGAGCTCGACGGAAACAGAGTATTCGCCCAACCCGGCGAAAGCGTCTGGGACGTAGCAAGACGGATCGGCACCGAAATCCCCCACCTCTGCCACCGGCCCGAGCCTGGCTACCGCCCGGACGGGAACTGCCGGGTGTGCATGGTGGAGATCGAAGGGGAGCGCGTGCTGGCCCCCTCCTGCAAGCGCATGCCCGCCATCGGCATGAAAGTGCATAGCCAATCCGACCGCGCCAAGCACGCCCGGGAGATGGTTATGGAGCTGCTGGTCGCCGATCAGCCCGCCCGCGCCACCTCGCACGATCCCACCAGCAGCTTCTGGTCCTGGGCCGACAAGACCGGCACCACCGAAAGCCGCTTCCCCGCCGTGGAGCGCTGGACGCACGACCCGTCCCACCCGGCGATGCGCGTCAACCTCGATGCCTGCATTCAGTGCAATCTATGTGTCCGCGCCTGCCGTGAGGTGCAGGTGAATGACGTCATCGGCATGGCCTATCGCAATGCCGACAGTAAGATCGTGTTCGATATGGATGACCCGATGGGCGCCAGCACCTGCGTCGGCTGCGGCGAATGCGTGCAGGCCTGCCCGACCGGCGCCCTGATGCCCGCCGCCTACCTCGACGAGCACGAGACGCGGGTAAAATGGCCGGACAAAATCGTGGACAGCCTGTGCCCGTACTGCGGCGTGGGCTGCAAAGTCGGCTACGAGGTGCTGGACAACAAGATCGTCTATGCCACCGGCAAGAACGGCCCGGCCAACCACAACCGGCTGTGCGTGAAGGGCCGGTTCGGCTTCGACTACATCCACCACCCGCATCGCCTGACCAAGCCGCTGATCCGGCTGGCCAACATGCCGAAAGACGCCAACGACCAGGTGGACCCAGCCAACCCCTGGACGCATTTCCGCGAGGCGACCTGGGAGGAGGCGCTGGACGTCGCCGCCAACGGCCTATCCCGCATCCGCCGCGATAAGGGTCCGCGCGCGCTGGCCGGCTTCGGCTCGGCCAAAGGCTCCAACGAGGAAGCGTATCTGTTCCAAAAGCTGGTCCGCACCGGCTTTGGCAGCAACAACGTGGACCATTGCACCCGCCTCTGCCACGCGAGCTCCGTCGCGGCATTGATGGAGGGCCTGAACTCCGGCGCCGTGTCCGCCCCGTTCTCGGCGGCGAAGGATGCGGAGGTGATCGTGATCATCGGCGCCAATCCCGCCGTGAACCACCCTGTCGCCGCCACCTTCATCAAGAACGCGGTCAAAAAGGGCGCCAAGCTCGTCATTATCGACCCGCGGCACCAAGGCCTGAGCCGGCTTGCAACCCACCATCTGGCGTTCAAGCCGGGCTCGGACGTCGCCCTGCTGAACGCCATGCTCTACACCATCATCACCGAGGACCTCACGGATAAGCAGTATATCGCGGGGTATACGGAAGGTTACGAGGAGCTGCGCGACCGCATCCAGGACTTCCCGCCGGAAAAGATGGAGGCCGTGTGCGGCATTCCTGCCCAGACCATTCGCGAAGTCGCCCGTCTCTATGCCACCGCCCGCACGTCGCTGATCTTTTGGGGCATGGGCATCAGCCAGCACGTGCACGGCACGGACAACTCCCGCTGCCTAATCGCGCTGGCGCTGGTCACCGGCCAGATCGGCCGGCCCGGGACCGGGCTGCATCCGCTGCGGGGCCAAAATAACGTGCAGGGCGCGAGTGACGCCGGGCTGATCCCGATGGTGCTGCCGGACTACCAAAACGTCGAGACCGCTAGCATCCGCGAGCATTTCGAGGCGTATTGGCACTCCCCGATCGACCCGGTGCGCGGCCTGACCGTGGTGGAGATCATGCGCGCCATCCATGCCGGTGACATCACCGGCATGTATGTCGAGGGTGAAAACCCCGCCATGTCGGACCCGGACCTCAATCACGCCCGCTCGGCACTCGCCATGCTGGATCATTTAGTCGTGCAGGATTTGTTCCTGACGGAGACGGCGTTCCACGCGGACGTGGTCCTCCCCGCCAGCGCGTTCGCGGAGAAAGTCGGCAGCTTCACCAACACCGACCGCCGGGTGCAGATCTCTCAGCAGGTCGTGGCCCCGCCCGGCGAGGCGCGGCAGGATTGGGAGATCATCCAGTCTATCGCCCAGCGCATGGGCCTACCCTGGAGCTACACCCACCCGGGCCAGATTTTCGACGAGATGGCGCATGTCATGCCGTCAATGGCCAACATCACCTGGGCCCGGCTGGAGCGGGACGGCGCCGTGACCTATCCAACCGACGGCGCCGATCAGCCCGGCCACGAGATCATCTTCTACGCCGGCTTCCCGACCGAATCCGGCCGCGCCAAGATCGTCCCCGCCAAAATCGTTGCCCCGGACGAGCTGCCGGACATCGACTACCCCATGGTCCTCAGCACCGGCCGCGTCCTGGAACACTGGCACACCGGCTCCATGACCCGCCGCAGCGGCGTGCTTGACGCGATCGAGCCGGAAGCCGTGGCCCTCATGTCCCCCAAGGACCTCTGGCGCCTCCGCCTCACCCCCGGCGACAAAATCCGCCTGGAAACCCGCCGCGGCGCCGTGGAGGTGAAGGTGCGGAGCGACCGGGACGTGCCGGAAAACATGGTGTTCCTGCCGTTCTGCTACGCCGAGGCCGCGGCCAACTTACTGACCAACCCGGCGCTCGACCCGGTAGGCCTCATCCCCGAGTTCAAATTCTGCGCCGCCCGCGTGACCGCCCTGGCACAACTCGAAGCGGCGGAGTGAAAAGGGGCATGAAAA
>JAYVOF010000216.1:0-48055 GCA_043758105.1 Rhodospirillales bacterium | reverse complement strand
CCACGCGCAATGCCCGGTGACGGAGTGGCGTCACGAGGCGGGCATCCTGCACTGCCCCTGCCACGGCTCGGAGTTCGATCCGCGCGCCGCCGGGCGGGTGGTCGGTGGTCCGGCGCTGCGGCGCTTGCCACCGTTGCCGCTGCGGCTCTCGGCCGACGGCAGCCTAGAGGTCGCACAGCCCTTCGTGGGCAAGGTCGGAGGGCAGGTCGCCTGAAGCAAGAGGCCGCGACAAGACCAAGACAGGCGGCGCGGAACATTTCAAAAGGAGGAACAGCGATGAAAAATCTCAAAAGGCTTTTAATGGCCGGCGTGGCGTTCGGCGGGATGGCCAGCGTGCCGGGCCCGGTCCTGGCCGAGGTGAAAACCTATAGCCCGGTCACCGAACAGCGGCTGCAACATCCGGAACCGCGCAATTGGCTGATGTATCGCGGCACCTATGACGGCCAGGGCTATAGCCCGCTCGACCAAATCAACGCCGGTAACGTGGCCGATTTGGTGCCGGTCTGGACGCTCTCGACCGGCGTGCTCGAGGGGCATCAATCGCCGCCGATCGTCAATGACGGCGTGATGTTCGTCACCACGCCCCAGGCCCAGGTGATCGCGGTGGACGCCAAAACCGGCGAGCAGCTATGGCGCTACAAGCGTCAACTTCCGGAAGACCTTACGCAATTGCACCCGACCAACCGTGGCGTCGCACTGCTTGGGGACCGCGTGTATGTGGCGACGGTCGATGACTTCCTGGTGGCGCTCGACGCCAAGACCGGCAAGGAGATCTGGGCCAAGGAGGTCGAGGATTATCGCAAGGGCCACTACATGACCCTGGCGCCGCTGGTCGCGCACGGCAAGATCATGGTCGGCGGCTCGGGCGGCGAATACGGCGTGCGCGGCTTCATCGCGGCCTACGACGCGAACACGGGTGAGCAAGCCTGGCGGACCTATACCATCCCCAAGCCCGGCGAACGTGGCAGCGAGACCTGGACTGGGGACACGTGGAAGACCGGCGGCGGCTCGATCTGGATCACCGGGACCTACGACCCGGCGGAGGGCACGGCCTATTGGGGCACTGGCAACGCGGCACCATGGATGGGCAATGCACGGCCGGGCGATAACCTGAACACTTCCTCCGTCCTCGCTCTGGACGTCGATACCGGGGCGATCAAGGCGGCGCACCAGTATCATTGGAACGATTCTTGGGACTGGGACGAGGTGGACCCGCCGATCCTGATCGACATGCAGCGGGACGGACGGACCATGAAGGGCATGGTGCACCCCGGGCGCAACGGCTACCTTTGGACGCTGGAGCGTGGCGAAGAAGGCATCGGCTTCGTCTCGGGCGTGCCCTATGTGCGGCAAAACGTGTTCACGGCGATCGATAAAAAGACCGGGCGTCCAAGCTATGACGAGGCGCGGAAGCCCGGGCTGAACAAGCTGGTCGATTTCTGCCCGTCGCTATGGGGCGGTAAGGACTGGCCGCCGGCCGCCTATTCGCCGCGGACCAAGATGCTGTATATCCCGGCCAACGAAAACCTCTGCGGCTCCCTGTCGGGTAAGGCCATGGACTATGTGCCGGGTCAGCTTTACTTGGGCGCGGGGCTCGAGGACATCGGCCTGACGATCTACCCCAATGCCGATCATATCGGCGAGTTGCAGGCGTGGGACATGGCGACCGGTAAGCGGGCCTGGACGCATCCGTTCGCCAAGAGCCAGCTCTGGGGCCCGGTGCTCGCAACCGCCGGGGATTTGGTGTTCATGGGCGGCACCAACGACCGGGACTTCCGCGCCTTCGATGCCAAAACCGGCAAGGTCCTGTGGGAGCAGAAGACCAATAGCGGCGTCACCGGCGTGCCCGTGTCGTATGAGGTGGACGGGGTGCAGTACATCGCGGTGCAAAGCGGCTGGGGCGTCGATGCCCAGCGCATGCAGGATAGCCTGGGCAAAGTGAACGCGGATTACCGGAACGAGGTGCCACAGGGCGGCGTCGTTTGGGTGTTCGCAGTGCGCAAGCGGTGACCGGCCTCCCGCCCGCTGTCGCCGCAGCGGGCGGGACCGGCTTTTTCTGACGATTAGGAGAAAACCCATGAGCCGTCCGCTCCGCCGAGGGCCGGCTCTCGGCCTGTTTATCTTCACCTTGGTGCTGGGCCCTTTGCCGGCAGTGGCGGATGACGCCGCGTGTGCCGCCATCATGGACGCGGCCCGGTCCATTGGCACTGCGCCGCACTACCGGTCCGTCCTCGTCGCGACCTCGCCGACCCGGCGGCGGCCGATGGAGCGTGAGCAGATCGTCGTGGACGACGTGATCTATGCGACCTCGCTCGGGGCCGGGCGCTGGATGAAACTGCCGATGACGGCGTCCGACCGCGAGGCGTTGGCCGCCGGGCTGGTCCGCTATCCGCCGCATCATTGCGACGCGGCGGACGTAACGGACGCGGGGGGGCCGCTCCGCATTTTCACCTATCGGCAAGACGTCTCCGGGCCGGATAGCGCGAGCAGCCGGCTGTGGGTGGGCACCGCGGACGGACGGCCGCGCCGGTTCGAAAGCCAGGAGGGCACGATGCGTGTGGTGATCACGCTGGAGTATGACGGCGTAAAAGCGCCAGAACTCCACGAACCGCCGCCGCCGTAAGGACGCCGGGCTCAAGAAGCCGCCTCAGGCGGGCGATGTGTAGCGCCGCTCGATCATGGCCCGGATCGCGTCCCGGTCTGCCGGGAATGCCAATCCGCCACGTTCGACCGCGGCCACCTCCTCCGCCAACTCCCGATCCTTGATCGACAGGCCGATCCAGCGCGAGTAATCCCCCGCGTCCCGATGAAACGCCCAAGTCGCCTCATCCACCCCATCCGCCATTTGCAGAAACAAGGTCAGATTACCAGCGCGCAGATTGAGCGCCGCGTGCGGACCCCGGAAGAAGAACGCCTGGTCATCTTCCAGATTGCCCTCGGCATACTTGCGCACGTGCCGCTGGAGGGTGGAGCAGCCCGGGATCATCCGCATCCGCCGCAGCCCATTGGCCCGCGACAGGGTCAGCAACTCGCCCGTGGGCACCGGCTCCAGGAGTGGCGGTTCCGTGCGTGCGGGTGCCGGCCACCCAGCCATCCTGCAAAAAATCTCGATCGCCTGCCCCGCCTCCGCGCCCACCGCCAGGACACGCTCCACCCCGGTGGCCACGCGCGCGGCAAGCGCCTCCGGACGGACTGTAACGAACATCATACCATCAAGCGCGCGGGGCAGCGGGTCCGGCGCACCCCCGGGGTCGCCGGGTAACAGATGGTGCGCCTCGTCCACCACGATCAGATGCGGACGGCCGGTGCGGGCGCGTAACGCCACGAGCTCTGGCATCAGCGCTGCCAGGAACGCCGGACGATCGTCCAATTTAACCCCCACCAGGTTCACGGAGACGCCGGTTCCCGTCTTGCACAGCACATCGACCACCGTATCCACGGCCGGCGCGTCCTGCGCGGTGCCGAGGCAGATGCAGCCCTCGAAATCATCATAATCCCCCTCGGGGTCGATCACCAACGCCTGGAACCCGGCTGCACCCAGCCGTTCCAGCAATCCCGTGGTGAGCGTGGTCTTGCCACCGCCGCTCGATCCCGCCACCAACAGGGCCCCGCGGGCCGGCAGATAGGAAAGGGGCTCTGCTCCGGGCTCCATCGCCTCGGCCAGCGTCACGCTCTGCCTTGGGTTTGCCGGGTCGAACTCCGCAAGGTCGGTGGCGATCATGCGGCCGATCAACTCCGCCACCCCGGCGCCGCGCGCGCCCTCGGTCACCAGCATGGCCGCCTGTTTCAGCACCGTCAACGCGTTCTGCACCGCGACCGGCATGCCGCAAAGGGTGAAGAAGGCAAAGTCGTTCTCCGCGTCCCCCACGGCCACGACGTTGCGCGGCGAAATTTCCAGCATGGCCAGCGCCGCCCGCAGCCCGCTCTCCTTGCTGACTCCACCCGGCAGCACCATCACGGCGCCCTTGTTGAAGGTGATCTGCAGGTCAAGACCCAATGCGTGGATGGCCGCCAACACCTTACCCTCGTTCAGCTCCCAGGTGGCGACGATGGCGCGTCCGACCGAGAGCGGGGACACTCCGGCGTCCTCCAGCGCGGCCACGAAGGCGGCGGGCGGCGCGGGGGCGAGCAGCCGCTCCTCACGGGTCGCCGGGCTGTACAGCAGCGCGCCGTTCTCGGCCACGATCCAGTCGAACACGTCCAAGTCCGGCGTTACCCGGCGCAAATCGTCCAGTTCGCGCCCGGTCACCAGGATGAGCTTGCGGCCACTCATTCGTAATCGCTGCAGCGCATCCAGCGTGGGAGGGTCCACCATGCCGTCATGCGCGATGGTGCCGTCGTAATCGGTGGCGAGCGCGACGTAGTGCATGGACACACAACTCGCCCCAGTGTCACGGGTTCGTGCGACACTCCTGTGACGGGATCACGGCAGCGGCGCGGGCGGCATCAGCGGGTTCGGCACCCGTCTGCAGGGCAGCAGCCAGCACGGCCAACCTAGGCGGAAACCGGCCGCGAATCGCTCCGGCGGGCCAGCTGCGGACCAGCCCGGCGGCGCTGCCTCCCATATGACGTCGCCGGCGAAATCCCGCCGCAGCGCCACGAGCCGCATTCCGCCCGGCACCGGAAACGCCCGTATGTCGTAGATATTCGCCAAGGGGCCGCGGTCATCCCGTACGACGAGAGGGCGAAAATAGGCGGCGTCGAATCCGGGCGGCGCACCGGGATAAAACAACATGCGGGCCGGGCCGGTCGCGGGGACGGGCACCGGCACCACGGTGATGCAGAGCGCGGCCGCAGAGACGGCGAGCGCGGACGGTGCCAGCGGGAACCACGCCCCGCGCCGCCCCCGCAGAATCTCCCGCATCGCGATCCACGCCAGCAGGCCGCCACCCGGCACTACCCACGTAAAATAATGCACGTTGAGGTATCGCCACAGCCCGGTCGGCAGCAGGTCGATATACGACACATACAGCACGATATGGACCAGCATGGCCGCTGCAAGCAGCCGCGCCGGCCCGCGCTGGACGGCCGCAATCAGCATTCCCGCCGGCACCAGCGCCAGATAGGGCGCCGCCCGCAGCAGGCCCACCCCGTCCAAATACCATGCCGATGGGTCGAGCAGCAGAGTACTGGCCTTCCAACCGAGGCCATACAGGCTGAACCCGATCTCCGCCGAGTGCGTCATGTAGGGGCTGAGGTGCACGCCATAGATCGCCACGTGCAGCCCAGCATAGGGAATCAGCACCGCCGCGCCACCGAGTGCCATCCGCCCGGCGTCCTGCCGTGACGGACGGGACGCCAGCGCCACCGCGGCGCAGAGCAAGGCCACCAGCGCATCGGTCGGACGGCACAGCGGGATCGCCGCCGCCATCAGCCCAATCAGCCCCGGCCGGTGCCGGCCCGCCTGTTGCCCGGCCACGGTGGCGAGCAGCAGCCAAATCAGCGCGGCGACCGGAGTGGTGTTCCAGGGCACGACCCACTGCATCATCGCGGCCCGGCTACCGGCGGTGCCGACGAAAATCAGCGTCGCCCACCCGGACGTCACGCTGGCCCGCCGCGCAAAAGCCACGAAGCCGGCGAAGGCCGCCAGCAGGCAACCGAGGTTGACCAACACGAAGGGATGCGCCGGGCTCCATCGCACGAAGGGCGCCCCGAGGATCGGATAGCCCAGGGGATACCAGTGATGCGCCGGCGAGAAATTCAGACGGATCAACGCGCGTGCGCTTTCGAGCGTGAATGCCTGGTCCGACCATCCCCACCATCCCAGCGGCGCGGCCGGGTTGGCCCCGGGCAGAAACGGGTTGCCGAAGTAATAAACCACGTAAAGCGCGGTCAGCACCGCACATCCGACCCTGACCGGGTGACGCAGGGCGGACATCATCGAACCCGGGCCTGCCAATCCTCCAGCACGTCGTGCAACGTCTGCGCCCACGGGATCATGGGGGCCCAGCCCAACAGACGCTGCGCCCGGCGGGAGTCGCCGATCGCGGACGCGATGTCGGTCGGGCGCAGCCGCGTCGGTTCGGTGCGGATTTCCGCGTCAATCCCGGCTTCCGCCATCAGCGCCGCGAGCACGTCCCCCACCCGGCGCGGCACGCCCGATGCGAGGTTCAGCACCGTGCCGGGCGGCAGGTCATGGGCGAGGCAGGCGGCATAGGCCGCGCACACGTCCCGCACATCCAGGAAGTCCCGCATCGGCGTCAGCGAGCCCACATGCATCACCGGCGGCTGCAGCCCAGCGGCGATCCGGGCGACCTGGCGGGCGAAGGCGGGCACCACGAACGCGTCGGACTGGCCGGGCCCAGTGTGGTTGAACGGGCGGGCGCGGATGACGCGTAACCCCTCCGCCGCCATGGCGCCCAACGCCAAATCCGCCGCCGCCTTGGTGGCGGCATAGGTGTTGAGCGGGGCCAACAGCGCGTCTTCCGTGAGCGCCGCGCCGCCCTGGAAGGTGGCACCATAAAGGTCGGCCGTGCTCACGAACAGCAACGTGCAGGCGGGGGCGTGGGCGGTGATGGCGCGGGCCACGTTCAGCGTGCCGCCCAAATTCACCGTCCAGGCCTGGCCGGGATCGTCGCGCGCGGCCGGCACGGCGGAGATGGCGGCCAAATGCACCACCGCGTCCGGACGCCCGTCCGCGATTTCCGTCGTGACCGCCGCCCGGTCCGTCACGTCCGCGACCAGGCCGGCGATGGCGGCATCGGGGAACGCGCGATACAACGCCGGCAGCAGATGTCCGCCGACGAAACCGCCCGCCCCCGTTACCAAGATGCGGCGTGGGGTCATGCGCCGCTAGCGTGCCATCCGGGCGCGGTGCCGGGCGAGGTCCGCGTCCACCATTTCCGCCACCATCTCCGCCAACGATACCTCGGGCGACCAGCCCAGCTGCTGCTTGGCCTTGCTGCTGTCGCCCAGCAAGACCTCGACCTCGGCCGGGCGTAGGAATTTCGGGTCCACGCGGACATAGTCCTGATACTTCAGACCCACATGGTCGAATGCGATGCGGCACAGCTCGCGGATGCTGGTGGTGACGCCGGTCGCGATCACGTAGTCGTCCGCGCGGTCCTGCTGCAGCATCATGTGCATGGCGCGCACATAATCGCGCGCATGGCCCCAGTCGCGCGTCGCCTCCAGATTGCCGAGCGGCAGGTGGTCGGCGAGGCCGAGCTTGATACGCGCCACCCCGTCCGTCACTTTGCGGGTCACGAACTCGATGCCGCGCAGCGGGCTCTCGTGGTTGAACAGGATGCCGGAGCTGGCGTGCAGGCCGAAGCTTTCGCGGTAGTTCACCGTCATCCAATGGGCATACAGCTTCGCCACGCCATAGGGGCTGCGCGGATAGAATGGCGTGCGCTCGGACTGCACCGGCTCCTGGATGAGGCCGAACATCTCGCTGGACGACGCCTGATAGAACCGTGCTTCGGGCCGGGCGATACGCACGGCCTCCAGCACGTTGCCCGCGCCCAAGGCCGTCACGGTCCCGGTCAGCAACGGCTGTTGCCACGAGGCGGCCACGAAGGATTGTGCGGCGAGGTTATACACCTCGTCCGGCTTATGCTCCTGGATGATGCGGATCAGGCTGCTGAGATCCGTGAGGTTGCCGTCCACCAGCTGCACATGATCGAGCACGCCCAGCCAGCGCAGCCGCTCCCCGATCACGTCCGATGAGGCGGAGCGGCGCATCAGGCCGATGACGGTGTATCCCTTGCTCAACAGCAATTGCGTGAGATACGCGCCGTCCTGACCCGTGACGCCGGTTACGAGAGCTGTGGGCATAGTGTTCCTTGATGGGTGATGCCGGGTCCGGTTAGACCAGTGCGATACGCGCGTCCATCCGGCCGGAGGACCTCCCTGATGATCGCAAAAGAGAACCCCATGTCCGAGCCCACGCACGTCGCTTCCCCGGAGACTGGACCGGCCGCCGTGCCAGACCAAGAGAGCAGCCACGGTTTCGGCCATCAGACCCGACGGGGCGGGTGGGCGAACCGGATTGCGTTCATGCTGTACCGGATCGTTCGGCCCGTCATCCGGCCTCTTGTCTGGCGGACGCGGCTGTTCTTTATCGGTCCGATTTTGCAAGAGCTCGCCGAGATACGGGAAGTCGCGTCGCTCGAAGCGGCGAAGCGTTTTGTGCCCGACCCGGCGCTCACGGCATCGATCGAGCGGCTGCTATTGACGCTGGCGATCGAGCAGCGGCCCGGGGAGCGGCGACCTTGTGTCGAAACACCCCCTACCCCGACGGTTCCGCCGCGTGCATCAGGGGAGGCGGGGTGATCGGCGGCAGGTCGCGCGCCTGCGCCACCAGCGGTGATTTCAGCCGGCGGTAGGGCGGCAGCGTTTGCGGCACACCCGTGTCGAGCGCCCGGCCGATCGCCGCCACGACCCGCACGTCCAACAATCCCTCCTCGCCATCGGGCTCCGGGTCTTCATCATTGAGGATGCAATCGGAAAAATACTGCGTCTCCCCGCCGAATTGGTCCACCGCCGGAAAGTCGCTGCGCGTCTTGCTGTCGCCCACGCGGAGGTGGTGTTTCAACGGGCCCGGAAAGGTGAAGCCCGGATTCACCAGCAAATCCGCATCGGTGCCGATAATGCGGTATTCGTTGATGGCATTGAGGCCATACGCCACGGTAAACTGCGCCATCCGCCCGCCGGGGAAGCGCAGCATCACGGTCACGATGTCATCGAAATCCCACCCTTGGGTGCTCTGCCCCCAGGCCATGATTTCGGTGGGCTCGGCGGCGAACAACATGCGGGCCGCGTTGATCGGATAGGGGCCCATATCCGCCACCGGCCCGGCCCAAAAGCCGTTATGTGCCCGGTGGTTATGCTGGGACACATGCTGCGTGAACGTCGCGGTGAACAGCCGTGCCTGGCCCAAATGCTCGCCTCGCACCAGGCGGAGCGCCTCGAGCGTCGCCGGCTCGAAATGCAAGCGGTAGGCGACCATCAGCTTGGCACCGGACGCCTTGGCCGCCGCCTGGATCGCCCGGCAATCCTCCTCACTGGTGGCCATCGGCTTTTCCAGCAGCACGTGCAGTCCGGCCTCTAACGCCGGGACCGCGAACTCCCGGTGCATGCCGTTCGGCAGCGCCAGATAGACCGCGTCGAACCCCTTGCTGTCGATCGCGGCGCGCCAGGCATCGTAATGATAGGTCCGCTCGATCCCATATAGCTGGCCCAGTGCCTCCGCCTTGTCGCTGTCCCCGGTCACCAGCGCGGTCAGCTCGGAATTACCGGTATGCGCCACGCCCGGCATGAACGCCGCCTGACTGATCCAGCCGCCGCCCACCACGGCGTAGCGCACTTTTCGACCCACGACCTTCACTGGCATCGCATTCTCTCCTGATCCGGATACCAGCGCGCCGGGCGGCATCCGGTTCCTAGCGCGAGGCGGACAGGACCGACGGCAGGCCGAGCACCTCGTTCGCATTCACCGAGAATTTGAGGCCGAAGACCAACGCGTCCGGCGGTGCCTTACGCGCGCTCGGACGGCCGATCGTGTCGGGATTGATGATGTATTGAACGCCGGGGGCCAAATAGACGCCTTCGACGATCCGGTAGCTATAATTGGTCTCGAAAATAAATTGGTTGCGGTGGATAAAGGAAATACTCCGGGCCTTTTTCAGCAGGGAGTTCAGGTATCCCGTCTCGAGGTTACTCACCCTGATATAGCTACCGAGCAAGCCGATTTCGTCGTTGGGACGCGAAGCGGACGGGCCGGTCCAGACGGCACCCGCCACGCCCTCGAACGCAAATAGCTCCTGACTATCGAGCGGCGCGCCGCCGCTGGCGAACACCGCCACGCCCCGCGTCGTACTCTGCTCGGCACGATAGACCACCTGATCGGCCAGCGCGTAATAGCCGCCCCGTCCGCCGGCATAGGAAGCGGGCTTGCCACCGACGAGGCCGCGCGGCTTATGCGCCGTGTTGTAATACGGGTCGGTGTAGTCCGCCGAATTATACCACCCGCCCAGCTTGAAATGCCGGGGATACGGGTCGTTCGCATACTCGGTGCCATAGCCGATTTCACCGGGCACGACGAAGCCGGTCGAGTGATCGAGACCCCAATTGAACCCGGTATTGGTATTCCGCACCGCGTTGATTTGGAACGCGCCGACCTTGGCGAAAGTCTGGGGCGTCGGGTTATACCGCACCCGTCCGCCCCAATTCACATACGGAAAGCCTGGAAAGCCGGCCACCGCCTGCGTCAGCTCATACGGGCAATCCGCCACGTTTTGAAACCGGCAGCCATAGGTCGAGCGGGCGAACTCCCCCGTCGCATTGGCGCGGCCAACCACGACGTCGAGCCGGTCATTGAACAGCTTTTGCTGGAACGTGAACTCGGACAGCTCGAATTGTTTGCGGGGATAATAGAACGACTGGACCTTGGTGCGGGAGCCGATGTGGTCGGTCGAGAGCTCATGGCCATAGAATTGCGCGAACGTTATATGCAGCTGCGCGCCTTGCCATCCAGCGATCCGGTTGAGGTCCGCGTCCGCGCCGAAGATGACGACGCCGGACGCGTCCGTCCCCTGGGTGAGCCCGCCGACCGGATTGGCCGCGATGCTTTGCACGGATCGGAGCCGCGGCAGGATGCCGGCGGCCAGCAGATCATGCGCGACGCGGACCAACGGCTCGGCCGCGGTGCCCAGCAAGGGGCTGCGGACGGCCGTGGTGCGGTCGGGGGTGGGACTGAACTCCGGCTCGGCCTGCGCCCAGGCCTCGCTCGACAGCCCGGCCAGGAGAACAACGGCGCCGATCCGGGTCAAGGCGCGAGGTCGGGAGCGTCGCAGGCGGCTGGGATGATGGCGTCCGCGGTGAGGGTGCCGGCGTTGAAGGCGTCGAGCAATCCCCGGAATTCGACGTAGGGGCCGCTCGCTTGCAGCGCGTGGCAGGTGGTGGTCATGCCCTTGAGCTGAACCGGCAGGCCGCCATCGCGCTCGACCATATCCTCCATCCACTGCCGCGTCCGGGCCAGGTGCGCCTGGGTCTGCTGGGTGTAGCGCCCGCGGGCGTCGGGGCTGAAGGGGCACTGCGCGAAGCGCGCCGCCAGCGCGCGGCGATACAGCTGCCCGGCCATCGGATCGCCGCAGGCGTCGAATTGATAGAGCGAGAGCGCGTAGGCGTGTTCGAACGCGTCCGGGCGGTCCAGCGTCGTCTGGGCGGCGGCGGGAAACAGGGCCAACGCCAGCAGGCCGCCGAGGATAAGCCTCACTGATACGTCGCCAGGAAATCGGCGAGTGCGGCGATGTCGGTGTCGGTGAGGCCGGACGTCGCCTCCGTCATGGCGGCCACACCCACGCTGGGCCGGGCGCCGGAGCGGTAATCGGTCAAAGCTTTCACTAAATAATCTCGCTGTTGATGCGCGACGGCTGGCGCGGCGCGGTTGCCGGAATACGTATCGGTGTGGCAGGCGGCGCAGTGATGCTGGGCGGCGATGTCGGCGCCCGCCTGCGTGACCGCCGGGTCGGCGGCGGCACGGGGACCGGGGGCTGGCAGGCTCGCAAAATACGCGCCGAGATCCCGCACGTCCTCGTCCGACAAATTGGCCGAGAGCGGCCCCATGATCGGGTTGGCCCGGCGTCCCGACCGGAAGAACACCAGCTGCCATTGCAGGAAATTGTCTTTCTGCCCGGCGAGCGACGGAATGGATCCGATAGCCGACACGCCTTGCGCGCCGTGACAGGCCTTACAGGTTTGCGCCCGCGCCTCACCCGCCGCCGGGTCCGCGGCCCAGGCGGGAATTGCCCCCACCATGATCGAGATCACGACAACCAATACTCTCATCCAAACCCTCCGACGAAGGCCGTAGGGCGGATACGCGCAGCGCCATCCGCCACACAACCGACGCATGCTGGCGGATGACGCTGCGCTTATCCGCCTACGGGAGCGTCATCGCGGGCCACGGGCCCGCGATGACTTAAGCTTACTTGCTGTAGCTGATCCGGTAGATCGCGCCGGCCCAATCGTCGGCCACCAGCATCGATCCATCCTTGGCCAGCAATACATCGGTCGGGCGGCCACTATAGTCTTGCTTGCCCGTCAGCCAACCTTCGGCGAAGATCTCCTGATGCGGGTTCTTACCGTCCGCATCCACCACGATCCGGTCGATCCGGGCACCCTGATACTGGTGCCGGTTCCATGAACCGTGTTCGGCGACGAAGATGTTGTTCTTATACTCGGCTGGGAACATGGAGCCGGTATAGAACTTCATCCCCAACGGGGCCACGTGCGCGCCCAACTTCACCACCGGCGGCGTGAACTCGCTGCAGGCATGGCCGCGGGCGAATTTCGGGTCCGGCAGGTCGCCCTGATGGCAATACGGATAGCCGAAATGCTCGCCGATCTTGGTGATGTGGTTGAGCTTATCACTCGGAAGGTCGTCGCTCATCCAGTCGCGCGCATTCTCGGTGAACCAGTAATCGCCGGTGCGCGGATCGATGTCGCCGCCGACGCTGTTACGCACGCCGAGCGCCACGATCTCCGCCAATCCCGTCTTCGGATCCACCCGGCGCACTTGCGACAGGCTGGTGGGCGGGATTCCGACGTTGAACGGAGGGCCAAAGGGAATGTACATGTTGCCGGTCTTGTCGGTCACCAAGTATTTCCAACCATGTGCCAAGTAGGGAGGCATGTCATCATAAGCGACGACCGGGGCCGGCATGTGATCGAGGTTCGCCTCGGCATTATCATACCGCAGCAACTTATCGACAGCCACCACATACAGTGCGCCATCTTTATAGGCGAGGCCGGTGGGCATGGTCAGGCCCTTGAGAATGGTCTTGACCTCGCGCTTGCCATCGGCGGCATTGGTCACGGCATAGACGTTGGTGGCCTGGAACGAGCCCACGAACAATGTGCCGTTATCGCCCCACGCCATCTGCCGCGCCTCGGGCAGGCCGGACGCGTACACTTCGATCTTGAAGCCGGGCGGCAGCTTGATCTTGGCCATGTTGGCCTGCAATTCGGCCAGCGGCGTGGGCGTGGCGGGACCGACGGACGGGGCGAGGCCCTTCATCGATTCCGTCTCATCACCCAGGAACCAGTCCGCCGGCGGGTGCTGCCAGAAGCTCGGCTTGGTGCTGTCATAGCTCTTGAGGTCTGCTGCCTGCGAAGGTGTCATGGCGACCAGGGCCGCAAGCGTCACAGACGCCAGTGCGGTGCTGGCACGGGCCAGTATTTTTGTTGTCACGATTGAACGCTCCGTTTCCTCATGCGCGGCTTGATGGCTGCGTCGGCACTAACGGACCACGGGAGCGCCCTCACTTGCAAGCCCTTCCCGCACGCCAAGCGTGCGCTCGGAGGCAGAACGCAGCCTCTTGTAATCGAGTGCATCTCGATCTATCTAAATTTCGTTATGTCTAAACACACACGAAAGCACCCCATGCACTCTCATCATCCCCACTACGGTCACCGGTTTGCCCGGATATTTCACGGCCCGGGCGGTCATCATGGCGAGCGCGGCCGTCATGGCCGCTCCGGCCTCGGACGGTTCTTCGCCCATGGCGACCTGCGGCTCGTCATCCTTCACCTGATCGCCGACAAGCCCCGGCACGGCTACGAGATCATCAAGGCGATCGAGGAGCAGGTCGCCGGCGCCTATTCCCCCAGCCCCGGCGTGGTCTATCCAACGCTGACCTTGCTGGAAGAGCTCGGCTACGTGACCGTGACCGTGCAAGACGGCCCGAAAAAGCTGCACGAGATCACCGACGCCGGGCGCGCCTATCTCGCCACCCACAAGGCCGCGGTGGACGCGCTACTGGCGCAAATGGCCGAGGCGAGCCACCGCCGGGCCGGGGCCGAGGCGCCGCCGATCGTACGCGCGGTGGAGAATTTGAAGCTAGCGCTCCGCCTGCGCATCGCCCGCGGCATGACCGAGGCGGACATCACCGCCATCGCCGCCCGATTGGACGAGGCTGCGGTCGGCATCGAGAAGGTCTAAAACCAACGTCATTGCGAGGCCGCTTGGCCGAAGCAATCCAGGGGCGACAGGGCGGCGTGTGGCCCCTGAATCGCCACGCCCAAGCGGGGCTCGCGATGGCGGTAAAGTGCTAGCCCGTCGTATAGCCCCCATCCACCAAGATGCTCTGCCCGGTGACATAGGCGCTGGCGTCGCTGGCCAGGAACACCGCCGCGCCGACGATGTCCCGGTCGGTGCCGAGCCGGCCCATGGGCGTGGCCCCCAGCACCGCCGCGTTCATCTTTTCGTTGGCGCGCATCCCCGCCGTGAGGTCCGTCTCGAAGTAGCCCGGCGCGATGCAGTTCACCCGCACGCCCTTCGGCGCCCAATCCAGCGCCAGCGCCTTGGTCAGCAGCTCGGCACCCCCCTTGGTCGCGCAATACGGCACCGACCGGCGCAGCCCCACGTGGCCGGCCACCGAGCTGATGCTGATGATCGACCCCCGCCCGGCCTCCACCATCGCGCCGCCGATATACTTGCAACAGAGAAAGATGCCGGTGAGGTTCACATCGATGATGTTCTGCCATTCCGCCAGGCTCGTGCGCTCGATCCCCACGTAGATCGGGTTGACCCCGGCGTTGTTGATCAGGATGTCGATCCGGCCGAAATGCTCCAGCGCCTGGTCGCGCACGGCCAGCACGTCCGCCTCTTTCGATACGTCCGCCACCACGGCCAGGGCGTCCGGGATTTCCGCCGCCACGGCGTCCAGCGTCGCCTGCGTCCGCCCGCACAGCACGATCTTGGCGCCGTGCGCGGCCAGCCCGATCGCCATCGCCCGGCCCAAGCCCCGCCCGGCGCCGGTCACTACCGCAACCCGCCCGGTCAGGTCGAAGCCGCTAATGATTGGCCCCGTGCTTCACCAGCTTCTGCGCCAGGCTCCAGCGATGCACCTCGGACGGGCCGTCATAGATGCGGAAGCCGCGCACCTCGCGGAAAATCCGCTCCACCACCGTCTCCCCCGCCACGCCGATGCCGCCCAGCACTTGCACGCAGCGGTCGGCCACGCGGAAGATCGCCTCGCTGCACACCACCTTGGCGATGCTGCTCTCGGTGCTGGCGCGCTCGCCTTGATCCAGCAGCCAGGCGGTGTGCCAGATCGTGAGGCGGCTGGTGCGGATGTCCATGTCGTTATCGGCGAGCATGAAGCCCACGCCCTCATGCTCGGCGAGCTTGCGTCCGAACGCCTCCCGCTTGCTGGTATAGGCCAGCGCGATGTCCTGCGCCCGGCGCGCCGCGCCCAGCCAGCGCATGCAGTGGGTGAGCCGCGCCGGGGCCAGGCGGATTTGCGCGTAACGGAAGCCATGCCCGATCTCACCCAGCACGTCGGTCGCTGGCACGCGGAGGCCCTCGATCGCGACCACCGCGTGGCCGCCGGAAAACCCCTGGTCCATGGTGTCCATCAGCCGGTCGATGCGGATGCCGGGCTGGTCCATGTCGGCCAGGAACATGGTCGCCTTATCGTCCTCGCCCTTGGCCATGATGATGGCGAACCCGGCGCCAACGGCCCCGGTGGTGAACCATTTGGTGCCGGTGATGACGTAGTCGTCGCCGTCCTTCACCGCGATGGTCTTGAGCGCCGCCGGGTCGGATCCGGCGCCGGGCGGGGGCTCGGTCATGGCGAAGCAGGAGCGGATGGCGCCCGAGGCGAGCGGACGCAGCCAGCGCTCCTTTTGCGCGTGGGTGCCCACCACTTCCATGAGGTGCATGTTGCCCTCGTCCGGTGCGGACAGGTTCATCGCCAGCGGGCCCAGCAGCGAATACCCGGCCTCCTCGAACACGATGGCGCGGCCGACATGGCCCAGGCCCATGCCGCCAAACTCTTTGGATACGTGTGGCGCGAACAGCCCGGCCTTCTTGGCTAGGGCATTCAGCTCATGCCGGAGCGTGTCGTTCGGCCCATGCGGCTCCTGCCGGGCGTCTTTTTCCAGCGGGATGATGATATCGCGGATGAAGGCGCGGGTGCGCTCTTGCAGGTCGATCAACTCAGGGGGGAGGGAGAAATCCATGATACGAGAATGGCCCTCCTTTCCCTCTCCGTCTAGGCGTTCACCTTAGGCCAGCGCCGGCTCGGCGAGTAGGTCTGGCAGGTCGAGCCGCCGGGTGAACATCGCCAGCGATCCGTCCGCCGCGCGAGGCCACTCGGCCGGGGGGCGGTCCCAATACAGCTCCACCCCATTCCGGTCCGGGTCGGACAGATAAAGCGCCTGGCTCACCCCATGATCGGACGCGCCGTCCAAGGCAATGCCAGCAGCCATCACCCGGCGCAGCGCATCGGCCAGCGCCGCCCGCGTCGGATACAGGATGGCGGTGTGGAACAGTCCCGTCGTGCCCGGCGGCGGCGGGCTGCCGCCCAAGCTCTCCCAGGTGTTCAGCCCGATGTGATGATGGTAGCCGCCGGCCGAGATGAACGCCGCCTGGTCACCGAACTTCTGCATCAGCGTGAACCCGAGCACGCCCACATAGAACCCGAGCGCCCGGTCGAGATCGGCCACCTTCAGATGCACATGCCCGATCTGCGTGCCCGCGGCGATCGGGGTGGGGCTTGGGGTGAAGTCGGCCATGGCTGTCACTCCATCTTCACCGGCAGCGTAGCAAGCACCCCTGGGATTGCCCAGCCACCCACCCTGGCCCATTTTCGCCGAAACGGGAGATGCGCCATGACCGAAGCCTTCATCTGCGACGCCGTCCGCACGCCGATCGGGCGGTATGCCGGGGCGTTGAAGGACGTCCGCACCGACGACCTCGCGGCACACCCGATCCGCGTGTTGAAGGACCGCAACCCCGGCGTGGATTGGGACCAGCTCGACGACACCATCATGGGCTGCGCCAACCAGGCCGGGGAGGACAACCGCAACGTGGCGCGGATGGCGACGCTGTTGGCCGGTCTCCCCACCAGCGTGCCCGGCGGCACCGTGAACCGGCTGTGCGGCTCGGGCCTCGATGCGATCGGCACCGCCGCACGGGCGATCCGCGCGGGGGAGGCGCAGCTCATGCTGGCCGGCGGCGTGGAGAGCATGACGCGGGCGCCGTTCGTGATGGCCAAGAGCAATGAGGCGTTCGCGCGGCAGGCCGAAATCTATGACACGACCATCGGCTGGCGCTTCGTGAACGGCCTCATGAAGACCATGTATGGCACCGACAGCATGCCCGAGACCGGCGAGAACGTGGCCGAGCAGTTCCAGGTGACGCGGGCGGCGCAGGATGCGTTCGCGCTTCGCAGCCAGCAGAAATGCGCCGCCGCCCAGGCCGCCGGCTATTTCGCCGCCGAGATCGCGCCCGTCACCATCAAGGGCCGCCGCGGCGACACCGTGGTGGACCGGGACGAGCATCCGCGGGAGACGACGCTGGAGGCCCTGGCGGCGCTGAAGACGCCGTTCCGAACACCGGGCACGGTGACGGCTGGGAACGCGTCCGGCGTGAATGACGGGGCGGCCATGATGATCCTGGCCAGCGCAGAGGCCGCCCGGCGCCATGGCCTCACGCCCCGCGCCCGCGTGGTCGGCATGGCCACCGCCGGCGTGCCGCCGCGCATCATGGGCATCGGCCCGGTGCCGGCGGTGCAGAAGCTATTGGCGCAGGCCGGACTCACCATGGCGGACATCGATGTGATCGAGTTGAACGAGGCGTTCGCTGCCCAGGCGCTCGCGGTGCTGCGCCAATTGGGCGTGGAGGACGACGACCCCCGGGTGAACCCGCATGGCGGCGCGATCGCGTTGGGCCACCCGCTCGGCGCCTCCGGTGCCCGGCTCGCCATGACGGCGGTGCATGCGCTGGAGCGGAGCGGTGCGCGCCGGGCCGTGGTGACGATGTGCATCGGTGTCGGCCAGGGCATCGCGGCGCTGATCGAGCGGGTGTGAGGGTGCCATCTCGGCCACCAAAAACTCTCCCGGCCATCATCCCCGCTTGCGGATGAACGGGCAGCCGCTCTCCGTGAGCGGACGCCAGGCCTGCTCGGCCGGGACCTCGCCGGCGAGCGTATAGACGTCGTATTTCGAGCGCGATTCCGCCGGAGTTTTGACCCGGAACAGATACATCGGACGCAGTGCCTGCCCATCCTCTCGGATTTCGACGTCCTTGCTCCAAAAATCGTTGATCCGCAGCCGCTTCATCGCCGCCACCACCTCGGGCCCGTTCGTGGTTCCGGCCGCCTCCACCCCGCGCAGGAAGTGCAGCGCCGCGCTATACGGGGCGACCTGCACCCCGTTCGGCGGCACGCCGCCCGTCCGCTCCATAAGGCGCCGCGCGTAGGTTCGGGTCGCGTCGTTCATGTCCCAATAGAATGCGCCGGACGCGACCATCCCGCCCGCGTTTTCGAGCCCGGCGCCGGACACCTGGTTTTCCAGCACGAACAACCCGGCCAGGGTCTGCTGGCCCTTGCGTCCGAAGCCGAACTCACTCGCCTGTTTGACCAGGTTCTCGAAGTCGAAGCCCTGCACGGCCAGGCCGATGACCTTGGCGCCGGAGGCCTGCGCCTGCAGCAGGAAGCTCGAATAATCCGCCGTCGCCTGCGGGCTTTTGACGGAGCCCAGGATCTTGCCCCCGCCGGCGCGGACGAACTCGGACGAGTCCGCCTCCAGCGTATGGCCGAACGCGTAGTCGGCGGTGATGAAGAACCAGGTGTCCAAGCCCTTGGCGAGCAACGCTGACACGACGCCCTTGGGCATCGAGTAGGTGTTGACGCCGAACACCACCGTGAACGGCGAACATTGCTCCTGCGTGAACGCCGAACTGGCCGAGGTGCCGACGAGGAAGGGGCGCTTCCGGTCCTCGCACAGGCCCTTGAGGCCGATCCCCTCCGACGAGATGGTGTTGCCGATCACCGTGGCGGCGCCCTGCTGGTCGAGCCAATTGCGCACGACCGACAGGCCGACATCGGGCTTACCCTGATCGTCGGCGAACAGGATTTCGACGTCCCGGCCCAGCACCTTACCGCCGAAATCTTGCACGGCGAGCTGCGCCGAGTGGATGGCCGCCATCCCGGTATCGCCGGAACTCGGCCCGTTCAGATCGGCGATCACGCCGATCCGCACCGGCTCGGCGGCACGGGCGGGGCGGATGAACACGCCCGCCGATACGGCGGCAGCGGCTGTGCTTAGGAACCCTCGCCTCGATGCCGGCATCATTTTTCGTGTCCCCCATTACGTCGTTGCTTCGCCACCAAGCGGTGTCTCGCAATGACGAGTCGTTGATTACGGCAGCTGGTCTAGTTAAGCTACCCGACGGTAGCCTAATCGACCCGCCAGAATTAACAACGGAAAAGTGAACCCATCGATGATGTCGCCAAAGCTCATCCGCTTCGCCGATCTCGAGCCGTCCTGGGCGGTGAAGCGGGCGACGGAGCCCGGCTATCTGCGCTGGCTGGTAAGCTGGATGGGCGGACCGCCGGGTTACATCAACTTCAACCCCGGCATCGCGGCGGAATGCGGCTGGGGCGCGGCCGGGTTGATGGTCATGCCGCAGGGCAATCGCCAAGCCGGGCTGCATACCCATGGCGTGACGGAGATCTATCTTATCCTGAAAGGTGAGGTGGAAAGCTTCGACCATACCGGCGTGCCGCATCGGGCCGGGCCGATGGATTGCCTGTACATCCCCGCCGGCGTGCCGCATGGGGTGCGAACGGTCGGAACCGAAGACGTGCATCTGGCCTGGGTGCATGACGCTCCCGAGCGAACCGGCGTATCGGTCTATCGGGACGAGGCCCAGCCCGGCGACAGCGATCAACCCGTCCAGATCGTCCGATTGCACGACCAGGCACCGCAATGGACGCAGCCAGGTGCCCGGCAAGGCGGCACGATGCGCTGGCAGATCGGTTATGTCGGTTCCGGTCCGGGCGAGATCGCCAACACTCGGGTGCGGCTCGGGGTGACGTTCATCCCCTCCGGCAACCGGGATGTCGTGCCCGCTTGTGACGAAGACCGGCTGTTCGTTTGCGTAAGCGACCGGATCGTGGCGCGTTGCGATCTATGGACGGAGGCGCTGTCCACCCTGGATGCCGTGCACGTTCCGGCCGGCGCGCCGGTTACCTTCTGGAACCCGGGTGACGGCGTGGCCACGCTGCTCTGGCTCGAGCAACGCGGAAACGCGGAGCGACCTTAACGGCTAGACCAAACGCCCCACAGTCTGACCTTTGCGCAAATCGTAGGGTGGGCTTCAGGCCGTCCCGGTCGTGATGGGCTTCAGCCCTGGGCTTCAGCCCACCCTACCGTTCACCTGTAGCGCGACGTCGAGCCAGCGTAATTGATTGCGTGCTTCCGGCGGAACGACGCTCCGGTCTGATTACTGCCCGTTGAGGTCGGTCAGAATGGCTTGATCGGCTCCGCTGTAATTGCCGGCATTTCGGAATAACAGGACCTGGGCGTGTGCGTCCGCCGATAGCGTGAGCTGTATGTCAGCCATTCAGCGGTGCTCCAAAAACGAGTTAACCAAGCGGCTGACGCCGTCGTCGACCTCTTTCCAGCGGTCGAGTAGCGCGCCGTTATATTCGTATTCGACACTCATATGCGGCCACCTGAAAAGGTCCACCGTGCAAAAGCCGCTGCCGCCGGAAGCCCGGTTGCGGTCAATGGCAATAGGCTCACCGTCTTCAGTCATAACGGGCCGGAATAGGTCGCCCTCTCCTTGCTGAACGCTTAGGAGTCCGTAGTCAGTGGGCAACGACGCTTCTTGAGACTGAACTTGTCTTGTTTTCCTTAGGCCCTGCGACCACACATCGTCGTTCGGCAAAATGTTGATCCTGATAAGATCAGGATACCTTGTCGAGGATGAGGCCTTCACGGTTTTGATCAGATCGGGCGTCATCCCGCTGAAGCTTGGAAAAAACGTTACGAGGCGCAGCCATCCAATCTGCCGTTCGCTGGCCGGGGTGTCCGGCGACCTCTTTTGCACAATCGCTACTTCAACGTAGTTGCGCGGAATACTCAAACGCGTGCCGTTTATTACCGCCCTGACGGGTGATGTCGCACTCGAGAAGTCTATAAACTGTGGTTCGATGGTATCCGAAGATTGCTGCACACCCTGTCCTAGTGTTTTCCGGCACGTCAGCAGAACTGCGGCGCTAACGAGGACCGCATATTGCCGCCTGGAAATTCGAGCTGTGGTCGGTGGGCGGAAGTGGTTTTGCTCTATACACGTAGGAATGCCGTGCGAGGTGGCTGTAGGGGAAGAGACTTCTATGACCGGAGGGACGTTCAACTCCGTTGACCTCCTCTTTTTCGAAGAATCTTTACATTTTCTCTGATTTTATACGTCATTTTAGTGCTCCTGAAATCGGGAACATTAGGACAGTCGGTAACAATGCGCACCCCCCGGCGCGGTGCAGACCGGGAGTGGGTTGGTTTGTGTCACCTACAAACCCTGAGCGTCGATCACGCGATCGTCAGCCCACAACCCTCGATGTCACAAAACCTTCGACCAGCCGATTAAATTCATCCGCATTTTCCAAATGCGCCAGATGACCCGTGCCGGGCATCTCGGCATACCGGGCCCCAGGGATCGCAGCCGCCATCCGCTGCATGCCGGCGGGCGGTGCGCTCCGGTCCAGGGTGCCCGCCAGCACCAGGGTCGGCACCGCGATCCGGGCCAGCGATGCACGCTGATCGAAGCCCGGCATGGCGTGCAGGCTGTCGCGGTAGGTGCTGGCGGGGGTGTGGCCCATCACATCCGCCGCCAGCGCCAGGCCGGAGGGGTCGGCGCCCGCGCCCACCATCGAGGCCACCATGCCGGGGGCGAGCTCGGCCAAATTGTGCCCGGCGTCGAGCGGGGCGAGGCGGGAGTGGACGAACTGGGTGGCCCACGCCGGGTCCCGTCCGCCGAATGCAGCGCTGGTTTGCGATAGCACCGCGGCGCGCGCGGCGTGGGGGGCGTGGGCCAGCAGCGTCAGCAGCACCATGCCACCCAGGCTGTGGCCGACCAGCACGGGCCGGGCCAACGCCAGCGCCGCCATAAACGCCAGCGCCGCCGCGGCCAGCGCGTCCATGGTCACGAGCGGCAGCGGGGCCGAGCCGCCATAGCCCGGCATGTCCCACGCCAGCGCACGATATCCGGCCGCCCCGAAATAATCGAGCTGCGGCGTGAACTGCCGGGCACCGCCGCCGAGGCCGTGCAGGAACAGGATCGGCACGCCGTCCGCTGGGCCCATTTCACGGTAGGTAATGCCGCCCTGGGTCGGGACCTGCTCGGTTTCCTGTTGCGTCAGCTGGTGCCGGGGTTCGGCGATGGCGATGTATCGTTCGGTCATTTGAGCAGACGATACGTGCCATCTTGGATTTCCACCATGACCTGGCTGTCGGCTTGCGCGCCGCTGTGGTCGGCGGGGGAGAGGGTGAATACCGCCTCCGCCCCGGGGAGGGCCCGGGTGCGCTCCATGCCGTCGCGGAGCGCCGCGCGGAAGGCGGCGGTGCCGGGTGGGCCGGCGTGGAGCGCGTCCGGCACGGCGGCGGCGATCAGGAGCCAGCCATCCCACAGCGTCGCGCCGAACAGGCTACGGCTGCCGGGGCCATACCGGCCCTCATAGGCGTGGATGAACGCCAGCGCGGGCGCCTTGACCGGGTTGGCGTCCGGCAATTGCTCGGCCACCAGGACGGGCACGCTGCTGAACATCACGCCGTCCAGCGCGCGGCCGCCGATCCGCAGCGCGTCGGGCCCGGCGATGCCCATCACGGTGTAGATCGGCCCGGTGTAGCCGCGGGCGCGCAATTCTAGGATCGGGGTGGTTGCGGGCGTGGCACTGGCGGCCACGAACACGGCGTCCGGATGAGCCTGAATCAGGCGCAGGACTTGCGGGGTCACGCTGGCGTCCCCGGGATTGTAGCGCAGCTCCGCCACGGTCTGGATCCCGCGCTCGGCGGCTTGGGCCGTCAGCGCCGTGATGTAGCCGTCGCCCAATGCGGTGGCGAAGCCGATCTGGCCCAGCGTGTGCTGGCCCAGGGCAACCATGCGGTCCACGATCTGCACGGTGGCGACACGCTCGCCGGGAATGAGCTTGAACGCCCAAGCCCGGTTGGCGTCCATGGGGGCGATCACGGCGCTGGAGCCGGACAGGCTGATCATCGGCACGCCCGCCTCACCGATCGCGGTCAGCAGCGCCAGCGAGTTGGGGGTGTTGCTGGGGCCGAGGATGGCGTCCACGTGCTCCTCCTCGATCAACTTGCGGGCGGCGAGCAATGCGGTCGCCGGGTCGCTGGCGTCATCGAGCGTGACGACGCGCACCGCCTGCCCGGCGATCTCGTGCGGGAGCAGGTCGATGGTGTTGCGCTCGGGAATGCCGAGGCCGGCGGAGGGCCCGGTCAGCGACAGGATCGCGCCGATGGTGATGTCGGCGTGGGCCGGGAGGGTCATCAGCAGCAGGGCGAGGAGGGTGCGCATGCATTGGCAATGCCAGGAGCGGGCGGGCGTGCCAAGCCGAAAGCCCGCCCGACGTGGTTGGGTGTGCTTGTGCCGGGGGATGACAGCCGTCGTGTGGTCGCCGTATAGCCCAGGTGTCGCGTGAAATTTGGTGACCCGGCCCTCATGCCCAGCCCATGCCCCTAGCCGTCCACGCCGATTGGAGCATCGACCCCCACAAACGCTGGATGTGCATCGCCGGGCATGACGGGCTCCGCGTGGAAAAAGTGGGGACGGTCGCGACCCTGCTGCACCGGCTGAAACACGAGGCGGATGGCCGCCCTGTCGCGTTGGGCGTCGATTTCCCGCTGGGCCTCCCCCGGGCCTACGTGCAGCGCCATGCCCGCGGCGACGGCTTCCCCGGCTTCCTCCGCACCCTGCCTCCCACCGTGTTGGATGTCGCGGACGAGCTGCACGAGATCGGCCCCGACCGTCCGTTCTACCCCCGGCGGGGACGCGCCGGCATGACGCGCGCGTCCCACGCCTTTGCCCTCGGCCTTGCCGGTGCCAGCGATCTCTCGCGGGCCTGCGACCGTAAAACGTTGGACCGGCCGGCCGGTGCGCCCCTGTTCTGGACATTGGGTGCGAATCAGACGGGTAAAGCCGCCATCGCGGCTTGGCGCGACCTTCTGATCCCAGCGCTCCATACCGACCCGCCCGCGCTGTGGCCGTTCGACGGACCCTTCCTCCCGCTTCTGACCGGCAGCCAAATCGTTATCGCCGAAACCTACCCGGCGGAGGCCATGCGGCAACTCGGTCTGCGGATGGCCGGGAGTAAGCGCCGCCATGCCGACCGGATCGCCCTCGCCCCTGCCCTTCGTGCCGTGATCGCGGGCCTCGGCCTCCGCACCGCCCCCGCGTTCGAGGCCCTCATGACGACTGGATTCGGCGCGGACGCCGCTGGCGAGGACCGGCTCGACTGCGTCCTCGGCCTGCTCTGCGTGCAAAACGTCCTGCATGGACGCCGCCCGGATTGTGCGCCGCCCGACCCGTGGATCCAACGCTGGGAGGGCTGGGTCTTGGGCCAAGCCGCCCCCGCAGGCTCCGCGGTGCGCGCCACGCACAATGCAGATATACTTCTGGCGCGGGACCCCTAGGAGGATTGCCATGCGGTTAATGAGCTTTGCCGGGCCAAGCCCCGCACCATCGCCGTCGTGGGGGATCGTGGACGGGGATGATGTCATCGACCTCACTGGCCTGGCCCCCAGCCTTCGCGCCGCCCTCGGCCACCTTCCGGCGCTGCAGGGCGCCACCGGCCCCCGGCACCGCCTGGCAGACATCACGTTCCTCCCGCCGATCCCGGACCCCGACAAGATCATCTGCGTCGGCCTCAACTACCTCAGCCACATCCTCGAGGGTGGGCGTCCCAAGCCGACCCACCCCACCATCTTCACCCGATGGGCCAACAGCCAAACCGGGCATAACCAGCCGATCATTCGTCCCCGGATCTCCGAAACCCTCGATTTCGAGGGGGAGCTCGCGGTCATCATCGGTGCCGCGGCCCGCCACGTGTCCGCGGCCGATGCCCCCGCGATCATCGCCGGCTATAGCTGCTATAACGACGCCTCCATCCGCGAATGGCAGCGCCATAGCAGCCAGTTCGCCCCTGGCAAGAACTTTCCCCACACCGGCGGCTTCGGCCCCTATCTCGTCACCCCCGACGAGGCCGGTGATGTTACCCACGCCAGCCTCGTCACCCGCCTAAACGGGATCGAGGTTCAGCGCGCCACCATCGATGACCTCGTCTTCACCATTCCCGAGCTCATCGCCTATTGCTCCACCTTTACCGAGCTCGTGCCGGGCGACGTCATCATCACCGGCACCACCGGCGGCGTCGGCGCCTACCGCGTCCCGCCACTTTGGATGAAGCCCGGCGACAGCGTCGAGGTGGAGATCACCGGCGTCGGCACGCTTCGCAACACCATCGAAGACGAGACCATCGCGCCCTCGTAGAGTGGCGTTTGACCTCCCATCGCGAGGGCTGAAATAAACCTACGACAATAGCGCCAACGCCGGCATCGCAGAGGCACGGGACGTCATCGACGCTGGCTGGGGGGACATGCTAGCCTCATCCTCTAGTGCCATTTCCGGCGCGCGCAGCCAATACCCGGCGGTGCGGATGCTTTGGATCAGCAACGCCCCATGCTCGTCCCGCGGTAATTTGTGCCGTAGATTGAATACCAGTTGATCCACACTGCGGTCCGCGCGCCACGGACGGCCCAGCGCGACCTCCGACAAACGGTCGCGGGATACCGGCGACCCATGCGCCGACACCAGCGCCTCCAAGGCATTGAACTCCGCCCCGGTCAACGTGATCGGACGGCCCTCATCCGTCTGCACCGTCCGGTGGGTCAAATTGATCCGCAACGGGCCCACCTTCAACAGATGCGGAAGCCGCGCCTCCAGCCTTATTCCGACGCTGACCCGGCGATGCACGGCCCGGATGCGCGCGATCAGCTCCCGCAGCGGCGGCGGTTTGAGCACGAAATCATCCGCCCCCATTTCCAACCCGACGATCCGGTCCTGTTCATCATCAAGGTCGGACAGCACGATAACGCCGCAATCCCGCCGCTCGGCAACCCGGCTCAACAGCGGGAAGCCGCCCGCTTCCGGCATGCTATGATCCAACAGGACGACATGCGGACGGAAGCTATCCAGCAGCGCCAGCACCGAACCGGCACTGTCGGCCCACGCATTCGGCATCGCTGCACGGCCCAGCGCGCGGGACAGGGTCTCCGCCGTCGACGCAAAATGCTCGGCGACCAGCACGCGGGGATAGCTCGTGAGATCGCTATATGGAGGTCCAGCGTTCATTGTGACAAACGCCGGCAAAGGTGGACGCTGAGGGTGTCGTACATCATGAACTCCCGCAAATCGCTGTGAGACCCGATCACATTCCTGGGATCGTTAAGGTATCATTAGCACTTTAAACGCTTTGCGAGCAAGACCGTTCGTTAATACCCGTGTTAATACTCCTCCACCTTCAGCTTTCCCGTAAACGGCGTTAGAACGGAATCTCGTCGTCGAGATCACCGCCCTTGGCCGGCTCCCATGACGGCGCACCGCCGCCGGACCGGGGTGCCCCCGCCGATTCCCGGGGTTGATACCCGCCACCCGGTGCAGCGCCCTCTTCACTCCGTCCACCCAAAAAGGTCATTACACCACCGAAACGCGGAATGACGATCTCAGTGGTATAGCGGTCCTGTCCGGAGGCCTGATCCACCCACTTTCGCGTCTCGATCTTACCCTCGAGATAGACGCTGGCGCCCTTCTTTAGGTATTTTTCGGCGTTCTCGGCGAGCTTCTCATCGCGGATGACCACGTTGTGCCACTCGGTCTTTTCCTTGCGCTCACCCGAGGCTTTGTCATTCCACGTCTCACTTGTGGCAACGGTCATGTTCACGACCTTGCCGCCATTCTGAAAGCTGCGAGCTTCCGGGTCCTTGCCCAGACGCCCCACCAGGATCACCTTATTGACTGTCCCTGCCATCACACGCTCCTCACCCAAGACTCGGCCATACCATATCACGGCACGATGCCCTATGATGTGAACGATACCAGAACACTGCCCTTAATACATCAGGAATTTACATGTCCGGCTCCATCCGCGTGCGCGGCGCGCGCGAGCACAACCTCAAGAATATCGATATCGATATCCCGCGCGACAGCCTGACGGTCATCACCGGGCTGTCCGGCTCCGGCAAATCCTCCCTCGCCTTCGACACCATCTATGCCGAGGGCCAGCGGCGCTACGTCGAATCTCTCAGCGCCTACGCCCGGCAGTTCCTTGAATTGATGGGCAAACCCGACGTGGACAGCATCGAGGGGCTGAGCCCAGCCATCTCGATCGAGCAAAAAACCACCAGCCGCAATCCGCGCAGCACGGTCGGCACCGTCACCGAAATCCACGACTACATGCGGCTGCTCTGGGCCCGCGTCGGCGTGCCCTACTCCCCCACCACCGGCGAGCCGATCGAGGCGCAGACCGTCAGCCAAATGGTGGACCGCACCCTTGCCATGCCCGAGGGCACCCGCCTCTTGCTGCTCGCCCCCGTCGTCCGCGACCGCAAGGGCGAATACCGCAAGGAACTCGCCGATCTGCAGCGCCGCGGCTTCACCCGGGTCAAGGTGGACGGCACCCTCTACGACATCGGCGCGGTCCCGGTGCTGAACCGCAAGATTAAGCACGAGATCGAGGCGGTGGTGGACCGCGTCGTGGTCAAAGACGGCATCCAAACCCGCCTGGCCGACAGCTACGAGGCGGCACTCGCGATGTCGGACGGCGTGGTCTATGCCGAAAACGCCGATGACGGCACGCGGACCGTGTTCAGCTCCCGGTTCGCCTGCCCAGTCAGCGGCTTCACGATCGAGGAGATCGAGCCGCGGCTGTTCAGCTTCAACTCCCCGCACGGCGCCTGCCCGGCCTGCGACGGCCTCGGCATCGAGCAATTCTTCGACCCCGGCCTGGTCGTGCCGGACGAGCGCGTGAGCCTGGCCGAGGGCGCCGTGGCCCCCTGGTCCGGCGCCAAATCGCCCTATTACGACCAAACCCTGTCCAGCCTCGCCAAACACTACAAAGTCACCACCCGCACTCCCTGGCACGAGCTGCCGGAGAATGTGCGGGACGTGATCCTTTACGGGACAGACGATGAGATCGAGTTCACCTATAAGGACGGCGTCCGCGCGTACTCCGTCAAAAAGGCCTTCGAGGGCGTGCTGATCAACCTCGATCGCCGCTGGAAAGAGACAGACAGCGCCTGGGTGCGGGAGGAAATGAGCCGCTATCAGGCCGACAAGCCGTGCAAAGTGTGCCACGGGGCGCGCCTGCGGCCCGAGGCGCTGGCTGTGAAGATCGCCGGGCAAAATCTGGCAGAGGCGGCGGACCTGCCGATCCGCCGGGCGCTCGATTTCTTCCGCGGCGCCGAAGACACGCTGACGCCGCAACGCAAAGAAATCGCCCACCGCATCCTGCGTGAGATCGTGGAGCGACTGCAATTCCTGGTCGATGTCGGCCTGGAATACCTGACGCTCGCCCGCGGCAGCACGACGCTGTCAGGCGGCGAAAGCCAGCGTATCCGGCTCGCCAGCCAAATCGGCTCCGGCCTCACCGGCGTACTCTATGTCTTGGACGAGCCCAGCATCGGCCTGCATCAGCGTGACAACGAGCGTCTGCTCGGCACGCTGCGCCGCCTCAAAGCGCTCGGCAACACCGTGCTGGTGGTGGAGCATGACGAGGATGCGATCCGCGCCGCCGACTACTTGATCGACATGGGTCCGGCCGCCGGCGCGCTGGGCGGCCACGTCGTGGCGCAGGGCACCCCCGCCGAGGTCGCGGCCAACCCGGCCAGCCTCACCGGCGACTATTTGTCCGGACGCCGCAGCGTGCCGATCCCGAAGCGCCGCCACGTGGACCCCAAGCGCGTCGTTCGCGTGGTGGGCGCCCGTGGCAACAACCTCAAAAATGTGACCGCGGATTTCCCGCTGGGCACCTTCACCTGCGTCACCGGCGTCAGTGGCGGCGGCAAGAGCACGCTGGTGATCGACACGCTGTATAAGGCCGCCTCCCGCCGCCTCATGGGCTCTGGCGAGGGCCCGGCGCCGCATGACCGGGTGGAGGGGCTGGACCAGCTCGACAAGATCATCGACATCGACCAATCCCCGATCGGCCGCACCCCCCGGTCCAACCCGGCCACCTACACCGATCTGTTCGCCCCGATCCGCGACTGGTTCGCCGAGCTGCCGGAGAGCCGGATGCGCGGCTATAAATCCGGCCGATTCAGCTTCAACGTGAAGGGCGGACGCTGTGAGGCCTGCCAGGGTGACGGCCTCATCAAGATCGAGATGCACTTCCTGCCGGACGTCTTCGTCACCTGCGACACCTGCAAGGGCCAGCGCTATAACCGCGAGACGCTGGATATCAAGTTCCGCGGCTTTTCCATCGCCGACGTGCTGAACATGACGGTCGACGAAGCCGTACCGTTCTTCTCCGCCGTCGGCCGCATCCACGACCGGCTGAGCATTCTGCAAAAGGTCGGCCTGGGCTACATCCACCTCGGCCAACAGGCCACCACCCTGTCCGGTGGCGAGGCGCAGCGCATCAAGCTGTCGAAGGAATTGGCCAAGCGCGCCACCGGACGCACGCTGTATATCTTGGACGAACCCACCACGGGCCTGCATTTCGAAGACGTTCGCAAGCTGATGGAGGTGCTGCACGCGCTGGTGGCGCAGGGCAATACAGTCGTGGTGATCGAGCATAACCTCGAGGTCATCAAAACCGCCGACTGGGTGCTGGATCTAGGTCCCGAAGGCGGCGAAGGCGGCGGCCGCGTGGTAGCCGAAGGTACCCCCGAAGCGATCGCCATGAACCCCGAAAGCCACACCGGGCGCTTCCTCCGCCCGCTGCTGCCGGTGCTGGAAACCGCCGCCACCAAGCGCCGGAAACGCGCGTGAGTACATCCTGCTCCCTCTCCCGCTGGCGGGAGAGGGCCGGGGTGAGGGTGGAAACGCCGGGCGCAATCATCGGCAGAATAAAGCCTTTTCATGCCCGGACAGGCTTATACCGGCCACCCCACCCTCACCCCAACCCTCTCCCGCCAGCGGGAGAGGGGGCATGCTAGAGGTCCGTTCCGGCCACATCGTGGCGCTGCGCCTGTTTGATATCGCCTACGCCATCGACCTCCGGAAGGTGGAAGAAATCTGGGCCCGCGCTGCCGGCACCGCCAGCAGCCGCAGCCGGCTCGTCACCACGCCCGAAAAAGCCGTGGCGTTCGGCGTGCCCCCCGTCACCTTCGGCTTCGACCCGGTGCCGCTCCAGCTCGGCCCCCACGCCGTCACCGCCGCCGTCACCATCCGCGTGTATGATTTCGGCGTCGTCGCCCTCAGCCTCCGCGTGCCCACCGTCGAGATGTCATGGGCCGACTATACCGGCCTGCTGAACGCCATGGACACGCATATCGGCACCGACGGCGACGGACGCCTCTGGGACGGTTTGCTCGCGCGCGTCCGTGCGCTGTTGGCCGAGGCGCTCGAGCGCCCGACCGGTTCCGCGATCGAAGAAGACTACATGATCGGCACGGTCCACGCCTTTAGTCAAAAGCTAACCGCCGCCGAGTTGCAAGACCAAGTGGACCTCGTCCCGCTCCTATCCGGCGAGCACCGCCCGCTATCGGATGGGGCCAAGCGCGATCTACTGCGCCAGTCCTATAGCTATTACACGGATGACCTTGTCGTGGTCACGTGGGACCGTGCCTTCATCTACGAACCACGCGGCGATAGCGACGTGGCGGACGTGTTGGAGGTCGCCAACGCGCAATTATTGGAAATGCGCTATTACGATGAATTGCTGGACGACGAACTCCCCCGCATGTACGGCCTGGTGCAGGCCACCCGCAGCACGATGAACATCCTCCTGCCCCGCCGCTACGCCGACCTCGCCCGGCAACTCTACACCCTGGTGGCCGAAGTGACCGAGCTCACGGAAAAGGTCGATAACGCCCTGCAAGTCACCGAGGACGTCTATCTCGCGCGCATCTACACCTCCGCCCTCGATCTGTTCCGCGTCCGCACCGTCAGCGCCGCCGTGAACCGCAAACTCGCCATCATCAAGGATACCTACACCGCGCTGTATGAGGAGGCGAACAGCAGCCGCGCCGGGCTGATGGAGGTGCTGATCATCCTGCTGATCGCGCTCGAAATCATCCTTGCCCTGGTCAAACACTAAACGCCATCCGCACCACTGCGAGCTTATCCCCGAGCCCCCGCTTCATCACCGGCACCTCCCGCGCCAAATCCCGCCGCGCCAAGGCCGCCACCAACACCGCCGGCCGCACCGCCCGCGACACAGGCCCGGCCCGCAACCACTCCAGTCCCTGCCCCCGCGCCTCCTCCAAAGAAATCCGCCCCCCCCGCCACAACCCCGCCACCCCATAAGCCGCCCCCAGCCGCCTTACTTCCCCCTCTCCCTCCGGGAGAGGGCCGGGGTGAGGGAAACGACAGGCACCTCCGGCCGCCACGGCAACACCACCCGCCGTCGCGAGTATCCAAGCAGGCCAATCCGCCCCCTCCACCTCCATCTCCCGCCCGGCGATCATCCCCTCCAAATCCGCAGCCAGCAAAGCCCCTGCATCCAAAGCCTCCCCCACCGGCCCCGCCACCTCATGCCGCCGCCGCGCCCCCTCGATCACCTCCCGCCACCATTGCAACCGCACCAGCGCCATCATCGGCTCCCGCGCCACCTCCCGCGCCCGCGCCAGTTCATGATTTAACGCATACAGAGTGAACAACGCCTCCCGCCGCGCCGCCGGGGCAAACAGCGCGGTGAGGAACCGGTCCGGGTCGTGCCGGCGCACGATCTCTCCACAAGGTGACAGCATACCCCGCACATAGCGGTTAGGGTGGCTGCCGCAACCTTGACGGCCAGCAATGCACCCGGCCAAGGTGCGCCCGCCCATCAAAGGACAACAACCATGGCGTTCGAACTCCCGAACCTCCCGTATTCTCACAGCGCGCTCGTGGCCCACGGCATGTGCCAGGAAACGCTCGAGCTGCATCACGACAAGCATCATCAGGCCTATGTCACGGCGCTGAACGGCTTCGTCGAAAAGAACCCGGCGCTGCAGGGCAAATCCCTGGAAGACATCATCGCCCTGAGCCACGGTAAGGCCGACATGGCGCCGGTGTTCAACAACGCCGGGCAGCATTGGAATCACATCCTGTTCTGGGAAAACATGTCTCCCACCGCGGGCGGCAAAATCCCCCCCGCGCTGGAAGCGAAGCTCACCGCGGATTTCGGTAGCGTGCAGGCGTTCAAGGACGCGTTCAAAACCGCCGCCACGACCCAGTTCGGCAGCGGCTGGGCTTGGCTGATCCTAGACAAGACCGGCAAGCTGAACGTGACCAAGACCCCGAACGGCAGCAATCCGCTGGCGACCGGTGAGGGTAAGGCCCTATTGGGTTGCGATGTGTGGGAGCACAGCTACTACCTAGACTTCCGCAACCGCCGCCCGGACTATGTGACCAATTGGCTGGACAAACTCGCCAACTACGAATTTGCCGCCAGCCACATGGTATGAGCTAAGCCTTACTTCCCCCTCTCCCTTCGGGAGAGGGCCTGGGTGAGGGAAACAACCGGGACCGGCCTCACTTAACGTCGTTGGCCACCACCGGCTTCAGCACGCTGGAAATCGTCTCCCGCAGCACCGTGATCCGCACATTCGGCGCGATCTCGACCTCGATCTCGTCCGAGCCGTCCTTGACCTTCTGCACCGTCGCCAAAATTCCGCCGCCCGTCACCACCCGGTCCCCCCGGCGCAGCGCCACCAGCATCGCCTTCATCTCTTTCTGCCGGGTCTGTTGCGGGCGGATCAGCAGGAAATAGAACACGCCGAAAATCAGCACCAACGGCAAAAACTGCCCGGCGCTGGCGAGCATGGTGCTGGCGTCTTGGGCATAGGCGGGGGAGATAAACATGGGTGTCCTTGCGGCTAATCCCGGCGGACCATAGTTTCCGCCGCTCCCCCGTCAACCCACCGGACACCTTATGGACCTCACCGTGCTCACCCGCATCGCCGACGCGCTCGAGCGCCTGGCCCCACCGCCCCCCACGGTCCCGGACCTCACGGGTGCCGACGCGTTCGTCTGGCACCCCCCCGCGCGCCTGGCGCCGGTACATCATATCTCCCGCGTCGATATCGCCCTGCTGCATGGCGTGGACCGGCAGAAGGGGCTGATTGTCGAGAACACGCGCCGCTTTGCCGACGGCCTGCCGGCCAATAACGCCATGCTCTGGGGTGCCCGCGGCATGGGCAAGTCCTCGCTGGTCAAGGCCGCCCACGCCGCCATGCCGCCGGGCAGCCTGGTGCTGATCGAAATCCACCGCGAAGACATCCGCACCCTGCCGGACCTGCTGAACCTGCTGCGCGATCAGCCCCGCCGCTGCCTGATCCTTTGTGACGACCTAAGCTTCGAGCGGGAAGACGCCGACTATAAAGCGCTGAAATCCGTGCTGGATGGCGGGATCGAGGGCCGGCCGGCCAATGTGCTGTTCTACGCCACCAGCAACCGCCGCCATTTGATGCCGCGCGACATGATCGAAAACGAACGCGCCACCGCCATCAACCCGTCCGAGGCCACGGAGGAAAAAGTGTCGTTGAGCGACCGCTTCGGCCTATGGATCGGCTTCCATAATTGCGACCAGGACAGCTTCCGCGCCATGGTCGAGGGTTACGCGGCCGCGCTCGATTTGCCGATCAGCCAAGACGCATTGCACGAAGCCGCCAACGAATGGTCGGTCACCCGGGGGGCCCGCAGCGGACGCGTCGCTTGGCAATTCATCCAGGATTTGTCCGGCCGGCTTGGCATTGCCGCGCACTGAAGGAAGAGGGGCCGCTGACGCGCGTTACAGGTAGGCGGCCCCGGCCTCATGCGAGAACCGCACCGGGTCGCCCTCCCACACGATGCGCGCATGTTCCAGCACATAGACCCGGTCCGCATGCGGCAACGCGAAGGTGACGTTTTGCTCGCCCAAGAGCACCGTGATCGGCGTCGTCGTGCGCAGGACCTCCAGCGCGCGGCTGAGTTGTTCCAGGATTACCGGGGCCAGGCCCAGCGTCGGTTCGTCCAAGATCAGCAGCCGCGGCTGCATCATGAGCGCGCGGGCGATGGCCAGCATTTGCTGCTCGCCGCCCGACAACGTGCCGGCGTTCTGGGTCTGGCGCGATTGGAGGATGGGGAACAGGCCGAACAGCCAGGTGAGCAAACGGTCGCGTTCGGCGATCGGCAGGCGGGAGCCGCCGAGGTCCAGGTTTTCGCGGACGCTCATGGTGCCAAACAGCTCGCGGCTTTCGGGGCATTGCACGATACCACCCCGGGCGATGAGGGCGGGTGTGCGGCCCGCGAGCGAGGTGCCGGCCCAAGCGATGTGGCCTTGGTAGGGCACGAGCCCCGAGATGGCATTGAACAGCGTGGTCTTACCCGCCCCGTTTAGGCCGACAATGCTCACGAATTCGCCCTCACGGACCGTGATGGACACGTCCTGCAGCGCCTGCGCCTTGCCATACAGGACGCTCACGCCCGACACATCCAGCAATGGCGGGCCGGTGCGCGCCGTGGGGGCGGGCCGGGTGGCCACGTGGAGGTCGCCGCCCATATAGACCCGGCGCACCTGCGGATCCTGCATGACCTCCTGCGCGGTGCCTTCGGCGATCGGTTCGCCCAGATACATGGCTTGCGCGCGGTCCACCAACGCCGCCACGCCCTTCACATTGTGATCCACCAACAGCACGGCCCGGCCCTCGTCGCGGAAGCTCGCGATGAGGGCGGAGAACGCGCCGACCTCGCCCGCGGTGAGCCCGGCAAAGGGTTCGTCCACCAGCACGACCTTGGGATTGCGTCCGATCGCCTTCGCCAGCTCCAGCCGGCGGAGGTCCGCGAAGGGCAGCGTCGCCGGCAGGCGGTCCAGCACGGCACCGAGGCCCACGCGCTCCGCAATGTCCCGGGCGCGGGCGTTCACCCCGGGGTCGGCGAAGAGTTTCAGCAGCGCGTCCGGCAGCAACGCTAGCTTGATATTCTCCAGCACCGTTTGCCGATGCAGCGGCCGCGAGTGCTGGAATACGAGGCCGACTCCGTGCCGGGCGATGCGGTGGCTGGGCCAGCCGGCGACGTCCACGCCATCGATACGGATCACGCCGGCGTTCGGCCGCTCGATCCCCATGATGAGCTTCATGACGGTGGATTTGCCAGAGCCGTTGGGGCCGATCAGGCCGAGGATCTCGCCCGGGCGGATGGTGAGCGCCATGCCGTTCACCGCGATCAAGCCGCCGAAGCGCTTGACCAGGCCGGATACCTCGACGACTGGAAGCCCGGGTGGGGTCATGCTTTGTGCCGCAACAACATGCCCAGGAGACCGGCGGGCACGAACAGGATCACCAATAGCGAGACGGCGGAGACGATGAAGGTGCTGAGCTGACCCAAGGGCCGCAAGATTTCGCCGGCGATGATCAGCACGACCGCCCCCAGCGCCGCGCCCAGGATGGTGCGGCGCCCGCCCAGCACGGCGGCGATGATGACCTGCACGCCGACCGCGAGGTCGATGACGGTGCCGGGTGAGGCGGTGCCGAGATAGAACACCAGCATGGCGCCAGCGAGGCCGCTGAATAGCGCGCTGACCACGAACGCGGCCAATTTGTGTTTGGCGACGTTGAAGCCGAGCGCCTGCGCCTCGATCGGGTCCTGGCCGCAGGCTTGCAGGATCAGGCCGAGGGCCGAGCGGGAGAGGCCGAACAGGATGGCACCACTCACGACCATGAAGCCGAGGGCGATGTAATAGTTGGTGGCGTCATCGATCGACATGACGTCGGGGATGGTGAGGCCGATCTCGCCCCCGGTTTGCTTGGCGAAGACGGTGACGAGTTGCTGGAGCAACAGGACCGCGACCAGGGTGGTGAGGCCGAAATAGGGGCCGCTCAGGCGCAAGGCGGGCAGTGCCAGCAGCACACCGCCGGCCACGGCGAGGAGGGCACCGAACAGGACGCAAATGGGGATCGGCCAGCCGAGCTCGCTGTTCATGATGCCCGCGCCGTAGGCACCGAGGCCGACCAGGAAGGTGGGGCCGAAATTCACTTCACCGGCGAAACCGAACAGCAAATCCCACGACATGGCGAACACGCCGAAATAGAAGCCGAGCGTGAGTAAGCCAAGCACGTAGCCGGACACGCCCAGCGGCAGTAACGCCAGGATGATCGCGACCGCACCGGCCGCCAGCCAAAGCCGCATTACCGCCGCCCCAAGATGCCCTGCGGGCGGAGATAGACCACGATCACCAACAGAATCAGCGACGGTATCGTTCGGAGCGACGGTGAGATGAGGTAGGCGGTGATGGTCTCGAGATACCCCACGGCATAGGCCGCAATCAGCGAACCGCCGACGCTGCCGAGGCCGCCCAGCACCACGATGGAGAATGCCGATGCGGTCAGCGTGCCGGCATTTTCCGACGACACGCCCAAGAACGCACCTAACAAAACGCCGGCGATGGCGGCCAACACGCCGTAGATGGCCCAGACCAGCAAGTAGATCCGCTGTAATTCAAAGCCCAGCAGCGTGAGGCCGCGCGGGTTGATGGACGCGGCCAGCAGCGCCTTACCGGCCCGGGTGCGGTTCACCAGCAGCCAGAGCGCGCCGATGGTGGTCCAGCACAGCACGGCGGTGAGGATTTCGTTGGTGGGGGTGCGAACGCCGCCGATCACGGTGATACCCTCGATCAACGGACGGACCGTGTGCGGGCTGGTGGTGGTGAAATACGCCACCGCCTCCTGGATCATGATGCCCCACAGCAGAGTGCCGGTGAGGACGAAGATCTCTTTTTCCTCGGCAGGGATGGCGGGAGAGCGTTGGATGGGGCGGACCACAAGGAGGTAGGTCGCAAACGCCATGGCGATACCGGCTGCCAGGCCCGCGGCGGCGCCACCATAGGACCCCAGGGGGTCGGCCACGGCCCAGGCGACCACGGCGGCCACCAGCATGATTCCGCCATGCGCCAGGTTCAACACGCCGGACACGCCGAACATTAGGGTGAAGCCAACCGCGCCAAGGCCATACAATGCGCTGACTGCGAAGCCGTCGATGAGGATTTGCAGAGCTAGCATTGCAGCCCTACTTCCCTTCGCTTCTTGGCGTCTTGACTTGGCGTCTTGGCGTCTTGGTGGTTCCCTTCACTTTGTCCTCCGAGGCGAAAGGCCGCGCGCGTGACCCCACCCTCACCCTGGCCCTCTCCCGCCAGCGGGAGAGGGGAAAGCACGTCAATTCGCCAGCTTGATGAAACCCGGGAAGCGGAGCGTGCCGGTGGCGACCGATTTGGGCCAGACCGCGACCTGCTTGCCGTCCTGCCATTGCACCACGAGGCCGCTCACGTTGTTCGGCCCGTATTTCAGCGCGTGGGTGAACGCGTCGTCCTTGCCGGAGAACTGCACGCGGCCGACCGTGCCGACGTAGTCCGTGGCCTCCAGCTCCGTCACCATTTTGTCCGGGTCCGTGCCGCCGGCGCGGTGGATCGCGTCGGCGATCATGAACACCTCGTCATACGCGGTGTAGCCGGAATAGGCCGGGGTGATGCCGTATTTCTTGGTGTAGGCGGCCGCGAACGGCTTGGTGCGCGGCGTGATGGCGACGGTATCGACCGCGACGAGCTGCAGCACCACGCCCTCGGTCGCACCATTCGTGTCCTTCCAGAACGTGCTGGACGTCGCCTGCGAATGGATGCCGAACATCGGCATCGGCACCTGCTGGTTCGCCCATTGCACCGTCGGCTGCACACCCACATGGCTGATGCCGGTGATGATCACGTCCGGCTTCTTACCCTCGATCCCGTTGAAAATCGGTGTGAAATCAGTGGTGTCCGGGGACATGCGGATGTGATCCACCACCTTCAGGCCGATCTTCGGCAGGCACGCCTCATACCCGGCGTCCAGCGGCCCGGTCCACGCCGCGTCCTCACTCATGATCGCCGCGGTTTTCATGTGCAGAGGGCTGTCCACCAGCAAATCCTTCGCCGCGTCGCACACAGATTGCGCCAGGAACGCGGAGGCGAGGTAGCCGTGAAAGAAATATTTCAAATGTTCATAATCGCCGTGAATTCGCTTGCTGATCTCATCGCTCGCCGCACCTGGCGTGATGGTCGGAATCTTCAGCCGCCCCGCCCAGGGCTCCAGCGCCAGCGCGACCTCGCTGGTATAGGTCGCGATCACCGCGTGCACGTGATCCTGGCTCGCTGCCCGCTGGAACGCGCGCACCGCGTCGGCGGCGGAGTTGTGGTCGTCATACGCCACGATCTCGATCATCCGGCCATCGACGCCGCCCTTGGCATTGATCTCGTCGGCCGCAATCATCGCCCCGTTCGGGATCGCGATGCCGCTGATGGCCGAGTTCTCGGCGATCACACCGATCCGGATCGGGTCCGCTGCGCGCGCGGGCAGCGCCAAAACGGGCGCCAAAACGGGTGCAAGAGCAACCACCGCAAACAGGGTGAGACGATCGATCATGGCAGCGTCCTCCTTTGGCCGGCATTCAAGGCCGTTCCGGTCACGCTAACCGCCTCGGCTCCCCCTGTAAATGCTACGCCACGGGCAGAAACAGCGCGATCTCGGTACCGAGGCCGAGCTCGCTCTCGATCGACACGTGGCCGCCAAGTTGCCGCACGAAGCCAAAGACCTGGCTGAGCCCCAATCCCGTGCCCTGCCCGATCGGCTTCGTGGTGAAGAACGGCTCGAACGCCTTGGCCGCCACCTCGGGTGCCATGCCGCTTCCGGTGTCCTGAACCGAAATGCGGACGAAACGACCGGGCCGGGCCTCTGGATTGCCGGTAAGATCGGCGGCCGTCAGCATCGCCGCCTCGGTATTGAGGGTCAGCACACCACCGGACCCCATCGCGTCCCGTGCGTTGATCGACAGGTTGAGGATCGCCGCCTCCAATTGCGGCGCGTCGGCCCAGGCGCGGGGCACTGCCGGGTCGAGGTGGAGCGCCAGTGTCACGCGGGCCCCAATGGCCTGACGCACCAAGTCGGCGAATTCCATCAGCAACGCATTCACGTCCACCGCCTCCGTCTGCAATGGCTGCGACCGGGAGAACGCCAACAGGCTTTTGGTCAGCCGGGCCCCGCGCTGTACCGCCATACCCGCGGTCCCCGCCAGTCGCTTGATCTTGGTGAGCGGCCCACCCGGCACCTCGTCCGGCGCGATCTCACAGGCCCTGTTAATGAGCTCGAGGTTACCAAGGATAGCGGTCATCAAGTTATTGAAGTCGTGAGCGATTCCCCCAGTCAGCTGTCCGACGGCCTCCAGCCGCTGGACATGACGGAGCTGTTGCTCGGCTGCCAGCCGCTGCGCGCTCTCGCGCCGCAATTGCGCCAGGGCCGCCTGCTCCGCCTGCGCCCGGTTGAGCGCCAGCCAGCTGACGGCCAGCAGCGTCAGCGCCGCTACTCCCGCGAACGCGCCATAGACCCAGAGATTGGCGTCCCACTGACGCAGCAGAACCGACGGCTCCACCCCGAACAGCACATACGCGGGGTACGCCCCGACTTTCCGATAGGCCCAATCGCGCGTGACGCCGTCCGTCGAGAGCGCCGCACGGAAACTGCCACCACCTGGCGCTGCGGCGATGTTTTGCATGAACGCATCGCCGCCCTCTGTCAGCTGACTAACCGCCGGGTCGGCGGGCTCCCACGCCAGAATAGAACCGTTCCACCGGACGAGTGCGGCCACGTGCGCGTACGGCGGGGCGGCCTCGGCATAGAAACGCTCGAAATATTTGGGGCTGGCTGCGACGTGGATCGTGCCATCGAACGCGGAAGTGGGGCCCGTCCGGCGACGGCTCACGGCGAAGGAGGCGACCTGGGTGGCCACGCCGACATAGGGCTCGCTCAAATAGGGGCCGATATTGCGTTCTTTTTGGCGGATGAAATAATCCCGCGTCGCAATTCCGGTGCCGGGGGGCCAGGGTTGGGACCCCGCCCGCAGGATCCCATCGCGGTCGGCCACCCAAATCGAAATGACTTGTTCTAAATGTTGTTCCAAGTTGGTCAAGAATTCGCTGGTAGAGGTTTCGGCGATGCTCTCCCAGGTCTTGCCATCGATCCGGGCATCGACCGCGTCGAGCACCAATTCCTGCGTTTCGAAGACCTTGCGCGCGTGTTCGTGCATGATCGCCGCGGTCCGGGTGATGGCATCGTCACCCGCCTGCACGACATCCAGCCGGTTCTGATAGGCGGCGCTGCCAAACAGGGCCGCCGGCACCAGCAGCGCCACGGCCAACAGCACCTGATGCAACCGAACAGCGGACAGGCCTAAATGGGCTGCCCGTCGTTCAGTGAGATCGGATGCGGAGAGATCGCCCATCGTACTCCCGCCTATGCCCGAAATCCATCCTTTCGGGCGAGAACCGGTGACGCCGCCGCGATCAAATCCGGACGAGCAGTTTGCCGAAGTTCCGGCCTTCTAGCATACCGATAAAGGCCTCTGGCGCGTGCGCCAATCCATCCACGACATCCTCACGGTATTTGATCCGCCCGTCCGCCAGTCCCGCGCCAACCCGGGTCAGGAATGCGCCGTAATGCTCAGGCACAAACTCAATATTGATGAAGCCGCGAATCGTCAGGCTGCGCGTGAGGACATCCCGCATCGTCGCCGGCAATCGGTCCGGGCCCCCGGCCACCGCGTTATACTGCGAGATGAGCCCGCAGACCGGCACCCGGGCGTATAGATTGAGCAATGGCAGCACAGCCTGCCACACCTCGCCCCCGACATTTTCGAAATAGACGTCGATCCCACCCGGACACGCCGCGGCGAGCTGCGCCGGAAAGTCGGGCGCGCGATGGTCGATGCAGGCAGCAAAGCCGAGCGTGTCGCGGACGTAGGCGCATTTGTCCGGCCCCCCGGCGATCCCGACCGCGCGCGCACCCTCCTCCATCGCCAATTGCCCGACGAGCGAGCCGACCGGTCCGCTGGCCGCCGCAACCACCACCGTCTCGCCGGCCTTCGGACGGCCCAGGACCAACAAACCGCTATAGGCGGTGAAGCCCGGCATGCCCAAAACCCCCAGCGCCGTGCTGATGGGTGCCCGCGCCGGATCTAGCTTGCGGACGCCCACCCCGTCCGATAGCGCATGGCTGCACCAGCCGGTGCGCGCCAGCACATGGTCGCCGGGCGTGAAGCCGGGGAGGTTGGATTGGATCACCTCGGACACCGTTTCCGCCTCCATCACTCCGCCGAGCGGGACGGGATTGGCGTAGGATTTCCGGTCATCCATCCGCCCCCGCATGTAGGGATCAAGCGAGAGGAAGCGCACATGCAGCAGCATCTGACCCGGCCCCGGCACCGGCACCGGCACCGTTTCGAGCCGGAAATCGGTGGGGGCCGGGCGTCCGCGGGGGCGGGCGGCCAGCACGATCTGTTGCGCGTCGGATGCGGCGGATACAGTCATGGAGGGCTCCCTAAACGATCGGGCGCGACCATCGGCCCGGCCCGGCCCGGATGCAAGCGTTGGATCAGCCGGACGTGGCGATGCGGGCAAAGGTGCTGATGATCTTGCCCGAGGCCCGCATCGTGCCCCGCAGCGACCCGGCGACCTTGGACTGACCCCCCGCGCGCCGGCGGTAGGGGACCGGAAGTTCCAGGATGCGCAGACCCGACCGGGCCGCCTTCATCTGCATCTCGATGTTCCAGCCATAGGTCATTTCCGTCATGCCGAGCGCCTGGAGCGCCGTGCGGCGGATGATGCGCAGCGCGCACATATCGGTATAACGCACGCCATATAGCGCGCCGATCAGCCGGCCCGCCGCAGCGCCCGCGAGGACCTGGTGCCACTGCATCGAGCCCGGTTCACGGCGTCCGCGCGTACGGGAGGCAATGGTAAAATCGTGGGTATCGTCCCACAACGGACGCGCCAGGCGGACGAGTTGATCCGGTTGGTCCGCGCCGTCGCCATCCATGAACGCAATCAGGTCGCATTCCGCGTGCGCCGCCGCCGCACCCGCCGCGCAGGCCCGGCCATAGCCGCGTCCGGCGTCGATCACGGTGGCACCGGCGCGTTGCGCGACCGCTTGGGTGCCATCGGTGCTGCCGCCATCGCTCACGAGGATGTGAATTAGACCCTGCGCCCGCACCTCGCGGATCACCCGCCCGATCGCCTCGACCTCGTTGAATGTCGGAATCACGATCGCGATGCGGTCTAGCATATGCATATAAGGTGACCCTTAAAGTGACCAGCGTAAACCGCAGCCCTGGCAGGGCGTCGGAGGGGTGTCGCTGACAAGGGCGGTGCGGAATTCGCGGTAGGCCGGGCTGTTCCAAAGTTCACGGAGCGTCTGCTGCGTCGCGTCCCCCAGCGTGTAGTTCGGGTAGCCGCGGGCCGAGAACGGCGCGATGCAGCACGGTAATGCCCGGCCGTGCGCAGTAAAATACATCAGCGACCACGGCCGGCGGCAGGTGGCCCAGGGCCGGTCATTCGCGGCTTTTTTCAAGCTCAGCCCCGGCTCCGTCGCGCCCGAGGCGTCCAGTTTGACGCCGAGCTCCCGTCCGATGGCGGACGCGGCCGCGATCGTCGCCTCCTCATCAGCTCGCGTTTGTTCGAACAGGGAACTGTCGAGCCGCGCCATCCCGAACCCGGCCTCGTCGAACACCAGCCGCTGCAAATGCACCTCCCGGACGCCGATCCGCGCGGCGAGGCGGACGAAATCCGGCAGTTGGTCCACGGTCTCTTTAAGCCCCGTCAACCACAATGAAACGACCGGCTTTTCCGCGCCGATCGAGCGCTGGAGGTTGGTGAAGCTGCTGACGTTGCGGACGATCCGGTCGAACATGTCTTTACCGCGTATCTTTAAAAACGTGGCCGCCTCTGCCGCATCGAGCGACACCCGGAGTTCATCGAGCCCGGTTTCGATGATCTCCTGTTGCTTGCGGGGGGCCAGCAGGGTGCCGTTCGTGTTGAATAGAACGTGGGTGCCGCGCGCCTTCAAATAGCGGATCATGCGCGGCAGGTCGCGGACGAGCATCGGTTCGCCCACTCCGTGCAGGACGACACGGGCGATGTCCGGCACCTGGTCCACGATCTTGGTGAACAGCTCCCAGCTGAGATCCATCGGCGGCTCGAGCGCTTCGAACGTGCGGGGGCAGGTCTCACACAGCAGGTTGCAGCGGTTGGTAACCTCGAGATACAGGCACACGGGCGGCGCCGCGGCCACGCTGTCTTGCGTCGAAACCGACTCGAAATACCGCCCTGGGTTCAAAGCGTTTGCGTCACGCAAGGCCGGCATGGGCGGTCTCCTTGGGGCGTCGCAGGTCGAACCACAGCAGGGCGGCGAACGGCAAATAAATAATCGATGGCCAGATCACCTGGTCATGCCGAGGGTCGAGGTAGAGAACCGGCGCGGCCACCGTCAACCACAAGACCGCGATGGAAGGCACGAGCACGGCTGGTAGCGCGAGCCCCGCCAGATACCAAGGATAATGCGGCGACAACGCGACCAGCGACGCCGTGCCGAGCCACAGGGCGTCCCGGGCCGTCACAATCGCGCGAACGGCGGGCGGACCGGACCAGCCCGGACGCGCCGAAATCCAGGCCGCCATGCAAGCGAGAACCAACAAGACAGCGATGGCGTAGGCGGGACCCGCCCAGTATGGGACGGTGCCGAAGCTGGACCACACGCGAAGCAGGAATACCCCATCCTGGCCAAGCCTCTCCTCGGACGCATAGCCCGGCAGGTAGCCGAACACTTTCAAGCCCGCTCCGGCATAGCAGGCGTAGCCCGCCAAAATCACGCCCGCGCAGGCCGCCGGGGCGCGCCAGTCCCAGCGGCGCCAGATCGCCGGGAACAGTGCGGCCGGCAGAAGCTTGGTAAGGATCGCCAGCCCGAGAACCGCCCCGGACCAGCCCGGGCGCAGGCAAACCGACAGCACCAGCGCCAGCGCGACCAGTCCCGTCGCGGCCGCATCGATATGTCCGCCGCCAGCGAACTCCCAGATCACCAGTGGGTTCCAGGCATAGATCAGCACCCGCTCCGCCGGCAAATGTGCGAGCCGCAGCAAGAACAGGGCCCCGCCGATCGCCAGCCCGTCAAACAGCAGTAGCGCCGCCTTGACCCCCCACAGGCCCGGCCACACGAAGGCCGACACCGCAAAGACCGCTTGCGCCACCGGCGGATAGATCGTGGGCGCGGTGCCGGCCCGGTTGATGTTGGGATAGAGGGCCCGGGCCCCGACCCCCTCATCCCGCAGGGGTTGCAGCGCCGGGTCGGCGGGAATGAAGCGGTAAGGATTGATCCCGGCCCACTGCACCTTCCCATCCCACACATAACGATAAATATCAGTCGATTGCAGCGGCGGCGGCCAGAAAGTGAGTGCCCGCGCCAGCGCCGCAACCAGGAGGACGATCCAGACCCCCCTGCCACCCACGCCCGCGCGCCGGCAGAGCACGACGCCGCAGGCGTAAACCACACCGGCCATCAATGCGGCCACGACGTAGGCGACCGTGCGCTCGCGCGTCATTCCACCCACGTCATCCGGCAACCGGGTCTGCGTGCCGGCGACGATGCAGACGATCAGCCCAGCCCCCAGTAGGGCCAAGCCCCACAGCCGCCTCACGCGGCGGGGCGCAGGCGCGAGGCGACATCGAGCGCGCGCATCGCGCGTGACGTCGCCGGTGCCCGGAAAAATCTGTTCTCATCCGCAGGCGTCTCGAGCTGATCCACCAGTCGCGCCAGGCTGTTCCGGTCATCGACGTCGAACCAGGTCCCGATGTCTTCGAGCGAAAGGCCGATGCTCGCGGCCCGTGCCGCCGTCACCGCCGCAACATGGCCGGTGCTCCATGGAATTTCCGCATAAAGTTCAGGATACGCGCGTTTCATGCCGATCAACCAGTATCCGCCATCATCGGCACGGCCGATGACCGCACGCTCCCCGGGTGCCGCCAAACGCTCTGCGGCGCGGATCAGGAACTCCGTCGGCACGGTCGGGCTGTCGGCGTTGATCAAACAGGCGGCACCATAGCCGAGCTGCAATAACGCCCGGGTCGCATGCAACAAGCTTCGCCCCAGACCTTCAACCCCGGTCGCCGCATCGGTCGATCCGTCCGCGAGAACGAGCCGGGTTCCCGGTGCCAACAAGCCATCGAAGCGGCTTTCCTGACCAGAGGGCGCGTAGGCGACGAACCCATGGATGGGCACCACGCGCGATGCCTGCTGCAGGTTATGGGTGATATCGGTGAGAAACGCGCCGCCTAACGCGGCCGCCTCGCTGGGTGAGAGCACCGGCTGCAGACGGGTTTTGACGTGGCCCGGAACGGGTGCCTTGGCCATTACGGCCATGGCGCAGGTTTGCTGCAGGTTCATCGAAGACGCTTACACACGAAAACCACCACGACCCTACCCTCTCCCTCCCCTACGAACGAGGATTAAAGAGAGTTACAGGTTCAGGTTCTGCACTGAGGAATCGACCTTGGATCAATGCCAGGTGGAGCATGGTCAAACAGCTCGGGATCAAAGAAAACGTCGCTCCCTATGCTGACGAAAGAGGCTATCGGCCTTTCACATTATAACTTGGCGTCCACCAGCGAACGGGCTTTTGCTCTTTTGGCATCCGATCGATGGCTGGCTTACGGGGCGCGCGCACCGGAGAATGGACCGGATCCGGCGCGGCCGATTTGGCCTGCGCCGCTTCAAGCGCACGCGTGGATGCAGCGAGTGCATCATGATGCGCCAATTCGGCGTGGGCGATCCGGGTCTGCAGACCCTGCACGATCACCTGCGCCTCGTTCAAACTGCGGCGGGTGGCGTTGTGGGCCGCACGCTCGGTCTCGAGCTGGTGTTCCAGCTCTGCGATTCTGGCGCGCGCCGTGCCCAACGCGTCTTGATCGCCGCCACGATTGAGCATCACGACGGGCACACCGCCATCCTGCACGAATTTATGCCGGGCACGTGCTTGATCAGCGCGTTGCTGCGGCGCATGACCCGCAGTACCGGCAGCGCCGCGCAATCCGAGGGCCTGGCGCATGCGGCTTTCGGTTTCGTCATCACTGCTGAGAGTGGCTGGTGGTTGGCCAGTCTTGTTACCTGACGGCTTTGTGCTTAACAACGTGTCGCTTTTCAACGGGTCATTGCGCACCATCGTGCTCCGAAGCCGATCATTTGGCACTGTATCGTCCGGCATCCTGGGGTGATCACTTTCTCGATGCGATAACAATGGGCGGTGAGGATCGTACGCGTGGGTCCCGAGTGCGGCAGCATCACTGGCGCGCCCTATTGACGTTGTCCTCGCAGGCCTCTCGTGGCCGCAACTGGACTACCCGTCAACCGATTCTATAATCGAGGTTCCCGATCATGACCTGCCCACCGCCGATTGTCCACACCGGATGACCCAAAACAAATCCAACAGGCGTTAATTGACCCGATGCACCGGAACAACATTCGGATTTTTACCCGCTCATTCGCTCATTGGACGTAACATGAACCGCCTCCTCTCATCACCGATGCAGGATTCGAAGATATAGTTCGATGAAAGCCCTGGCTGCGAGAACCGGTCGCAGTGCCGCGCGACGTCGTGCGCAAGCGCACGTCGCACGGGGTAGTGCGCAAGCGCACGTCGCACGGGGCCCCGGAGGGATAGGCGATGCACTATATCAATGAACAACACAGGCTACAGCGGCAGGTCGTAGTGCACTCTGGCAGGAGAGTATTAAAAACTGATGAATAAGACCGAGATGAATAAACGAATCACTGATTTTATGGCGCGCTTCGGCCTTCAGCTGCCGATCCTCTTGGCGCCGATGGCCGGCGCATGCCCCCCCGGGCTGTCGGCCGCCGTGGCCAATAGCGGCGGATTGGGGGCGTGCGGAGCATTGCTGATGCAGCCCCACGAGATCGCCCACTGGGCAAGCGCTCTACGGCGGGCGACCAATGGCCCCTTCCAGCTCAATTTGTGGATCCCCGATCCACCACCGCATCGGGACCGGGCCGCGGAAATCGCGCTACGGGACTTCCTTGGTCAATGGGGTCCCGCCGTCGCCGATGACGCCGGTGACGCGCAACCGCCCGATTTCGCAGCGCAGTGCGAGGCGCTGCTGGACGCGGGTCCGTCGGTCGTGTCCTCCATCATGGGCCTCTTTCCGCCCGCCTACGTGACCCGGTTGAAATCGCGCGGGATCGCCTGGTTCGCGACCGCGACCACCGTGGCCGAGGCCCGGGCCGCCGCGGATGCTGGGGCGGACGCCATCGTGGCGCAGGGTATGGAGGCCGGCGGGCACCGCGGCGCGTTCAACGCGAGCGACGCGGAGCGGGCGCAAATCGGGCTCTTCGCGCTCGTGCCGGCCGTGGCGGACGCGGTGTCGGTCCCGGTCATCGCGACCGGAGGAATTGCGGATGCACGGGGCGTGACTGCTGCGCTGTTGCTCGGTGCCTCGGCCGTGCAGATCGGCACAGGGTATCTCAGATGTCCGGAGGCCGGAATTGCGCCCGCCTGGGCTGATGCGTTGGCAACGACTCTGCCGGAGGCGACCGAGGTCACCCGCGCCTTTAGCGGACGCGCCGGGCGTGGGATCGCCACGGAGTACGTGCGTGCGGCCGCCGGCGGACCGGTGCCCGCGCCATATCCGGTTCAACGGGGGTTGACGTCGGGCATGCGGTCCGCCGCGGGCCGGGCCAACGATATCAGCCGCATGCAGGCCTGGGCGGGCCAATCGGCCGCGCTCGCACAGGCCGAACCCGCCGGCGTGCTCACGTTACGCCTATGGTCCGAAACGGTGACGCTTTTAGGGTTGCAGCCACGGTGAGGAATGGTTCAGACGGTTACTGTAACGGCGATTTCCCGCTCTGGTCGAACGAGCGTTTTTTCTGCCTGTTATGGTAAGTTTTCGTTAAGCTTTTGCATCTAGCATGAGACGAGGCAGAGTTAGGTTCCGATGAACGGAGTTGGTCAGGCACCAGTGATACCAGGATCGACGCGGCGATCGCCGCCGATTTTTGCCATGCTGGTCTGCGCCGTGATTTTGACGGTGTTCGGATGGGATATGTGGTCCGCTCGCAAATTTCGTCTGTCGATCGCAGAAACGGAATCGTCCACCCTGGCCCGATCCCTCGCGGATCACGTGGAGGCGACGGTGCATGTCGCCGACATCGCCTTGGTCGGGGTCGTGGAACAGTTGGAAATCGGCGGAGGCAGCCCGGCGCAAGCCGC
>JAYVOF010000215.1:0-8909 GCA_043758105.1 Rhodospirillales bacterium | reverse complement strand
TCACCCAGGGCTTGCTCACAAGGGTGACCGATCGATCCAGTCGATCCTCACGATCGCCGTGTTGGTGACGGGGGGGGTGGGGGTACTCGCCTATTTGGCGCTGCATGGGGGGGAGGTGGTCCAGGGCATAAGCGGTTTTTCGTTCTACCGTCCGTTGCCGCTCTTGTTCGGTCAGTTGCTGCTGGGCCTCATCAACGGCGCGTTCTATGCGCTGCTGTCGTTGGGTCTTGCGGTGATTTTCGGCATGCTGAACATCATCAACTTCGCCCATGGCGCTTTGTTCATGCTGGGCGCGTTCGCGGCGTGGATGATGCTGACGCCCAACACCTGGCTCGGCATGATATCGCCGGGTCTGGCGCTGCCGGAGTGGGCGACGATCGGCTATTGGCCGGCGCTGATCCTGGCCCCGCTCGTGGTCGGCGCGTTCGGTCTGTTGATGGAAAAGACCATCATCAGCCGGCTGTATAAGCTCGACCATCTTTATGGCTTGCTGCTGACCTTCGGCGTGGCGCTAATCCTGGAGGGTCTGGCGCGGAACGCGTTCGGCAGCTCCGGCATGCCGTATAAGATCCCGGATGCGCTGGCGGGCGGCACCAATCTCGGCTTCATGTTCATGCCGAATTACCGCGGCTGGGTGCTGCTGGCGGCCGCCGCGATGTGCCTGGTGACGTGGGTGCTGATCGAGAAGACGCAGTTGGGCGCACGGTTGCGCGCAGCGACGGAGAACCCGGGCCTGGTCCAGGCCTTCGGCGTGAACGTGCCGCGGATGATCAGCCTTACGTACGCGGGCGGCGTCGCCTTGGCTGCGTTCGCCGGCGTCCTGGCGGCACCGATCTATTCGGTGAACCCGAACATGGGCTCGTCGTTCATCATCACGGTCTTCGCCGTCGTCGTGATCGGCGGCATGGGCAGCATCCTCGGCAGCATCGTCACCGGCTTCGGCCTCGGCATCGTCGAGGGGCTGACCAAGGTCTATTATCCCCAGGCGTCCGCCACCGTCATCTTCGTCGTCATGGTCATCGTCCTGCTCGTGCGCCCGAGCGGGCTGTTCGGAAAGACGGCATAATGGATGCGACCCCCGCCAACTTCGTGAATGTGACGCCGCGCCCATTCAGCATCCTGGGCTTCAGCAGCGCCCAGGCCGTCGCGTTCCTGCTGATGCTGGCCTGCATCGCCATCGGGCCGTATCTGATCTACCCGGTCTTTTTGATGAAGGTGATGTGCTTCGCGCTATTCGCCTGCGCGTTCAACCTGCTGATCGGCTTCGTCGGCCTGCTGAGTTTCGGCCATGCCGCCTATTTCGGCATGGGCAGCTACGTCACCGCCTATGTCGCCAAGACCTATCATTTGACGCCCGAGCTTTCGATCCTGGTCGGTGGCCTGGGTGGCGCCGCACTCGGCACCCTCTTCGGCCTGCTGGCCATCAAGCGGCAGGGCCTCTACTTCGCCATGATCACGCTGGCGCTGGCACAGATGAACTATTTCTTCTGCCTCCAAGCCCCGTTCACTGGTGGCGAGGACGGCATCCAGCAGGTGCCCCGCGGCGCGTTATTCGGCGTGTTCTCGCTCAGCCCCGACATGTCCATGTATCTGCTGGTCGCAGCCGTGTTCGTGATCTTCTTCCTGCTGATCCATCGCATCGTGCACTCGCCGTTCGGCCAGGTGCTGAAGGCGATCCGCGAGAACGAACCCCGCGCCACCTCGCTTGGCTACCGCACCGATGACTATAAGCTCGTGGCGTTCATCCTCAGCACCTTCATCGCGGGCATCGCCGGCGGCACGAAGGCGCTGGTGTTCGGCATCGCCACCCTCACGGACGTGCACTACGCTATGTCCGGTGAGGTCGTGCTGATGAACCTATTGGGCGGCATGGGCACCATATTCGGCCCGGTGGTCGGCGCCGGCATCATCGTCTGGACCGAAAGCGCGCTGTCCGGCTACGGCTCCTGGGTCACCGTCACCCAGGGCGTCATCTTCGTCGCCTGCGTGCTGGCGTTCCGCCGCGGCATCGTCGGCGAAATCGCAGCCCTCATCCGCCGGCCGCTTTAGCACATTTCCTTGCCTTCCCATCTCGGGTGTGTATAATGCGCACGATAAGCAGCGCGGCTTTAATCCGTGAACTGCTTAACGCTGGGTGGGAGCTCGACCGGATACGCGGCTCCCATCATGTATTCTACCATCCGGACCGCTCCGGCCACATCGTCGTGCCTCACCCCAAGAAGGAACTCGGTGTCGGTCTGGTCGCGGCGATCCGCAAGCAGGCAGGGCTATAGGAGGCATTATGCGTTTCGCCATCGCCATCGAACCCGGCACGGACGACACCGCATTTGGCGTCATCATCCCCGATCTTCCAGGCTGCTTTTCGGCCGGTGACACTCTCGACGAAGCCATGACCGCCGCCGAGGAAGCCGCCACCGCCTGGATCGACGCGACCCTCGACACCGAGGGGGCCATCCCCGCGGCGACATCACTCGACCTGATCCGGCACAATCCCGCCTATGCCGGCTGGCTATTCGGCGTCATCAGCCTCGACCCGGCGGCGTTCGACGATACGACCGAGCGTGTGAACGTGACCCTACCCCGCCGGGTGCTGCGCCGCCTCGATGCACTGGCGCGTGCGGCCGGGGAAACCCGCTCCGGCTACATCGCCCACCTTACGCTAGAGCATTCCTGACCGCAGCCCTGATGCGCCGTCGCTTTAGCCCGCCCTGACCAGCGTGGACTTTGTTTGGGATCCGGCCAAAGAGGCGACGAACCGGGCCAAACACGGGCTCGCTTTGTCCCTGGCCCGGGCTGTTTTCTTAGACCCACTACACATGGTATTTTTCGATCGCTTTGAGAATGGCGAGGAGCGATGGCACTGTCTGGGCGTCGTTCCCGGGACCTTGAAGGTGCTGCTAATCGTCCACTGCTATCCAGAGCGAGACTATCCGGATCTGATCCGGGTCATCGGACTAAGAAAGGCCTCGGCGGCAGAGAGAAGGGATTATGAGAATGGAGAAATTTGATCTGACGGAAGACCAAAAAGCACAGCTCGACGCGCTCGACGGCCGTGAGCCCGACCTTTTGGATATTCCAGAAGCCCCGGCGTTGAATCGGAAGAACGCACGCCGCGGCGGAAACGAAGCCCAACGTCGCTTTGCCAGGCCATCACAGGATCCTGGACAGGCAGGTTCCCCATCGCAATTGAACCCGGCACGGGCGCAACCGCGTTCGGGACGGTCACCCTAGGGTCCTTCTAGCAAGCCAAACGCCCGCCGTCCCTACCGCCTCCCGCGCCCGCGCCACCCGGGCCGTGGCGCGGACGAAGCCGTGGATCACCCCCGAATACACCTCCAGCGCCGTTGTCACCCCCGCAGCGGTCAGCCGCGCCGCCAGTTGCTCGCCCTCATGTCGCAGCACATCCAGCTCCGCCAGTTGCACCAGCACCGGCGGCAGCCCGGCCAAGTTCGCGCGGAGCGGGGACGCCAGCGGGTTCAGCCGGTCCGCCATGTCCCGCGCATATACGCTCCAATAAAACCGCATCTTTTCCTCCGTCAGGAAGAACCCGCCGCCGCCGAACTCGGCATAGGTCGGCGTGGTAAAATCCGCGTCGCACACCGGATAGACGGCCAAAATACCAGACACGGGCGGTCCCGCCTGATCGCGCAGCATCAACGCCGCCCCCAGCGCCAAATTGGCCCCGGCGCTGTCCCCGCCCACCACGATGCGCGCCGGGTCGAGGCCCCACGCCGCCCCATGCTCCGCCACCCAGCGCACCACGCCCACGCATTCCTCCAACGCCTGCGGAAACTTGGCCTCCGGGGACAGCGCGTAATCGACGCTCAGCACCGCGCAGCCGGACGCCTCGGCATATTCGCGCGTGAGCCGGTCATGGGTATCGACCGAGGACCACACCCAGCCGCCGCCATGAAAATAAATCATGACCGGCAAACCCGGCGCAGGCATAGGCTTATGCAACCGGCAAAACACCCGGCGTCCCCGCGCCGGCACCCACACATCCCGGCTCTCCATCACCGGACCGCCCTGCGCCAGCTGCAACGCCAGCGCGTCGTTGACCGCCCGCTGCGGCTCGAACGGCTCGGAAAACGTAATCGGCGGCAGCCGGGACGCGGCGTCCAGGAACGCCGCATGCGCGTTCAGCATCTCGGGATCCCACCGCTCGTACATCTCCACCCCGCTTGTTAACTGGCCGCTTGTTAAGCCAATCGTCACGGAGCACGGGTAGAAAGGCAACCCATGCGACCCAACGTGCTATGGTGCAGTGCACCATGAGGATGAGACGATGCCAATTTTGAGGCCCCTGGCCAAGGGCCGCTTCCGTGCCGAGGCACTGCTCCACCCCCGTTCGGTGGGCCTGGTGGGTGCCAATACCGCCATCGGCGCCACGGTATGGGCCAACCTGCAGGCAGGCGGATTCGCCGGCGGGCTCTGGGCGGTGGACCGCGTGGCGGAGCTGCCGGAACCACCGGATTTGGCGGTGATCGCCACCGGGCCGGATCATGCGGCGGCGGCGATGCAGGAATTATCGGACCGCGGCACCTTCGCCGCCATCTGCCTGACGCCCGCGCCGGACCTTGCGACCGCTGCACGTGCCGCCGGGGTACGTGTGCTGGGCCCGTCCGCGTTTGGCGTGGCGGTGCCGGGGATTGGGCTGAATGCGACCACCGGGCACCTGCCGCCCGCACCGGGTAAGATCGCGCTCGTCTCCCAATCCGCGGCACTGTGCCGGTCGGTGCTGGACTGGGCCGGGCCGAACGGGGTGGGGTTCAGCCATATCGTAGGTCTGGGCGGCGCCACCGATATGGGCTTCGCCGTGGTGCTGGACTGGCTCAGCCGCGACCCTGGCACCGGCGCGATCCTGCTGGATATCCGCAGCATCCGGAACCGCCGCGCGTTCATGTCCGCCGCCCGCGCCGCCGCGCGCCTCCGCCCGGTGGTGGCCATCCACTCCGGCGGCTTGCTGGGGGATCCCACCGGGCGCGCCGATCTGGTGTTCGCTGCCGCGTTACGCCGGGCCGGCATCGTCCGGGTGACGCGATTGGCCGATTTGCTGGCCGCAGCCGAGACGCTGACCCGGGCCCGTCCGCCCCGGAGTGAGACGGTGGCGATCGTCACGAACGCCATCGGCCCCGGTCAAATGGCCGCGGATGCTGCGCTCGTGCTGCACATCCCGCTGGCACCGCTCACCGCCGCCACGCGCCAGGTCCTCGATATGCAGATGCCGCCCGGGCCGTCCGACCTCGGCATGGTGTGGACCGGTGCCACTCAGCCGATCCGCCTGGCCGAGGCCGCCGCGTTGCTGTCCGGCGCGCCCGAGGTGGGCGGCCTCGTGGTCGTGATGGCCCCCACCGGGGAGCCGGACATGGCCGGCATCGCCGCCCTGGCTGCCGCGGTCCCTGGCTTGAAACTGCCGCTATTCGCCGCGGTTTTGGGTGAAACGACGGGGGGGCCGCTCCGCCATGCCTTGGCCGCCACCGGCGTCCCGGTCTTCGCCAGTCCCGAGCAGGCCATGCGCGGCTATAGCCAATTGATCGAACAGCGCCGGGCCCGCGCCGCCGCAAACGAGCTGCCGGACCGGGCCGTGCTCAGCATCGCCCCGGATCAGGACGCGGTCCGCGCGATTTTTGCGGCGGCGCGCAACGCCGGGCGCACCGGATTGCTGCAAGATGAGGCGCTGGCCGTGCTCGCCGCCTACGGCTTGCCGACAGTCCCCAGCCGCGCCGCTGCCACCTCGGATGAGGCCGCCGCCGCCGCCGTCGCACTGGGCTTCCCCGCCGTCCTGAAATTGGCCCGCAGCGCCCAGCCCCGCGCCAGCGGACCCGGCGCCGTCATGCTCGACCTCACGACCGAGTTCGCCATCCGCCAGGCCGTGACCTTCCTCGATGCCAAACGCGGCCGCTTGCGCGGCGAGGGGCGGTGCAATGAGGGGTTGGGCGAGGGCTTCCTGGTGCAGCATCAGGTCGCACGCTCGCGCGAGCTACGAATTCTGGTGGCCGATGACACCCTGTTCGGCCCCGCCATCGGCTTCGGCCAGGGCGGCAGTGCGGCGGATTTGCTTGACGATCTCGCCATGGATCTGCCGCCGCTCAATCTCACGCTCGCCACCAGCCTCATCGCCCGCACCCGCGTCGCTCGCACGCTGGCGGCGTTCCATGAACAGCCCGCTGCCGCGACCGACGCCGTGGCGGACGCCCTGGTTCGCATCAGCCAGCTGGTGCAGGACTTCCCGGAGATCGGTGAGCTCGATCTCAATCCACTGTTTGCCAATGACAAGGGCGTGCTGGCCGGTGACGCCTGGATCGGCCTCCGCGCGCCCGGCGAAAGCGCGCCGCTCGCGATCCCGCCCTACCCGGCGGACCTCGCCCAGCATTGGGAGTCGCGCGGCGAGACCTTTCTGCTGCGCCCGATCCGGCCCGAGGACGCCGAGGCGCATGCCGCGCTGTTCGCCCGTCTCACGCCCGAAGATATCCGTTTCCGCTTCTTCAGCATGGTCCGCGCCTTGGCCCCCGACCAGATCGTCCGGATGACGCAGGTGGATTACGACCGGGAAATCGCCTTCGTCGCGGTGCGGGAATCGACCGGCGAAACCCTCGGCGTCTCCCGGCTGGTTCGCGAGAATTACGTCCGCCGGGGGGAGTTCGCCATCGTGGTCGAGCCCTCGATGAAGGGCCGCGGCCTGGGCCGGCAGCTGATGCAGCGCATCATCGACTGGGCGCGGGATTTGGACTTGGTGGAGATCGAGGGCCAAGTCCTGGCGGAGAACGCGCCCATGCTGGCCTTCATGCGCCGCCTCGGCTTCGTATTGCACCGCACGGTGGAGGATCCGGACGTGGTGACGGCGACACTTATTCTATAGCGCGGGCCCTATAGCGCTGCCGCCCCGGCTGAATTATGCACAAAGCATCTTTCACACGGAGCGCCAGCATGTCCCGCTTTATCGCCGCCGCCGTTATGGCCGTTTTGTCCGGGAGTGCCGTGGCACAGACCGCCAGCACGGCGACGCAGACGGTGGACACCATGAACACGCTGTGGGGCAAGCACCCCGGCACCCGCGCCAATCACGCAAAGGGTGTGGTGGTGGAGGGCAGCTTCACCCCCACTCCGGCCGCCGCGGGCGTGAGCAAGGCTGGCATCTTCGCCGGTGCCGCCGTGCCGGTGCTGGTGCGGTTTTCCGATTCGACCGGCCTGCCGGCGCTGCCGGACGGTGACCCGAACGCCAACCCGCACGGCATGTCCATCCGGTTCCAGCAGACGCCGTCCGAGTATGTGGACGTGGTTGCCAACTCACTCGAATACTTCCCGGTGGCCAATGGCGAGGAGTTCCTGGAGCTGTTGCAAGCCGTGTCCGAAAGCGGAAAGGATGCGGCGCATCCTAATAAGTTAGAGCAGTTCGTGGGCACGCACCCCACCGTGCCCAAGGCATTCGGCACCACGACCACGCCCAGCAGCTTCGCCCGGGAAAACTATTACGGCATCGACGCCTTCATCTTCACCAACGCCAAGGACGAGAAGCAGCCGTTCCGCTTCCAGTTCCTCCCGGTATCCGGTGCCGACCATGTGAGCGCCGAAGCCGCGGCGAAGATGGGCCCGGATGGATTGCTGACGGAACTTCCCGCTCGCCTCACCAAGGAAAAAGTCTCGTTCACGATGATGGCGCAACTGGCCAACCCCGGCGACCAAACCAAAGACCCGAGCCAGCCCTGGCCCGCCGACCGCCGCGTGGTCGAACTTGGCACCATAACCCTCACCGGCGCCGTAGCCGACGAGGCAAAGGCCTCGCACGACCTCCGCTTCCTCCCCAACCACCTACAACCCGGCATCGACGTCTCGGATGACCCGCTGATCGACGCGCGGGTGCGGGCCTATGTGATTTCGTTTGGACGGCGGGCGAATTGATTAACGATGGGCGCATTTATGCAGGGCGGAACGCAATCCTCAACGTATCAGAAGGGTTATACTTGAAGCTGTTTGGAGCAAGCTTTTGCTATATTTGGAGCAAGCTGTTGGTAGCTAGCCAAAGTGGCCGGTGCATGTAGCACTCTTGTTGTCCGCTCTGTTCCGGTTTTGGCCCCGGGGCTAGCCCCAGGGCCAAAACAGCGCGCGTCGAGCGGGGGGACGCGCGGTTCATCAGGCAGCTTCAGCGGCCGGCGTGTCTAGGCTCACGCCGAGTGCGTCGTAGCGGCCGATGCAGCGCGGGCCATGGAAGATCGCGTGGCTGCCATCCTGAAAGCGGCGCACCTTTACCTTGGACCGCACGTAATGCGCCCGCATCGGGCTCGCGGGGATCTGCAATCGCACCCGGGCCAGCACGACCGTGTTGTCATTGCCTACCGTCCGCTCCTCCTGATGGCACAGCACCTCGGCCAGGTCGGTCTCAGGCACCCGCACAAACGCCGTGCCGGGCTGCTCGGCCGCCACTGCAAAGCGCGCATTGTGCTCGGCGATGTAGAGGTCCCGAAGATACGTGTTGGCCCCGGCAACCGTCGTCACCCCAGCCAGCGCCAGATCCTTCGGTAGGCGGTCCTGCAACGTGCGGAACGCCCGCTCGGACCGCCCGCGCGCCTCAGGAGAATAGGCCGCAATGTGCTCGATCCCCAACTGCACCAGCGCCCGCCCCACCTGCGTCTTGACCTGCTCGCTCACCCGGCCACCCACCACCGGCGTGTGGAAATAGTGGCTGCCCCGGTCGGTGTAGAGACTGCACGGCAGACCATGCGCCGTGAACACCTCCAGCAAACCGGCAAACGTCGATGCCGTGCCCTCCTCCGGCACCAAAAGCGCCGAGTAGATCGCACTCGTCGCATCGTCCGTAAGCGTCCGGCCTGAACCGCGGGCTTTGTAGTTGACGTGACTGGTTACTGAGCTGTGGTCTGATCCAGGCGCCTCGGCAATCCAGTGATGGTCCA
>JAYVOF010000214.1:0-3078 GCA_043758105.1 Rhodospirillales bacterium | reverse complement strand
TTGCGTTGGCGTGGGTCCTGACACTGCCCGCGGCGGCCCTGCTGGCGGGCTCGCTCTACTTTGTGTTCCACCTCCTGTTCTGATCGGGCCATACCGGGTAAAACGGCCCGCACCGCACCAGTAATCGGCGGGGCAGGAGGGCAGGGCAGGAGGGCAGGGTGCGGGTTGGCCTGATCACCGACCGGTTCGACTCGGACGGTGGTGGGGCTGAGTGGTGGATCGCGCGCTTCGCCGATTTCCTGCTCGCGTCCGGACACGAGGTGCACGTCATTGCATTCCAACACGGATCCCCTCTCCCCGGCATCACCGCGCAACTGTTGAACGGCGCGGGGAACGCGGTCGATCGGGCGCGCACCATCGAGCGGGCGGTGCCGGGCCTGCCCGCGATGGTGCTGTATGACGGGGGGACCGGCTGGTCGGGGCATCTGTTTCACCCCCACACCGGGTCCAACCGGCTGAGCCTGGAGCGGGAGATCGCGACCCATGTCGCGTGGCGGCGGGTACGGGCGGGGATCTCGCCCCGGACCAATTGGCGGCGGCTGGGTCTGGCGCGGGTCGAGCGTCGCGCGGTGGCGAATGCGGGCCGCATCATCGCCGTGTCGGGCCGGATCGAGTCTTTGCTGGCGCGACGATACGGCTTGTCCGCGCCGCGGCTGGTTCGGGTGATGAACGGGGTGGATACCGACCGGTTCAGGCCAGCAGATCCGGCAGGGCAGCACCCTGGGACGGTCTCGGCGGTGAGGTGCCTGATGGTCGCGCATAGGACGCGGACTCGTCTCATCCATCCACCGCCGCTTGCATGATCGCCTCCGCGGCCTCCGGCCAATCGATCGCACGGAAGCCCTGAGCGATGTGGGCCTCCCATGCCGCCACGTGCTCCGGATGCTCGATCCAGCCGCCGATCGCGTCCGTCCAGGCGGCCACGTCCAGCGGATCGAGGCAGGGTGACAGGCCCGCCACCGTCTCGGGCACCGCACCCCCGGTCGAGGCGAGCACGGCCTTCCCGTGCGCGAACGCCTCGATGATCGGCAGGCCGAAGCCCTCGTAGCGGGAGGGATATAGACAGAACGCGGCGTCCCAGTACAGTCGTTCGAGGGTGGCGTCCCTGATGCTTTCCAGATGTAGGACGCTGCCGGACAGTGCGCCGATCTATTGTAGGATGTCGTCCACCATCCAGCCGGTCCGTCCCACGAACACCAGCCGGAAATCATGGCGCTGCGGCACTCCCGCGGCGATCAGGTTGCTCCAGGCCTGAAGGACCGTGGCGTGGCCCTTGCGCGGCTCGATCGTGCTGACGAACAGGGCATATTTGCCGGCCTGCAGCGGACCCGGCAAGGGCGGCAAGGGTCCGTAGGGTGGCGGCGGATGGCCAAGCTTCACGAGGGCTGTGGGCGGAGGCTCGAGCCCGTGTTGCGCCGCGAAGGCCTGAATGTCCCGGGCCACGCAGTCCGCCGTGCACAAGATCCGCGCCGCGACCGGCAACATCGCGGTCCAATAGGCGGCAAACGGCGCGATATCCACTGGCTGAAAGAATTCCGGATGGAACGCCGGCAGCAGGTCGAAGCACAGGACCACGAGCCGGAAGCCGTCCCGCCGTTGCGCGCGGACCAAGACGTTGCCCTTGTGCAACCAGTCCGACCCGGCGGATAGCACGACGTCGCCGGGGCCCGGACGCAGGACCGGTCCAGGTGCCGAGTCATAGGCGATCACCGCGTTGCGCCGTCCCTGTGCATCGCCGAACGGCGGCGTCCGGCACCGAGCAACAGGCTTTGCGCCGCCTCCGCCAACGCAGCAATGGCGGCCGACCCCGTCAGCCGATGATGCTCGAGCGCCATCATCATTGGGTAGCGGCTCGGCATCAGCTTCTGCCACGCCGTCCGGGGCCGGCGGTACTCCACGTCGATCGTGTCGATCGCGCCGGTGAGGCTGAGGACATGCGCTTGCCACAGGGGCGACAGCTGCCGCAACGCGCCCCGGCCGGCATCGTAGTCGGCATCGTAAAACGACAGCATCACGTCTGGCCGGTAGGCCAGGGCGTGCCGGGCCAATTCGTGCTCGACGCGCACGATACCCAACGCCGGGCCCGTCCAGCGCGCGATGGTCGAGGTGTCGAGGATCAGCCGTCGCATGAGCCCGGATGGGTAAGGCCCCGCTAATGCCCCCGCAGAATCTGGCTCAAGAACAGCTTTAGCCGGTCCGTCTGTGGGTTTTCGAACAGGGTGTTGGGCTCGCCCTGCTCCACGATCTCACCCCGGTCCATGAACACGACCCGGTCCGCGACCTGGCGCGCGAAGCCCATTTCGTGGGTGACGCAGACCATGGTCATGCCGTCCTGCGCCAGGCCGATCATGGTGTCCAGCACCTCCTTGATCATCTCGGGATCCAAGGCGCTGGTCGGTTCGTCGAACAGCATGATCTTGGGCTTCATGCATAGCGCGCGGGCGATCGCCACCCGCTGTTGCTGGCCGCCCGAGAGCTGGCCTGGATATTTATTCGCCTGCTCCGGTATCTTGACCCGGCGTAGATAACTCATCGCCAGCTCCTCCGCCTCGGCCTTGGGCATCTTGCGCACCCAGATCGGCGCCAGGGTGCAGTTTTCGAGGATGGTCAGATGCGGGAACAAATTGAAGCTTTGAAACACCATGCCGACCTCGCTGCGGATGGTGTCCAGCGCACGAAGATCGTCCGTCAGCTCCGTCCCATCCACGATGATCTTGCCCTCCTGGTGGCTTTCCAGGCGGTTGATGCAGCGAATCATGGTGGATTTGCCGGAGCCGGACGGGCCGCACACGACGACCTTTTCGCGGTGGCCAATGGTGAGGCTGATGTCGCGCAACACGTGCATGGCCCCATACCATTTATTCACGTGGTCCAGCACGATGGCGGGCGTGTTGTCAGAGGCGGAAGCGCGGTCGAGGGCGGCGGCTTGGCTCATGAGGGGTCCCCTTAACGCTTGGCAGCGCGGCTGAATTCGGTTTCGAGCCCGCGGCTATACCGGGCCATGACGTAACAAAAACTGAAGTAGATCAACGCGAGGAACACATACATTTCAGTGCTGTAGGCCTGCCAGATCGGCTC
>JAYVOF010000213.1:0-22940 GCA_043758105.1 Rhodospirillales bacterium | reverse complement strand
CAGGAGACCCCGCCATGAGCCGCTTGCTGCACACCATGCTCCGCGTCCGCGACCTCGACGCCAGCATCGGGTTCTATACCAAGCTGTTGGGCATGAAGGAGTTACGCCGCCACGAGGTGCCGGGCGGCCGCTACACGCTGGCCTTCGTCGGCTATGGCGATGAGAGCAGCACCAGCGTGCTGGAGCTCACCTATAACTGGGACCAGGCCGGGCCGTATGAGATCGGCAGCGCCTTCGGCCACCTCGCGGTCGGCATGCCGGATGTCTATAAGGCCTGCGCGGATCTGAAGGCGGCGGGGGCCAAGATCACCCGGGATGCGGGCCCGGTGCAGCATGGGACGACGGTGATCGCGTTCGTCGAAGACCCGGACGGCTATAAGGTCGAGTTGGTGCAACGCGGCTGATCGACCAGGCGCTGGCAGCGGTTGCCGAGACGCTGACCGGCGGGCGGACCGTCCGGATCGGTGTCACGGGCCTTGCGCGGGCGGGGAAGACGGCGTTTCTCACCTCGGTCGCGGCCAATTTGCTGGCGCTGGGTAACGGGCGTCCGGTGCTGCCGGGATTGGGCAAGAAAATCGGCCGGGTGCAATCCATTCAGATTGCGCCGTCCGGGGCCGAGCGGCTGCCGCGGTTCGATTACCGCCGGCATCTGGCGGCGCTGACGGCGGACCCGCCCGCCTGGCCAGAGCGGACGAGTGCGGCGGCGGTGCTGGCGTTCGACCTCGTGATCGGGCGCGAACGCTTCGGCCTTACGATGCCGCCCCGGCGTATCCGGCTGGAGTTGCTGGATTATCCGGGCGAGTGGCTGCTGGATTTGCCGCTGTTGCAGACCTCGTTCCGGGACTGGTCCGCGGGCGTGCTGAGCCGGCTACAGACCCCCGCCTATGCCGAAATCGCCCGCGACTTTCTGGCGTTCAGCCTGTCGCTGCCGGCCCAGGCGCCCGTGCACGAGGAACTGGCCGTCGCCGGGCACAAGCTGTATGTGCGCACGCTGCTGCGCTTGCGGGACGAGGCGCGGCTCGCGTTGCTGCAGCCGGGCCGGTTTTTGATGCCGGCACCGGGTGAAGCGCCGGGCTACATGCCGTTCTTTCCGCATGCCGGGGAGGGCGGTCTCGCGGCGCTGCTGGCCGAGCGATATGACCGGTATGTGGACGCGGCCCGGCAGGATTTGGCGGAGCCGATGTTCGGCAATTTGGACCGGATCGTGGTCCTGGCCGATCTGCTGACCGCGCTGCATGCCGGCCCGGTGGCGTTCGCGGACGCCAGCGGTGCGTTGGCGGCGGCGGCGGGGGCGCTCCGCTGGCGGCGCTCATGGCTCGATTCCGCCCTGGCGCTCACCCGGTTCGAGCTGCCGCCCCGGGTCATCACTCGCCTGGCATTCGCCGCGACCAAGTCGGATCATGTGGCGGAGCGGCAGCGGGGCAACCTCCTGAGCCTGTTGCGCGATGCGGCGCGGGGGACCGGGGAGGGCGACGTGACCACGGGTTATTTCGCCATTGCTGCCGTGCGCTGCACCGAGGATTTCGTCTGGACGCTGGAGGGCCGGCCCGTGTCGGCCGTACGCGGGCGGCGGATCGGCGATGAGCGGCTCGGCCGGTCCTACCCTGGTGAGGTGCCGGACCGCATGCCCGATGCGGCGTTCTGGGCGCATCCATTCCTGGAACTGCCGCAATTCGAGCCGCGCCGGCCGCCGGAAAATGGGCGCGGCGGCGTGCCGGAACTGGGACTGGATGCGCTGCTCGGCTTTTTATTGGCGGATATTCTATGATCGCACCCCGGTTCGAGCTGGAGGAACGGCCGGCCTTGCGGCTAGAGGCGGAGGCGGTGCCGGTGTTGCTCGATCCGCCGCCGCCCCGCAGCGCCGCGGCCCTGGCACTGACGGGGGCCCTGGTCGTGGCCGTCGGGTTCACGGCGCTGAGCGGGGCGAATTTCGTGGCCGATCAGTTTTCCCGGAGCGTCATTTTGGGCTGGACGACGCTGGGCGTGGCGGGCCTCGGCGTGGCCATCGGCGGGGCCGGGATTTGGCGGGAGATGCGGGCGCTGTTTTCCATGCGCCGGGTGGATGAGATGCGGGCGGATTTTCTGTCCGGCGAGGATGCGCGCGTGGCGCGGGCGGCGCTGGCCTGGGCGGATATCGCGCCGGGTGGCCCGGCGATCCAACCGGCGCTAGCTACCATGAACGATCCGGACGCGATGCTGGCGCTGTTGCGGGCCGGACCGTCTGCGGCGCTGCGGGCGGCGGCGGAGGCGCAGGGGCGGGCGGCGGCAGTGCAGGTCGTGGCCGGGATCGCCGCCATGCCGTCGCCGGCATTCGACGCGTTGCTGATCGGCTGGCGCGGATTGCGGCTCGTGCGGCAGGTGGCGGCGCTATACGGCGTGCGACCCGGCGCACTGGGCGCGCTGTCGTTGCTGCGGCGGACGGTGAATGCGGCGACACTGGTGGGGGCAACGGAGCTTGCGGCCAACGCCGCGACCCAGGCCGTGCTGTCGCACCCGTTGTTGAGCCATGTCGTGGGCGAGATGGCCGGGGCAGGGGTTGCGGCACGGCGCATGCTGGTCCTGGCCCGGGCCACGGCGGCCGCGTGCGATCCGGTGCCCGGAACTAATGCCCAAACCCTCCGTTATGAGGTTCCGCAGCAGCGATAAGGCTGCGTCATAACAAGGGAATGCACCATGCCGAAAGACGCACATACCGAGGCCGCGACCCATCACGAGACCGCCGCCAAGTCGCACAAGGCCGCCGCGACCAGCCACGAGAAGGGCGATCATGCCGCCGCGACCAAGCACTCCGAAGAGGCGCATGGTCATTCGACCAAGGCGCATGAGAGCGCGACGAAGGCCCATACGACCAGCAAGGCAAAGAAGTAAAACCCGTCACTGCGAGCCCCGCTTGGCGCGCGGCAATCCAGGGGCGGAAGATGTACTCGCGGCCTCTGGACCGCTTTGCCAAAGCGAAGCGCAATGACGGCGTCTAGCTTGTGGCATCCAAGGCGGCCTGCAACGTGTAGGCCGCCGCCATCGCATCAACGATTTGGGCACGCCGCCGCCGGGTGAGATCGAGTTCTTGGATCAAGAACCGGTTCACAGCAGACGAAGAAAGCCGCTCATCCCACAACGCTGCCGGCATCCCCGTCGCCTCCGACAGGGACCGCGCCCAATCCCGCGCTGCCTGCGCCGCCGGGCCGATCGTGCCGTCCATTGAGAGCGGCCAGCCGACCACCAAACCTCCCGCGCCCTCTTTCCGCGCCAACGCCATGAGTTCGGCAGCAATCGGTGCCATCTTCCCGCGCCAGAGGCTGCCATAGGGCGTGGCCAGCATCAGGCCGACATCGGACAACGCGATTCCGATGGTCTTGGCGCCGGGATCGAGGCCGATCAGCCGGGTTTGAGGCGGTAGCGCCACCCGTAAATCCGCCATGTTGAACAAGGGCATGCGCGCCGTTATGGTCCAGCCCTCCTGAGAATGTAAGGCCACACCCATGTCGCTCGACCCCGCGACCATCCGTCGCGTCGCCAAACTCGCCCGGATCCGTGTGGATGATACCGAGGTGGCGCAGCTACAGACCGAGCTGAACGGCATTCTCGGCTGGATCGAGCAGTTGAACGAGGTGAATGTGGACGGGATCGAGCCACTGACCGGGGCGGCGCAGATGGCGCTGCGGCTACGTCCGGATGTGGTGACGGATGGGGGCCTCACCGAGCAAGTGCTGGCCAACGCGCCGGACCGGGCGGGGATGTTCTACGCGGTGCCGAAGGTGGTGGAGTGATGCTGACCGACCTTACGCTGGCCGCCGCCCGGGATGGTCTGCGCGCCAAGCAGTTCACCGCCGCCGAGCTGACAGGGGCGCATCTGGACGCGATCGCGGCGCTGAACCCGGCGCTGAACGCCTTCATCACCGTGACCGCCGATGGCGCGCGGCAGCAGGCGATAGCGGCGGATCAGGCCTTGGCGGGTGGGGACACGCGGCCGTTGCTGGGCATTCCGCTGGCGATCAAGGATTTGTTTTGCACGGCGGGCACGCGGACCACGGCTGGGTCACGCATCCTGGAGCCGTTCGTGCCGCCGTATGAGAGCACCGTTACCGCGCAGTTGCTGCGGGACGGCGCGGTGTTTTTGGGCAAGGCGAATTTGGACGAATTCGCCATGGGCTCGTCCAACATGACCAGCGCCTATGGCCCGGTGACGAACCCGTGGACGCGGGCGGATGGCAAGAAGCTCGTGCCCGGCGGGTCCTCCGGCGGATCGGTCGCGGCGGTGGCGGCGCGGATGGCGATGGGGGCTACGGCCACGGATACCGGCGGGTCGATCCGGCAGCCGGCGGCGTTCACGGGGCTGGTGGGGATCAAGCCGACCTATGGACGCTGTTCGCGGTATGGCGTGGTGGCGTTCGCGTCCTCGTTGGATCAGGCCGGGCCGGTGGCGCGAAGTGTGGAGGACGCGGCGATCTTGCTGGGCTCCATGTCCGGCTTCGATGTCAGGGACAGCACCAGCGCAGACCGGCCAGTGCCGGATTTTGCCGCCGCGTGCCGGCGGGGGGTGAAGGGGTTGCGTATCGGCATTCCGCGCGAATATCGCTCGGACGCGATGCCGCCGGAGATCGAGGCGCTGTGGCAACAGGGGCTGGGTTGGCTGCGGGATGCGGGGGCGACGACCGTGGACGTGTCGTTACCGCATACCAAATACGGTCTGGCCACCTATTACATCGTGGCACCGGCCGAGGCGTCCTCCAACCTCGCGCGCTATGACGGGGTGAGATTTGGGCAGCGCGTGGCCGGGCATGATTTGACGGAGCTGTATGAACGGACCCGGGCGGAGGGGTTTGGCGCCGAGGTGAAGCGGCGGATCATGATCGGGACGTATGTGCTGTCCGCCGGGTATTACGACGCGTATTATTTGCGGGCGCAGAAAGTTAGGGCGTTGATCTGGCGGGATTTCACCGATGCCTTCGCCCATGTGGATGCGCTGCTGACGCCCACCGCGCCGTCGGCGGCGTTCGCGCAGGGTGAGAACATGGACGATCCGGTGACCATGTATCTGAACGACGTGTTCACCGTTCCGGCCAATATGGCGGGCATTCCCGGCATGTCCGTGCCGGCCGGCCTCGACCCGGCGGGCCTGCCGTTGGGCTTGCAGGTGCTGGGCCGTCCGTTCGATGAGGAAACCGTCTTCGCGGTGGGCGCCGCGATCGAGCGTGCGGCCGGCTTCACCCACATGCCCGCGATCCGGGCGGGAGTGCCGTCATGAACTACGTGGTGGAAGGGGCGACCGGCCCGTGGGAGATCGTGGTCGGGCTGGAGGTGCATGCGCAGGTGGTCAGCCAGTCCAAGCTGTTTAGCGGGGCGGCTACGGAATATGGCGCGCCGCCGAATAGCCAGGTGAGTTTTGTCGATGCGGCGATGCCGGGCATGCTGCCGGTGATCAACGCGGAGTGCGTGGCCCAGGCCGTGCGCACCGGTCTGGGGCTGGAGGCGCAGATCAATCTGGTCAGCCGGTTTGACCGGAAGAACTATTTCTACGCCGATCTGCCCGCCGGCTATCAGATCAGCCAGTTCGCGCACCCGATCGTGGGCGCGGGCGTCGTGGAGGTGGAGCTGGCCGATGGCGTCACCAAGCGGATCGGCGTGACAAGGCTGCACCTGGAGCAGGACGCGGGCAAGTCACTACATGATCAGGACCCGACGCGCAGTTTCATCGATCTGAACCGCTCCGGCGTGGCGCTGATGGAGATCGTGAGCGAGCCGGATATGCGCAGCCCCGAGGAGGCCGGGGCGTATCTGCGCAAGATGCGGACTATTTTGCGGTATTTGGGCACCTGCGACGGCAACATGGAGGAGGGCTCCATGCGGGCGGACGTGAACGTGAGCGTGCGCAAACACGGCGAGCCGTTCCGGACGCGGTGCGAGATCAAGAACGTGAACTCGGTCCGCTTCGTGATGCAAGCGATCGAGGCGGAGGCGGTGCGCCAGGTGGCGATCTGGGAGGCGGGGGGCACGGTGGACCAGGAAACCCGGCTGTTCGATCCGCAGCGGGGCGAGACGCGGTCCTTGCGCAGCAAAGAGGACGCGCATGATTACCGGTATTTCCCGGACCCCGATCTGCTGCCGCTGGTGCTCGATGAGGACTGGGTGGCGGATTTGAAGGCGCATCTGCCGGAGCTGCCGGATGCCAAGCGGGCACGGTTCGTATCGGAGCACGGATTGTCCATGTACGATGCGGGCGTGCTGGTGGCGGACCAGGAGACAGCGGCGTTCTATGAGACGGTTGCGCACGGCCGGGACGCTCAGCTGGTGTCCAACTGGCTCACGGGCGATTTTTTTGCGGCGATGAACCGCACTGGGCGCACGATCGCCGACCCGCCGGTTTCGGCGGCCTCGCTCGGGGAACTGATCGATTTGCTATCCGACCAGACCATCAACGGACGCATCGCGAAAGAGGTGTTCGAGGCGATGGTGGAGACCGGGCAGGGGGCCGGCGCGATCGTGGTGTCGAAGGGTCTGCGCCAGGTGACCGACACCGGGGCGATCGACGCCGCGGTCGCGCAGGTGCTGGCGGCCAATCCGGACAAGCTGGCGGAGTATCGGTCTGGCAAGGATAAGCTGTTCGGGTTCTTCGTCGGGCAGGTCATGAAGGGCATGGGCGGTAAAGGGAACCCGGCGCTGGTAAACGAGGCGCTGAAGCGGGCATTGAGCTGACTTTAGGCTAGTGTTTGTAAGGACTTTCCCTTACTATCAGGCCTGATGAGAACGAGGATGCCAACGCTCGAAGAAGTCTGCACGATCACAGCCAAGGGGCAGACCACCGTGCCTAAGGCAATCCGACAGGCGCTTGGGGTGGGCTACGGTGGCCGCATCGCTTTTCGTATCCAGGACGGCACCATTACGGTTCGCGCCGCTCACGAGGCAGACGAGGACCCGGCATTGGCACCTTTCCTCGCCTTAATCGCGCGCGACTTGGCTGGGCGCCCCGGCGCAGTTGCCGCGTTCACGCCCAGCCTAGCCCACCGCATCGCGGCCGCGACGGAGGGTGTGGTGGCCGATCCCGATGCATCCATCGACGGCGACGTGGCCCTTTAGGCCAGCGTGCTGGAGCGCCATGGCTGGCGATTATTTGGCCATCCGCTGCTGCTCGATCAGCTCGACCGGTTGATTGCAGCCTCGGATCGTGCCCGCCGGTCGGACCCTGCCGGGTGGCGGAGCAATGCCAACGTCAAGCTGCTCGCCACGCTGCGGGACGTGATGCTGGAGCGCGTGCCCCATGACCCGCTCGCGTCCGAGTTTCGTCGGGGCAACACGCTCGGCCTTGATCACCGGCACTGGTTTCGCGCCAAATTCGCCGTGAACCGCTTCCGGCTGTTCTTCCGGGCCGACTCAACCGCCCGGGTCGTCGTCTATGGCTGGGTCAACGACCGGGACACGTTGCGTAAGGCCGGGTCGTCGAGTGACGCCTACGCGGTGTTCGCCCGCATGCTCGCGGCCGGAAATCCTCCAAACGACTGGCCGGCTTTGGTTGATGCGGCGAAATCGCCGGAAGCGGCGCAACGCTTTGGTGCAGCAATTCAGACATAGCGTCATGCCCGCAGGTAGCGGGCTCGCATCGGCCTCAACACCGCGATGGCCAGGACTGCGGTCAGTAAATCCGCGCCGATCGCCAGACCAAACACGGGCGTCCAACTGCCAGCGCTCTCATGCAGCAAGGACGCCAGCGGGCCGCCGAAGATGGCGCCGATGCCCTGGGCGATATAGAGGCAGCCGTAGTTCTTGGTGGCGTGGCGGGCGCCGAACGTGTCGGTGAGGGTGCTGGGAAATAGCGAGAAGATCTCGCCCCAGCCGAAGAACACCACGCCGGACAGCAGCACGAACAACACCGGGTTACCGCTGGTCATGAGCCAGAGCGCCATCGCGCAGCCTTCGAGCGCAAACGCGATGGCCATGGTGTTTTCCCGGCCGATCCGGTCCGATACCCAGCCGAAGAACGGGCGGGTGAGGCCGTTGCAAAACCGGTCGATCGTGAGGGCCAGCGGTAGGGCGGCCAGGCCGAACACCATGGCCTTCGTCACGCCGAAATCCCCGGCGATGGCGCCGATTTGGGACGTGACCATCAGGCCCGAGGTGGACATGCAGCTCATCATGAAGAACATCAGCCAAAATACCGGCTGGCGTAGCATGCTGCCGGTGGCCACGTCCGCGACCGTCGATTTGGCGCGTTCTTGGGCAATGATGCTGGCGGGCGGTGCCCGGAGGAACAAAGCGGCCAGCACCCCCACGGCGCCGAAGATCAGGCCGAATTGCCGCAGCGTCGCCGGGTAGCCGGAGGCGGCGATCACGTCGGAGATCGGGAAGCTGGTGAGGATGGCGCCCATGCCGTAGCCGGCCGCCACGACCCCGGCCGCGAACCCGCGGCGGTCCGGAAACCAGCCGACCATGAGGCCAACCACGCCGATATAGACGATCCCGGTGCCGAGCCCGCCGAACAGCCCGTAGGTGAGGTAAAGGCCCCAAACCGTGGTCGCTTGTGCGGCCAACACCCAGCTTAGCCCCACCAGTGCCGCGCCGGTGGCGATCAACCAGCGCGGGCCGAACCGCTCCACCAGCCAGCCCTGAAACGGGCTGAAGAAGGTTTGCAGCACGATTAGGATGCTGAAAGTGATCTGCAGCGTCGCGGCCGGGGCCTGCAGCGCGGCGCCGAGCGGCTTGGTGAACAACGTCCAGGTATATTGCGGGCTGGAAATCGCCATCATGCAAATCAGGCCGAGGCCCATTTGGATCCAGCGCGTGCTGGGATGGACCGCGGTCATGCTGTGCGTGGTAGAGAGGCTCATGGTGGCTCCTTGTCCCACCAGTTTATGCAAGCCTAGTGCCACGCGGAGCGTCATGATGATTGAGCTATATACTTTCAATACGCCGAACGGCCGCAAAATTAGTGTCGCGCTGGAGGAAATGGGGCTGGCGTATAAGGTCAAGGTGGTCGATATCACCAAGGACCAGCAATTCGCACCGGCCTTCCTGGCCATCAGCCCCAACAACCGCATCCCCGCGATCATCGATTCCGACGGCCCGGGTGGCACGCCGGTTTCGGTGTTCGAGAGCGGGGCGATCCTGCTGTATTTAGGCGAGAAGACCGGCCAGTTCCTGCCGCGCGATTTACGGGAGCGGATCCCGGTGCTGGAGTGGCTCATGTGGCAGATGGGTGGGTTTGGGCCGATGCCGGGGCAGGTGCACCATTTCTTGACGGTCAACGGGGACGATCAGCGCTATGGCCTGGCGCGGTATTCCAAGGAGACGCGGCGGCTTTATGGTGTGCTGGACCGGCGGCTGGCGGTGGTGGAGTTTGTGGCCGGGCCGCTTTCGGTGGCGGATTTCGCCATCCTTGGCTGGGTCTGGCGGCACGAGCGGCACAAGGTGGATTTGACAGAGTTCCCACAGGTCGCCCGGTGGTATGCCACTTTGATGGCGCGCCCCGCCGTCGCGCGGGGGTTTGCTGTCGCGCTCAGCTGATGTTTGACGCGCGCGTCGCTGCCGCTTAGAACGACATGGCAAACGCTGTGCGATGACGACCCCGGCGGAGGGGTGGCCGAGTGGCTGAAGGCAGCGGTTTGCTAAACCGCCATACGGTGTCAAGCCGTATCGTGAGTTCGAATCTCATCCCCTCCGCCAAATTTTTCAGGCTATTGATTAGGCCCGTTCGTCATCCCCCACTCCTTATCCCCCCTTATCCCACGGCAATGTCATTGGCATCCCACCGGGATCGTCTCGATTCTTCGGACTAAATCGCCTAATATAGGCAGCGATTGCACGTTCGAAGATCAAGCTAGACAGTGTATCAGAGGAGGGGCTGATTGCCCACGAACCGCGGATGATTCTGATCGTGGATGATGACGATACAGTGCGCGAAACCTCCGCCGATATGCTGCAAGAGCTCGGCTACGACGTGCGGCAAGCCAATAGCGGTGCCCGTGCGCTTGCGATGCTGGAGCAGACTGGATTTGACGTAATGGTAACGGATATCCGTATGCCGGGGATGTCGGGTCTGGAGCTTTCGGATCTTGCGAGTGACCGCCATGCTAATCTCAAAATAATCCTAATGTCGGGCTTTTTTCGGCCTCAAACCCTGCACCGGCGCTTCTTGCAGAAGCCGTTTCGGACTGTGGAGCTCGATGCGGCCATCCAGGCCGAATTGAACGATTAGCGGCGGCCGCTTGTTTTAGTCGGCCGAGGCACCGACCTTCCCCGCAAGGCGCGGCATCCGCGCGCGACGGTCACCCGAGAGAAGGCGTTGCAGCCGGTCGAGGTAAAGATAGACGACCGGTGTCGTGTAGAGCGTCAAGACCTGGCTGAGGATGAGGCCCCCGACCATCGCGAACCCGAGTGGTTTGCGCAGCTCTGACCCGGCACCCTCCGCCAGCATGAGCGGCAATCCGCCTAAAAGGGCGGCCATGGTGGTCATCAGGATGGGGCGAAAACGAAGGAGGCAGGCTTGCCGTATGGCCGCCAGTGGAGTCGCGCCCTCATTTCGTTCGGCACCGATGGCGAAATCCACCATCATGATGCCGTTCTTTTTCACGATCCCGATCAGCAGGATAATCCCGATCAGCGCGACAACCGACAATTCATAGCCGGCGACCATGAGCATTAAAAAAGCGCCAACTCCCGCCGATGGCAGAGTCGAAAGTATAGTGAGCGGAAGTATGTAGCTCTCATAGAGGATACCCAAAATAATATAGACCGAAATCAGTGCGGCGGCAATTAAATAGGGCTGGCTGCTCAATGATGATTGGAATGCTTGGGCGGTTCCTTGAAAGGTGCCGCGTAGGGCGGGTGGCGTGCCCATTTGCCCGAGTGTTTGTGTAATACTCGTCACGGCATCACCGAGAGCGGCGCCGGGTGACAGATTGAAGGAGATCGTGACGGCCGGGAACTGACTTTGATGCGACACGGCTAAAGGCGCGATCGCTGCAGTATCGACCGTGACGAACGTCGAAATCGGCACGGCCGAACCGTCTCGGCCCCGAACGTAGAGCTTGTTCAGCGTACTGAGATCACCCTGCATATCCGAAGATACCTCGAGGACAATCCGATAGGTGTTGAGTTGCGTGTTGTATTGCGAGACTTGGCGCTGGCCGAATGCGTCATAGAGCGTGTCATCGATGGATTGTGGCTGGATGCCGAACCGGGCCGCGCGATCCCGGTCGATCACGAGCGTCGCTGTCGTGCCCGCCACCTGTTGATCGGTTGCGAGGTCGCGGAGGATCGGCAGGCTTCCCATCTTGGTCAATATCTTGGGAGCCCACTCATATAGTTCGGCAAGGTCTGCATCCTGAAGCGTATATTGATACTGCGTCCGAGATAAGCGTCCGCCCAGGTTCAGGTCTTGAGCCGGGTTAAAATAGACCTTCAGGCCCTGGAGCGACGATGTGCTTTTGCCAAGCCGGGCAATAACCTGCTGAGCGGTGCTGGTCCGTTCACTGAATGGTTTGAGGCTGATCCATAATTTTCCGTTATTTCCGGTTTGACCCCCAAGACCCGCACCAATGGTCGAAGAGACCGCCTGGACCGCTGGGTCGGACGCCACCAGGTCCGCAGCTTGGATTTGAAGCCGGGTCATCTCGGAGAAAGACACGTCTTGTCCGGCCTCTGTCGTTCCCAACATAACGCCTGTATCCTGTGTCGGAAAAAAGCCTTTGGAAATCGAGGAATAGAGTATGACAGTAATGGCCAGAGTGCTGAAGAAAATCATCAAGGTCGTAAATTGAAATTTTAAGGCGATGTCGAGGGAGTAGCGATACCCGTTGAGCATAGTTTCGAAAAATCGTTCGACAAGGCGATAGGCTAATCCATGCTTACGGTCATGATGCTTGAGGAAACGTGCGCACATCATGGGAGTGAGCGTCAATGACACGCATGCCGACACGACGACAGCGATCGCGACGGTCATGGCAAATTCTCGAAAGAGCCGGCCGACGATGCCACCCATCAGCAATAAGGGAATGAACACCGCAATGAGAGAGAGGCTGATTGAGATGATCGTGAAGCCAATCTCTCCCGCACCGCGAAGCGCAGCCTGCCGGGGTGTCATGCCATCCTCGATATGACGGTAAATGTTTTCAAGCATCACAATGGCATCATCGACCACAAAACCTACCGCAATGGTAAGTGCCATTAGAGTAAGATTATTCAAACTATAACCCAGAACATACATCACCGCGAACGTGCCGACGAGCGCCAAGGGGACTGTCACGCTTGGAATGACGGTTGCCCAAAAATCCCGTAAGAATAGAAAAATGACCATGACGACTAGCGCGATGGATAGTAATAGTGTAAACTGAACCTCATGTAACGAGGCACGGATGGTGATTGTCCGGTCCACAATTGGTACAACCGTAATGGATGGCGGAATTGCCGCACGGAGTTGCGGCAGTGCCTGTTTGATCCGCTCCACGGTTTCGATGACGTTGGCGCCGGGTTGTTTGAATATAAACAGTTGGATTCCGCGCCGCCCATTCTGCCAGCCGGCCAGGCGGGCGTTCTCAGGGCCGGCAATGGCTTGGCCAATGTCGCGCACGCGGACCGGTGCGCCGTTGCGCCAGGCCAGGATGACGTCGTTGAACTCCTCCGGTTTGGTCAGTTGGTCGTTAGCAGAAACCGCGAAGGCAGTATGCACGCCATCGATCGTTCCCTTGGGTCCATCCACCGTCGCGGTGATAAGCAGTTGGCGAACATCCTCGAGCGTCATATTCATCGCGGCCAAGCGTGCCGGGTTCACTTGCACACGGATCGCCCGCTTTTGTTCGCCACCGATCGAGACTTGGGATACCCCACCGATTTGCGATATCTGCTGACTGAGGATGTTATCGGCGTAGTCATCGACATCGATGAGCGGGAGGAGTTCGGACTGGACCGCGAGGATCAGGATGGGCGAATCGGCCGGGTTGACCTTCCGAAACAGTGGCGGATTTGGCAGGTTTTTCGGTAAAGAGCCGCCCGCGTTATTGATCGCGGCCTGTATATCCAGCGCCGCGCCGTCGATGTTGCGGTCAAGGTCGAATTGAACCACCACCTGCGATGACCCGGCGACGCTGACCGACGTCATCTGGGACACGCCGGAGATTTGCGAGAATTGACGTTCGAGCGGCTGCGCAACTGTCGAGGCCATCGTCTCCGGACTGGCGCCTGGGAGGGCGGCAGTTACCTGTATGGTCGGAAACTCGACACGGGGGAGCGGCGCCACGGGCAGAAGGGGATAGGCCGCAATGCCCACCATCAGGATCGCGGCCATTAACAGCGAGGTTGCGACGGGACGCTGGATGAACGGGGTTGAGATGCTCATGAGTGCGGCCCTGCGCCGGCTGGCGGTTCTGTGATGGTCGCAGGTTGCTCGGTGGTGGTCACATGTGTGCCGATGCCGAGCCGGGATTGCCCAGCCAAGACGACCCGTTCGTCACCCTTTAGCCCGCCCGTCACGACAGCAAGCCGGCCATCATCTTGGGCGATGTCGATCGGCTGAACCATCGTCGTTCCATCCGGCTTTACAAGATAAACGAACAAGCCACTAGGTCCGTGTTGAATCGATTGCGTCGGCAAGGTCATCGCGTCATGAAGAACACTCAGCCGCACGCGGACATTCACGAATTGGCCTGGCCACAAACTGTCATCCATATTGGGAAAACTGGCCTTAATACGGATTGTGCCGGTCGATGTGTCGATGGTGCTATCGATCGTCAATAGCTCGCCTTCACTTAGCCTGATTTTGTCGTCTGAGCTGAAAGCAATGACTTTAAGAGCACTGCGGCGCATGGCAGCTTGCACGGTGGGCAATGCATCCTGCGGCAGGGTAAAGATCAGCGCGATCGGGTGTATCTGCGCGATCGTTACGATCCCAGGGCTGTTTGGATCCGCGGCACGAATGAAGTTACCGGGATCGATCCCTCGCAGCCCGACCCGCCCCTCGATCGGTGCGGTAATCCGCGTGAAGCTGAGGTTGATCAGCGCCGCCGAAATCGCACCGTCACTCCCCCGCACACTCGCTTCCGCCTGAGCGACATTGGCGCGCTGGAGATCCAAGCGCTGCCGCGACGCGACTTGGCTTTGCGCCAGCTCCGTGTAGCGGACCAGGTCGCTCCTGGCATTGGCGAGCATGGCGTTATCGGACGCCCGCTTGGCAACAGCTTGTTCCAGAATAGCGCGGTACGGCCGTGGATCGAGTTGGGCGAGTAGGTCACCCGGCTTCACCGACTGACCCTCTGCGAAGAGGACGCGATCCAAGGTTCCATCCACGCGGGCATGGACGACCACGGATTGAAAGGCTTGGACGGTGCCGATGGCGCGCTGCATGACATCGACATCACGACGCAGCGGAACAGTTGTCGTGACGGGAACGGATGGGACCTGGGCGACCGCCGTGGACGTTAGCAAAAGCAACGAGATCGCGTGGCGGGTCATGATAGAGACGAACACGTCAACCTCCGCGCTTTTGCCGGAATATATCTCCCAACCCCGGTCTTAACGAGGTCAGTGGTCTTGTGGTATAATAGAGACTGAACCAACAATGCCAATGTGGCGCAGCCCGATTCGTGTGGCCAGACCCCGGCCGATCAATTTCTAGACGCCACTGTCACGCCCAGCGGTGGAGTCAATCGGGCCATCACCATGGTCGGCATCGCCCGGTATGAGTCGAGACCCCGTCCACCGCTTCCACCGCCCGCTCCGAACGCGACCACGGTCGAGCCGGCGGTCATGTTCGGCAGGCGGATTATTCGCGCTGTACTACTGTTGCCCATCGTTAGACCGCTGCTGGATGACAGACCAACCCCGCTCCATCCCTGCCCGGGTGATCTGGCCACAAAACCTCCTGCAAAGGGCTGCGGTGCTAGTCCCGGTTGTGGTGATGGGTCAGGTAGTTGCATCAGCGCCAACACCTTTCGGGCATAAGGCTGGCCTACTTCGGGAGTGAGGGAGTGATACCCAGCGGTGGCCCCGGGCCATGAGCCCGTCTGGGCATAAAGACGTAACAGGAATTGTGCGGCATACCGGGCATTGATCCCCGGGTCGAATGCCTCATCCAAGGAGGCAAAGGCGTCCGCGTGATGCATGAGGTTGACCTGCATGCATCCGACATCGATCGACCTCACACCCCGGGCCCGGAGCGCGGTCACGGCAGCCATCGCCTCAGCCTTCGTCGCGAAATACGAGCCAACGCCCTCCGCATTGATGGTCCATGGCCAGGCACCGAGGACGCCGGATGGATCCCGTCGCCCGCTCTCGACGATACCGATCGATCGCATCAGCCGGTCCGGCACGCCCGAGCCACGCTCCGCCCCCGTAATCGCAGCCTGGCACAGCTGGGAGGGAGACATCTCCGGCAGCCATCCCACAGCCTCGGCCGAGGCGGCAAACATCAGCGTGAACAGGAGCACGAGCAGCTTCATGGGCAGAATATCGCGCAAACATCTTACTAAACCGTAAAAGTGCGCGCTTATTTTTCCTGCGTTTCGCGCAGCAGCGCCGGCGCGGCGTCGATCAGCGAGCGCGACAGGGTGGCCAGATGATCTTGCACGGCTGCAAAGCCCGGACCCCGCTCGAACCGCATCTCGTCCATATATAAGGAACGTGATACTTCGATCTGCAGCGCGTGGGTCTGCTCGCGTGGGCGTCCGTAATGCCGCGTCACGTAGCCGCCGGCATAGGGATCGTTGCGCCGGACCGTGTATCCCAATGCCGTCAATGTGATTTCCGCATGCCGCGTGATCCCCGGGGCGCAGCTGGTGCCGTGGGCGTCGCCGAGCACGAAATCCGCCTGACCCGTGCGCGCCTGGGACGGCATCGAGTGGCAATCGACGAGCAGACAGGCCCCAAACCGGTCCTGTGTCGTGCGCAACAGCGTGGTGAGTGCCGCGTGATACGGGATCCAGCACCCCTGGATCCGATCCTCGACCTCAACGAACCGCAATTTTCCACGGTAGATGGCCTCGCCGCTAGCGACGATCCGCGCGATTGTCCCCAACCCGGCACCCACACGCGGGCTCGTGGTGTTCACCCAGGCCGGCAGCGGCCCGTCGAACATCGCCGGGTCGAGTTCCCATGCCTCGCGATTGGGATCACAAAATGCGCGCGGGAAGGTGGCCGCGAGCAGCGGCGCGCCGTAGTCCACGACATCGCCGAATAATTCTTCGACGAAGCTGTCCTCACTGCGGCGCAGCCCGATCGGATCGAGCCGCGCGGCGGCCAGGAAGCCGGGCTCGTAGCACCGCCCCGAATGCGGCGAGGCGAACACGACCGCGGAGGTCTGCGACTCGGGCATGCTCACAATAAACGGGGGGTCGCGCGGTAACGGGTGGTCCATGCCGCATTCAACCCTGGCGCGGCCCGGCTGTCACCGCCTGAAAACCCAGGATGAACCCAGGATGGCAGCGCCTTGCAACATTGCCCCTGTTCGGCCTATCTACGCACGCGAATGGGCGCGTAGCTCAGCGGTAGAGCATCGCCTTGACACGGCGGGGGTCACAGGTTCAATCCCTGTCGCGCCCACCATTCGCTTTTTTTAGACCGAGACCGGTCAGACATCGAGGTCCTCCACCGTCCGGGCCCGCTCCTGAATAAATTGGAAACGCAGCTCCGGACGGCGGCCCATCAAATTTTCGACCATGGTCGCCGTCGCGATCCGGTCATCGAGGGGCGAGACGATTTTCAACAGGGTGCGGCGGGCCGGGTCCATGGTGGTTTCCTTCAACGCCGCCGCCGGCATCTCTCCTAGGCCCTTGAACCGGCTCACCTCCACCTTGGCACCCGGCTTGAATGCCTTTTTGATCTGGCGGTCCTTGTCGTCGTCATCCATCGCATAGACCGATTTCGCCCCCTGCGTCAGCCGGTATAGCGGGGGTTGGGCCAAGTATAGATGACCGCCCTCGATCAATTTTGGCAACTTCCGATAGAAAAACGTCATCAGCAAAGACGCAATATGCGCGCCGTCCACATCGGCGTCCGTCATGATAATGATCCGGCCATATCGAAGGCGTGACGCCTCATACCGATCACCTCCGCCACATCCAAGCGCCTCCAGCAGGTCTTTCAACTCCTGGTTACCCGATAGTTTATCGTCACTGGCGCTGGCAACGTTCAGGATCTTGCCCCGTAGCGGCAGAATGGCCTGAAAATTGCGGTTGCGCGCCTGCTTGGCCGATCCCCCCGCGCTGTCCCCCTCGACGATAAACAACTCGGTATCGTCCCGCACCTCGCTGCTGCAATCGGTGAGCTTGCCCGGCAGCCGCAGACGCCGGGTCGCGCTTTTGCGGCTGACATCCTTGGTCTCACGTCGCCGCAGCCGCTCATCCGCCCGTTCGATCACGAAGGCCAACAGCGAGTCCGCCTGCGCCGGGTTGGCACCCAGCCAATGATCGAACCGGTCGCGCATCGCGGTCTCCACCAGACGCGCGGCCTCCGGACTGGTCAGCTTTTCCTTGGTCTGCCCCTGGAACTGCGGCTCCCGCACGAAGGCCGACAGCTTGCCCGCCATCTGCACCAGCACGTCATCCGCTGTCACGGCCGGTGCCCGCTTGTTACCCCGGTGCTCGCCCCATGCGCGAAGGCCCTTCAACAGCGCGGCCCGGAATCCGTTTTCATGCGTTCCGCCCTGCGCGGTCGGGACCGTGTTGCAGTACGAGTTCAGGAACCCGTCCGCCGCTTCGAGCCAGGCGACCGCCCACTCGACCTTACCCCCGGTTTGTCCGTTGGACGGCGGCAGCTCCGCCTCGCCGGCCCAGATTTCATCCAGCGCCAGCGTCGTATCGCCGATATCTTCCTGCAAGCTGTCGCGCAGTCCCCCGGGGAAATGCAGCACGGACTCGGCCGGCGTCTCGTCCTTCGGTCCGATCAGTCCGGCCGCGCAACTCCAGCGGATCCGCACGCCACGGAACAGATATGCCTTGGAACGGCACAGTCTATACAACCGGCCCGGCACGAACAGGAGGGCCCCGAAGATTTCCGGGTCCGGATGAAACCGCATGCTGGTGCCACGCCGGTTCTGCACGGGCCCGGCATTACTCAGCTTTCCGAGCGGTTTACCGCGCGAATAGGCCTGTTTCCACAGCACCCGCTCCCGCGCGACCTCGACCTCGAGCGAATCCGACAGGGCGTTCACGACGGAACTCCCGACGCCATGCAGGCCGCCGCTGGTCGCATACGCCTTGCCACCAAACTTCCCACCTGAATGCAGGGTAGTCAGAATGACCTCCAACGCACTCAAATGTTTGAATTTCGGATGCGGATCGACCGGGATACCCCGGCCATTGTCACGGACCGTGAGCCAATTTCCGTCCTCCAGCGTCACCTCGATGGCCGTGGCATGGCCCGCCACCGCCTCATCCATGGCGTTATCCAGCACTTCGGCCGCCAGATGGTGCAACGCCGCTTCGTCGGTCCCGCCGATATACATGCCGGGTCGGCGTCGAACCGGCTCCAAGCCCTCTAAAACTTCGATATCGCGCGCCGAATACTCCTCGGACCCGGTCTGTTCCGCAAGCGTCGTTAATAAGTCGTTCATGCTGTGTTCCGATCCTGACCTCACGCTAAACGCCTGAGGTCAGGTCGGCAAGTTAGGTTAGGTCCGGAACGTCCCGCTCGGCTCCTGCGTATGCGCCTCCAAGAACCACAGCTGCTTGTCGAGGCCGCGCGACACCTCCGTCAGCAAATCCGCGGTGCCCGCATCACCCGCATCATCCGTGTCACCGATGTTCTTCCGGATGCTGTTGGCGCAGGCAGCATAGCGCTCGATCAGCGCATGCAGATGGTCCGCGATCGCGTAGATATCGGTCGGATAGGGCTTCAGGCTCGTCTCCCGCCCGACCTCCTGAACGGTGCCACGCGCGGTCCCGCCAAGCTGGGTTATCCGCTCGGCCATCATATCCACCCACTCATCCTGTTCCTCCCGGAACCCGTCGAGCATCAGGTGGATACCGATGAATTGCGGCCCCTTCAAATTCCAATGCGCCTGCTTGGTGACCAGGCCGAGGTCGATGCCGTCCGCCATCCGCGCCTGCAATATTTCCATTGAAACCGCTTTGGCATTGTTCTTCAAGTCGTTGTTGGTTTTATGCAGGCGTGCACCTTCCGTCTGGTCCTTGATATTGGACGGTGCCTGGGCTTGCTTTATGGTGGCCATGGGGATGCTCCGTTGAGTGGCCGCATCACAACGCCGAAATCGCCACCGCGTTGCCTCCGATCGAGCCCGTTAATGGATCGACCGCGATATACCGGCATGGCAGCGGCGCTGCGGGATCGTGGAACAGCGCCACACGCGCCAGCGCCTCCCGGTCCGTGTCGGAGAGCCGGCTCTGCTCGCGCAAATGACCGGTCCAGTTCTGCACCGCCCAGACTTCCATCCAGCCATCCGGATGCGCCACATCCTCATACAAACGCCAGACCAGCACGCCCGAGCGGCCCCGGACATGCTGCACCTCCGCCATCGCCGTCAGGAACGCGTCCCGGTCCGGGGCCGTCACCCGGTAGCGCATCGTCTCTAAAATCCGCCCCCGGGACTGCGGCAGATGCAGCGCCAGCTCGGCATCCGGCGCCTCCGGCTCGGGCGGCGCCACCACGCCCCCGACCGGGGCGGAGACATGGTCGAGCCCATAGCCCCGGACCGCGACCGCGAGGACGGCCATGAGTCCGGCCGCGGCCCCCATCGTCGCCTGCAACCCCCACCATCCGCCGAGGACGCCCCACAGCAGCGACCCGGCCGCCAACGCGCCGTTGAACGCCAGCTGATAGATCGCCAGCGCTCGCGCCCGCACCCAGGGGGGCGCCACGAGCTGCGCCGCCGCCTGCGTCGTGCTGGATGCTGCCACCCAGCCCAGGCCGAACAGCACCATTCCCACCGCCGCCACCAGCCAATGCGTGCTCGCCGCCAGCAACGCCATGCCGAGGGCGGAACACAGGCTCGAGACGAACACCGTCGTCCCGCGCCCGATCTGCGCCCGCAGCAGCGGCAACAACATCCCGCTCGTCACGCCGCCCACGCCCATGAGCCCTAGCAGCAGGCCGAAACTGCCCGCCCCCAGCCCCAACTGCTCGCGCACGACCAGCGGCAGCAGCGCCCAGGGTGCGGAAGAGAATAGGAAATACGCCACCGCCCGCACCATCGCCGCCCGCATGGCCGGCGTGTGCTGGGCAAACCGCATCCCGGCCCGCATGGCGCCGATCAGGTCCTCGCGCGGCAGGGCGCTGTGATTCCGGGGCCGCCGCCAGAGCAACAACGTGGCGATACTGACCGAGAACGACGCCGCGAAGGCCGAAAACGCCAGCGACGCCCCGCCGAACAATACCAAGACGCCGCCGAGCGCCGGGCCCAATGCGCGGGCGATGTTGAAGCCGATGCCGTTCAACGCGATGGCCTGCACCAGGTCCTGGCGGGGCACCACCTCCGGCACCGTCGCCCCCCACGCCGGCTGATACATCGCCGTGCCCAACCCGATCGCGAAGGTGAGCGCAATAAGGCCTGACGCATCGATCCGCCCGGCATAGGTGAGGCCGGCCAGTGTGGCGGCGGCCAGCAGCGTCCATACCTGCGCCGCGATCAAGAACCGGCGGCGGTCCATGGTATCCGCCAACGCGCCGGCCGGGAGCGCGAATAAGAAGGTCGGGATAATGGTCGCCGCCTGCACCAGGCTCACGCTGATGGGCGCCGGGCTGAGCGAGGTCATGAGCCAGCCGGCACCGGTGTTTTGCGTCCAAATGCCGACGGCGGTCACGACATTGGCGATCCATAGACTCCGGAATACGGAGTGCCGCAGCGGGACCAGGGCAGGGGGCAGGCGCATACGCTATCGTGAGGCTTCCAGCCCGGGCCGGAAACCCGTTATCTGACGCCTTTGACATTTTATGTGCGGGACGCTGGGTTGCGCAGCAGCGGCGGCGCCTGCTTGATGCCGCCGACCAAAGGGGTTTGAAGAATGAGCTTGAAAGGCAAAGTCGCCTTGGTGACCGGATCCACCAGCGGGATCGGCCTCGGCATCGCCCGCGCGCTGGCGGAGGCGGGTGCGGACATCATGCTGAACGGTTTCGGTGACCCGGTTGCCATCAGGGGCTTGCAGACCGAATTGGCGCATGCGTTTCATGTGCGGGTCGAGTTCGACGGGGCCGACCTGTCCAAGGCCGCCGCGGTGACGCAGTTGGTGGAACGGACCCGGGCGGTGTTGGGCGGGCCCGACATCCTGGTCAACAATGCCGGCATTCAGCATACCGCACCGATCGGTGCCTTCCCAGTGGAGCGCTGGGACGCGATCATCGCGCTCAACCTGTCTGCCACGTTTCACGCGATGCAGGCGGCGATCCCGGGAATGAGGGCGGCGGGATGGGGCCGGGTGATCAACATCGCGTCCGCGCATGGCCTGGTCGGTAGCGCCAACAAATCCGCATACGTGGCGGCCAAGCATGGCGTCGTCGGCCTGACCAAGGTCGGCGCGATCGAGGTCGCCAATGCCGGAATCACCGTAAACGCGATCTGCCCCGGCTGGGTGCTGACCCCGTTGGTCGAGGCGCAGCTGCATGATCGGGCGGCGCGGGACGGCAAGGAGCTGAATGTCGTGAAGCATGAGTTGCTGAGCGAAAAACAGCCGATGACGGCGTTTTCCACCCCGGAATCAATCGGAGCGTTGGCGGTGTTCCTCACGACCGAGGCGGCGCGGACGATCACCGGGGCGTCGCTGTCGATTGATGGCGGGTGGACCGCCCAGTGACCACCGTCATCGTGACTGGTGCGGCCGGGTTCGTCGGGTTTCACGTGGCCGCGGCGTTGCTGGCCCGTGGGGATACGGTGCTCGGCATCGACAATATGAACGACTATTATGCTGTGGCGCTAAAGCAGGCCCGGCTCGATCAGCTTTTGGCGCATCCGCGGTTTCGCTTCGCCGCCGTCAACATCGCCGACCGCGCCGCGTTGTTCGAGGCGTTCGACAGCGCGGCCGAGGCGACGCAAATAGTGCATTTGGCCGCTCAGGCGGGGGTGCGGTATTCGATGATCGACCCGTATGCCTACGTCACCACCAATGTGATGGGACACGTGACCGTGCTGGAGGCGGCACGGCGGCTACCGGGTTTGCAGCACCTGGTCTATGCCAGCTCGTCCTCGGTTTATGGCGGCAATACGAAGCTGCCGTTTGCCGAAACCGATCCGGTGGACACCCCCGTATCGCTGTATGCCGCGACGAAGCGGGCGGACGAGCTGATCAGTCACGCCTATGGGCATCTCTACGGCATTCCGCAGACCGGGCTGCGCTTCTTTACGGTTTATGGTCCCTGGGGCCGTCCGGACATGGCTTATTTCAGTTTTGCCGACTGCATTATGCGCGGGGCGCCGATCACGCTGTATGATCAGGGGCGGTCGAAGCGGGATTTCACCTATATCGACGACATCGTACAGGGCGTGCTGGGCTGCATGGCGCAGACGCCAGTGCTTGGTGCCGCCCCGCGCGTGTTCAACATCGGCAATAATCGATCGGAATGGGTGTCCGAGTTGGTGCAGTTGCTCGAGGACGGGTTGGGCCGCCGGGCGATCATTCACGATACGCCCCGCCCGGCGGCCGATGTCGCGGAAACCTGGGCCGATCTCGATGAAATCACGGCCTATTGCGGCTATGTTCCGACGACGACGCTGGCCGCCGGCGTACCGCATTTTGTGGCCTGGTTTCTCAAATACGGAAGTTTGGCAAAAACCGCTTGACCGTAAGCGGGGGGAAGCCTAGATACCGGCTCCCGGCGCGGCTAGGCGGCTTGCTTGGTTCGTCGGCAAGTTTCGGTCCCTAGGATGACTGAATGCCCCTTGGATGAGGGGTGTTTATTGTTTCGGTGGCTTTGTTCATTGACAAGTATATCTGGTTTGAAAAGGGATATGTTGACGGCGTTCCGTTGGCTGGTCTTTGCCTTTTGGGGTTAGGATTGGTGGTGCTTTTATG
>JAYVOF010000212.1:0-8972 GCA_043758105.1 Rhodospirillales bacterium | reverse complement strand
GGCACCTGGGCCGGGGCGGCCGAACAGTTGGACCGGCTGAGGTTCGTGCCGGTGTATGTGCGGGCGTCCGGGGAGCCCTCGGCCGGTCTTACCGCGCTGGTGGACAAGGGCGCGCGGCCCTGGTTGGCCATGCCGGGACCGAAGACCGTGGAGACGCTGTTCGAGGCGCCGGTTGCCGCCGCGGCAGAGCCGGCCGTTGTGCCAGAGGCCGAGATGCCCGGCGCGTCCACGGACGACCCGGCCACGAAGCTCTTCAGCGTGGTGCGGGAGACGGTGGCGGTCATGCTGGCCGCGCCCAAGAAAGAAACCGCGATCGCGGCCGAGCTGGATATCTCGCGGACGCAAGCGAAGGCGTGGCTGCAGCGGTTGGTTCGGGAGGGGTTCCTGAGCAAACAGAAGAACGGTAATTTTCAGCTCGCCCGAGAGAGGAATCTGCTTTGAAGTGCGCCGGGTAGATCAAAGCACCTGACAGCGGACTAGATACGCGGGCAACCGCTCCCAGACCTCCGAACGCCCTGCGCAATCATACCAACGGCCGTATTGGCTGACCCTTGGTATCCCGTCATCGCGAGCCGCTTGGCGAAGGAATCCAGGGGCAACCGGAGCACTTGTCGCGCTTGGATTGCGTCGCCACCAAGCGGCGTCTCGCGATGACGAATCATTGGTCACGGCCGCTGTTATCAGATGTAAATATGCCCACAAACCCTTAGGTATGCTTGACTCGATGTCGTCGTAAGCTTTGGTGCTAAGCGCGCAGGAAAAGGTTTGTCATGCCTGAGACCGACACCGTCGACGTCGCCATCCCGATCGACGCAACCGTCGCCGCCCAGCTCGAAAACAGCAGCAAGCGTGCGCTGGCGGGCCGGCTGGTCAGCCGTATGCTGCAGCCGGCAAGTGTCGAACGGCTGTTCGAGGTGATGGAAGCCATGTCTGCCGAGGCAGCGCGGCGGGGCCTCACGGACGAGATACTCCAGGCGGAACTTGACGCCTACAACGCCGAGCGCCGGGGGCCGTCTCCGTCCCCGTGATCGTGCTTGACACATCCACCCTGGTTGGCGCCGCCATCCGCTACGGCAGTGTGCCCCATCAAGCTGTGCTCCACGCGTTCCAGAAGGATCAGGTGGCCGTCTCGGAGCCGGTCATGGCCGAGCTATTTGAGGTCCTGTACCGCCCGCGTCTGGCCCGTTTCATCGATGCTGGGCAACGTGCCGAGTTGCTGGGCTTAATTTATACGCTTGGCGTCATATTCGCACCCGGGATGACGGTGAATGACTGCCGCGACGAAAAGGATAACAAATATTTAAAACTCGCTTCCGCGGCCAAGGCGGACACGATCGTGAGCAGCGACAGCGACCTCCTTGTGCTGCATCCCTGGCGCGGGGTCCGCATTCTGCGGCCGGCCGAGTATTTGGCAGCGACCGGCGCGGCCTTCGAATAAATTAGCACTCTACTCAGGAGAGTGCTAACAGCCCGCCCAGGACATGATTTTCCGTCCGGCCCCGTCAGGAGCATCCTATGAAATTCCGCCCATTGCACGACCGCGTCGTGATTCGCCGCATCACGGCGCTCGAAAAGTCCCCCGGGGGCATCATCATCCCGGACACCGTCAAAGAGAAGCCGATGGAGGGTGAGGTCATCGCCGCCGGGCCCGGTGCGCGTAACGATGCCGGCGTGCTGGTCGCGTTGGACGTGAAGGCCGGTGACCGCGTGTTGTTCGGCAAGTGGTCCGGCACCGAGGTCAAGCTCGATGGTGAAGAGCTCATCATCATGAAAGAAAGCGATTTGATGGGCGTCATCGAAGGCGCGCCCGCCGTCGCCAAGGCAGCGTAACAACCCCCGCTCGCGAGCGGCGTGGGAATGCAGGGGCCGCAAGACGGCGTGTCGCCCCTGGATTGCTTCGCCAAGGGGCTCGCAATGACAACTTTTAAGGAACAATACAATGGCAGCCAAAGACGTTCGCTTCGGCGATGACGCACGCAGCCGCATGTTGCGCGGCGTGGATATTCTGGCCGACGCGGTCAAGGTGACCTTGGGGCCCAAGGGCCGCAACGTCGTGATCGACAAGAGCTACGGCGCGCCCCGCATCACCAAGGACGGTGTGACGGTCGCCAAAGAAATCGAACTGGCCGAGAAGTTCGAGAACATGGGCGCGCAGATGGTGCGTGAGGTCGCCTCCAAGACCAACGACATCGCCGGTGACGGCACGACGTCCGCCATCGTGCTGGCGCAGGCCATCGTCCGTGAGGGCGGCAAGGCCGTCGCCGCCGGTATGGCGCCGATGGATCTGAAGCGCGGCGTGGACAAGGCCGTAGCGGCGCTGGTGGCCGAGTTGGCCGCCCGCACCAAGAAGATCACGACCCAGGCCGAGACGGCGCAGGTCGGCACAATCTCCGCCAACGGTGAGGCCGAGATCGGCCGTATGATCGCCGAAGCCATGCAGAAGGTCGGTAACGAGGGTGTCATCACCGTCGAGGAAGCCAAGGGCATGGACACGGAGCTCGAGGTCGTGGAGGGCATGCAGTTCGACCGCGGGTATTTGAGCCCCTACTTCATCACCAATGCCGAGAAGATGACGGTCGATCTGGATAATCCCTACATCCTGATCCACGAGAAGAAGCTGTCCGGCTTGCAGGTCTTGTTGCCGTTGCTGGAAGCTGTCGTGCAGTCCGGCCGTCCGTTGCTGATCATTGCCGAGGACATCGAGGGTGAGGCCCTTGCCACTTTGGTCGTGAACAAGCTGCGCGGCGGGTTGAAGGTCGCGGCCGTGAAGGCACCGGGCTTCGGCGATCGTCGTAAAGCGATGCTGGAAGACATCGCGGTGCTGACCGGCGGACAGGTCATCAGCGAGGACCTCGGCATCAAGCTCGAGAGCGTCACGCTCGAAATGCTGGGCCAAGCCAAGCGCGTGCTGATCGAGAAAGAGAACACGACCGTCATCGAGGGCGCCGGCGCCACCGATGCGATCAAGGGCCGCTGCGAGCAGATCCGCGCGCAAGTGGAAGAGACCACGAGCGACTATGACAAGGAGAAGCTGCAGGAGCGTTTGGCCAAGCTCGCCGGCGGTGTTGCGGTCATCCGCGTCGGTGGCAGCACCGAGGTCGAGGTGAAGGAGCGTAAGGACCGCGTGGACGACGCGCTGCATGCAACCCGTGCGGCCGTGGAAGAGGGCATCGTGCCCGGCGGCGGCGTGGCGTTGGCCCGTGCGTCGCTGATCCTCGCCAATCTGAAGGCGGATAACGAGGACCAGAAGTTCGGCATCGAGATCGTGCGTAAGGCGGTGCAGGCGCCGCTTCGCCAGATCGCGGCCAATGCCGGCGAAGACGGCGCCGTGATCGGCGGCAAGGTGCTCGAGAACAGCACCTACACCTTCGGCTACGACGCGCAGACTGGTGAGTACAAGGACATGGTAGCCGCCGGCATCATCGACCCGACCAAGGTGGTCCGGGTTGCGTTGCAGAATGCGGCGTCGGTGGCCGGCCTGCTGATCACGACGGAGGCCATGGTGGCCGAGCGTCCGGAGAAGCGCGCGGCCTCCATGCCCCAGGGCGGCGGCATGGGCGGCATGGGTGACATGGACTACTAAAGCAATCAACGTATTAATACAGTCTTGCTAAGCAACCTCCCTCCTGGTTTCGGCCAGGGGGGAGTTCTTTGTCCTACACAAAAGCTGTCTCACGAGACCCTTACTTTTCTTAACATTTTTTTGCTTTGTTAAATGAATTTGCTCAAGCCACAACGGCCGCTTCCATTTCATTTTCGGATGGTCGTTGCGCTTCGGACCCTTTATAAGTTACCCTGCATCATCGCGTATGTCGCGTAGGCCGCGGCCAAAAGGGCCGATGCAGGGATGAGATTTTGCTGGCATTGCCGCTGCTGAATTCTGGGCTTCCGCCCGACCCCCGATGTCGCGCGGGGGAGCCAGGGCCGGTATGAACGCTCTTCGGCTATTGTTACTTTCGCCGTTTGATCCCCGCCTCGTTGGGCTCGTTTTCGCGTCGGCCGGTTTGGGCGCGTTTTTCGCCCGGAGCGCCCTATCGGCGCGGGGTGTCGCCTTTGGCTGGCGGCGGTTCCTCTGGCTCCTCGCCGGCGCGGCCGCATTGGGTGGCGTCGCGTGGCTCGTTCATCGGATGCTGATCTGGGGCATTTTCCCATATCTCTACGCGGCCGGCGACCCGGCAACCGACGCGCTAGCGCTGGCCATCGCCGGGTTGAGCGGCCTGTTTGCGCTCGTCGTCGCGATGCTGGGCCTCACGGGCGTTGCGATCGATTATCGCCTAGCGCACCTGGCCCGGCGGGAACAGGACCGGATGCGGCAGATGGCCGATAGCGCGCTCGAGGGCATCCTGGTGGCCCGAAACGGGGCGATCTTGGACGCCAATACCGCATTTTGTGCGCTGGTTGGTGATACGATGGCGGGCCTGCGCGAACGCCGGGTCGCGGCGCTGTTCCGGTCCGCCCCGGGGGAACCGGGTCCCTGGGCCGACCTCAGCCTGCAGCCTCCCCGCCGCCAAGAGGCCGAATTGCGGCTGGCGGATGGCAGTTATGTACCCGTTGAAGTGCTGTCCCGTACCGTCCAATATAAAGACGGACCCTACCGGGACCGCCCGGCACAAGTCTTGGCCGTGCGCGATATCCGTGAGCGCCGCAGTGCCGAGAGCCGCATCCGCCACCTTGCCCACCATGACGGCCTCACCAACCTCGTCAACCGCACTATGCTGCGACAACGGATGGAGCAGGCGCTGGCCGCGTCCGTCACGAGCGGGCAGGAGGTGGCCGTGCTTTGCCTCGACCTCGACCGGTTCAAGGCGGTCAATGACGCCTATGGACACAAGACCGGCGACCTGCTTCTGGGGCAGGTTGCGCAGCGTTTGCGGGAGCTGGTGGACCCGCTTCATACCGTGGCACGGATCGGCGGCGATGAATTCGTAGTACTGCAAAACAGCGGGAGCCAGCCGCAAACGGCGGTGACGCTGTCGGACCGGATCACCGCTACCCTCTCGGTTCCGTTTAATCTCGACAACACCATCGTTCAAATCGGTGTGAGCATCGGAATCGCGATTTTCCCGCGCGATGGTTTGGATCCGGATGCGCTGCTGCATAACGCCGATCTAGCCCTATACCGGGCGAAGTCGGACGGTAAAGGCGTGAGCTGCACCTTCGAAGCGGACATGGACGTGAAACTCCGCGACCGTCAGCGCCTGGAACAGGACCTGCGACACTCCATCGGCAGTGCCGAGTTCGAGCTGCATTATCAACCACAATATGAAACGCAATTCAGCCGCCGCAGCCTGACGCTGGTCGGCTTTGAAGCTCTCTTGCGATGGAATCACCCGGTGCGGGGCCTGGTCAGCCCGGCCGATTTCGTACCGGTGGCGGAAGCGACCGGGCTGATCGTCCCGCTCGGCCTTTGGGCGCTGGAGACGGCATGCCGGGAGGCGATGAACTGGCCCGCCGCCTGCACCGTTGCGGTCAATCTCTCGCCGATCCAGTTCCGCGGGTATGACCTGGCGGCAACCATCGACCGCATTCTTCAAACCACCGGGCTGGCACCCCATCGCCTCGATTTGGAGGTGAGCGAAAGCCTGTTGGTCCAGGATAGCAATCACACGCTCCATACGCTGCAAGCGATCAAGGCGCTCGGTGTCCGGATCACATTGGACGGGTTTGGCACCGGGCTCTCGAACCTGAGTTCGTTGCAGCGTTTTCCGCTCGATAAATTGAAGATCGACCACTCGTTCATCGAGGCCCTGGGGTCGAGCCCCGCCGCGGCCGCGATCGTGGAGGCCATCTTGGCGCTCAGCCGCAGCCTCGGCCTCGCCGTGACGGCCGAGGGAGTCGAGACGGAAGACCAGCTCCGGCTCCTGCAGGAGATGTCGTGTGGAACCGTGCAAGGCTATTTGCTCGGCCGCCCCGTTCCGGCCCAGTCGGTCATCCGGCACCTTGATCCGACCGAGGCGGCCGCTTAACATTCGACCGGCGTGTGGCGGATCACGCGCCCAAAAAGCCGGCCACGGCACCGCTCATGCACGTGGCAATGGTCCCCGACAGCAGGGATTTGGCACCAAGCGCTACGACCTCGGCCCGCCGTTCCGGCACCATGGCGCTGAGGCCGCCGACCAAGATGCCGACGCTGCCGAAATTGGCAAAGCCGCACAGCGCGTAGGTCACAATGACACGGGACCGGGGCGTGAGCGCGCTCTCCGGCAATCCGGCTAGGCTGACATAGGCGACCAGCTCGTTGAGCACGGTTTTCGTGCCCATGAGCAACGCCGCCGGCCCCGTCTCCAACCATGGGATGCCGATCAGCCACATCACCGGGCGAAACGGGAGCGCAAACAAACTTTGTAGCGTGAGCGGCGCATCACCTGGTCCCACCGCTGCCAGCCCCTGGTTACACAGCGTGACGAGCGCTACTGCGACGAGCAGCGTGCTGAGGATTGCGACCAACGGGCCGACCCCCTCGGCCGTGCCGCGGACCAGTGCGTCGAGTGTGCTGAGCGACCGGCACCCGGCGACCGGTACCGTTCCGCGATCGGTCAGACTGAACGGAACCATCAATGCCCCCACCGCCAGCGCCGCCGGCGTACTGATGACGGAGGCGATTAAGATGGTGCCGAGTGCGTCCGGCAGCACGGGTCGTAGGACGCTGGCGTAGAGCACCATCACAGTCCCGGCCACGCCGGCCATGCCGCAGGTCATCATGGCAAAGAGTTCTCCCCGCTGCATCCGGCCGAGATAGGGCCGGATCAGCAAGGGGGCCTCGATCATGCCAAGAAAGATGTGCACGACCGCCGCGAGGGCCAAGGCACCGTCGATGCCCAGTGTCCGCCGGAGGGCCCAGGCTAATGCACCGGTCACGCGATGCAAAAGGCCCCAATGGAACAGCACGGCACTGAGGGCGCTGATGATGAGGACGAGTGGCAGGATTTTGAACGCCAGGATCACGCCCGCTGCCGGGGCGGTTACGGTAAACGGGGGGGTCGCCCCACTCAGGTATCCAAACAGGAACGCCGTCCCGGTATCAGTTGCGGTCTGGAGTGCATCCGCCGCCCGGTTGAGCAACAGCACGGCCGACCGCGCCGGTGCGGCCCAGAACAACACCCCTGCCATTGCGAGCTGGAGTCCGACACCACCACCGACCACCCGCCACGGAATGGCCCGGCGATCCTCGCTCAACACCCAGGCCATGCCGAGCAGAACGACAAACCCCACCGCCCCTTGCATCAGCCCTCCGCCGGGTTCGCCACCGCTGAACCCCATCCTGCGCCTGCGGCTCGGAGGAGGCTATAGGGACGGCTATGGGGGCTGGGGCCTTACAAGACGATCAAGCCTCCGCATCGGCGCTCTGCGGAATCCGCGCCGGCGTCGGTGGGAGGCCGGCGGTTTCGGTCAAATCTGTGGATGCGACATTCACTTGATCGCGCCCGGAGGCCTTGGCCTGATACAGTGCCCGGTCGGCGAGACTCACGAGCATCCCCGTGCCGTCCACCGCGGCACCGGGAATTGCCGAGATCAGTCCGATGCTGACGGTAAGGGTGCCGATCATCGAATCCGGGTTCGATTGGTGCAGCGCCCGGACGGCAGAGCGCACATTTTCGGCGATCAATAACGCGCCCTGCCGGTCGGTGTCGGGCAGAAGCAAGGCAAACTCCTCACCGCCATAGCGGGCAGCGACGTCTGCCGGCCGGCGCAATTGCTCAGCCAATGTGGCTCCGATCTGGCGTAGGCACTCATCCCCAGCCTGATGCCCGAACCGGTCATTGAACGCCTTAAAATGATCGACGTCGATCATCAACAATGAAAGGGGAGTCGCCCGCCGGGAACAAACTTCAAACTCGCGATCCAGGAGAAGGTCGAAGCAGCGCCGGTTGGCGATCCCGGTGAGGCTATCGAGCATGACCTGCGATTGTAGTCTCGCATTGGCGACAGATAGCTTCTGCTCGGTTTCGACCCGGCTCGTGATATCCCGGACGGCAGAAACGTAGCCCGAGCCATCATCGAGGCTGCGCACGCTGGCTTCGAGCCACACATAGACGCCGTCGGCGCGGGCGAACCGATAGGTGACCCGGCGGATCGATGCCAGTGTGGCCGGCTGCAGGGCAGCAGCGACGGCGGGCCAATCTTCCGGATGGACCCGATCTTGTGGAGAGTGGTCAAGCATTTCCGACGGCTCATAGCCCAGCACGTCGCGGCAGGCGGGTGAGACGTACAGCCGCCTATGATCGGGGCTCAGTTTGACGATGACATCGGTCGTGTTGACGGCCAGCAGACGATAAAGCTGTTCGCTCGCCCGCGCCTCCGCCTCGGCGCGTTGTTGTTCATCCATCCGCCGCGACAGCCTCCAGCCCAGGAGGCAGACGCAGGCGAGCATCACGGCCACCACGCATCCATCCCTCCAGACCTCCCGCCACCAGCCCAGCAGGAGGTCGTCCCGGGAGAAACCGACGTGGATGAGTAAGGGGTATTCGGCGGTGTGGCGAAAGCTCGTAATCCGTTCGACGGCATCGATCGGCGATGTGATCGTGGCCGTGCCGATCGGACCCACCTCGAGATAGGTCCGAAACATCGCCGTCTTCGACAAGTCCCTTCCGGTAAAATCTCGGGTGCCGGCCGCGCGGGCTAGACCGATCCCATCCTCGTCCGTCAGCATGATCGAGCCCGACGATCCAACGTCGAACGTTTTATAGAACGAACTGAAATATCCGAGGTCGATGGTGGCCACCGCGACGCCGGCAGCCGTACCATCCCGTGCATTGAACCTCCGTGAGACGAGGAGACTCCAGCCCGGTTCCACCCAATTTTCAATCGGTGGGCCCACACGGGGCCGCCAATACGGGTGTGTATTGTGAAATGCGATCGCGTCCCAGGGCGGGGCGGAGGGGGGACGCCGCGCCCCGGTGCCGGCGAGCCGGTTCCCCTTCATGTCGAAGATCGTCAGTGACTGCAGCCGGCCCCAGCGCGCCAGGTTCTCG
>JAYVOF010000211.1:0-8979 GCA_043758105.1 Rhodospirillales bacterium | reverse complement strand
TGGGCTGGCCGAAGGCGCGCTCCGGGTCAGCCACGATCGTCTTCTTTCCATGTAGCAGCCACCATCGCTCCGCCCCGCCCTCACCAAAGTCGAGGTCTGCCAAGCTGGGAGCCACCACGCGGTTAAAGACGCCCTGGCTCCGCTTGAGGTCGATCAGCTGAGGCTCGTCTAGCCCACGCGTGATCTCCAAAAAGATTGTTTTGCCGTCCGTCTTGAACTGCGAGGTCGAGAAAGGGTGCTCCTGACCGACGATCTTGCGAGCGCGATCTATGCATATGCGGATGGTTGGCAGACCAATTCCCTTCGCGCGGAGGGAGTTGATGATCCGCGCTTCGATCAGATCGCGGAAGCCGAGCAATACGCCGTCTTGCTCGTCTGGGGCATATTGCGGCTGCCAAAGCGCTTTTTCGTGTCGAAGCTCTTCGCCCTTTGGAGCGTGACCGTAGCCGCGCAACCAGCGGCGCAGCGTCTGTGGGCTCATACCCACCATCTGCGCCGCTTCAGAGGCGGTATAGACGCCAATGCCGAATGCTGACTGGATCAAAGCACCCTTCATAGGCCGGTTACGCCGCTAGTAAACCGAACTTTATGCCTGGGCAGCTTTTGGGCGCGATATTCGGTGTTCCGAGCGTAGTGAGTGCGGTCGGGAGACAAGCGAGCGCCTGAAATTGAACGCTTTTCGCGCGCGACCGCTCTGTGGCGGACTTTCCGCTCCTCACCCCGGAACGCCGGCGTGACGAGGTCGGGGTTGTGTGGTGAACGGTGTGTCCGGTCATGTGCGTCGCTTTCAGCAGAAACGGAAAATCGCAAGACGGGCGGACGAGACCTCTGACCTCCCAGTTAGCGTCGAAGCTGTCGAGTGCTCATCAACAAGAATTGTTGGAAGGTTGATAGGTGTAACCGGCTTCCGAGTGAATTGCGCCAAGGATGCGATGAACGTTGGCAATCTCCTTGCTATTTGCGCCTTGCTCAGTGCTGGTCAGGGATTTGCAGGTTGCTCGCTGCATATACGTCCCGATTCCGGGCCGAGACAGCCTGCCAGACCGGTCGTAGAAAAGTTTCAAATAACACTCAGCATTGAACAGAACTGTATCTGCGTTCGTTAGGTTCGCCGCGGTCTGCCTCTCCATGAGGGCGCCAATCGACCGGTTGATTCCAGACTCGACATAGAGTGCGTTTACCCAGGCCTCCGGCCAGAAGCTCTTAAGTGTTTTGCGAGAAACTGCATGATCAATGTCATAACGGCCAATCTGTGAGCCTCCTGTACTGTCTCTATAATACTGAGCCATGGCTCGTCGGTAGGGTTTGTAACTAGCTCTAACCCAGACTTGTTGGTAAAAACGTGAATGAAATTTCGTGCTCCCGGTCACAATCATGACATTGTGGATGCTTCTGCGGCCGATAGTTTGGGGATCGAAATCGACCAACCCCCCCGCCCAACTTAAAAGTAAGCATCGATTTTTGAAAGCAATCGGCTGGCGGTGCCCGGCTTCGACCAAAGTTTGAAAGTCGAGCTTACTACTCGTGACAGCCATCAACTGTTCTAAGCTCTCGAACGCAACCATGGACTTCTCCGGACTGAAGTTTTGTAACGGATTGTCAGACAACCGTTTGTGGGCATCGGTTAATGGACGCATTATGTCTGACTTGGGTCGGTAGCGGAAATTCAAATTGCCCCACCACCTCCTGGCATCAGGCCTTTGCCCGGCTCTGGAATCGGGCTACATACTCAGCGCCCTGGCCCATGACCGTGCCCCCCCTAGCGAGATCACCCTTTGTCCGACTCCCTCCCCCCCGACGCGCCCATCACGCCCCCGGTAAATCTCGAACAGGAGATGCGGCGGTCGTTCCTCGACTATGCCATGTCCGTCATCGTCAGCCGTGCGCTGCCGGATGCGCGGGATGGGTTGAAGCCGGTGCACCGGCGCATCCTGTTCGGCATGAACGAGAGCGGCTACACCGCGGACAAGCCCTACCGTAAATCCGCCCGCATCGTCGGCGACGTCATGGGCAAATACCACCCGCATGGCGACCTCGCGATCTACATGGCCATGGTCCGCATGGCGCAGACCTTTTCGCTGCGGCTCCCGCTGATCGACGGGCAAGGCAATTTCGGCAGCATCGATGGCGACCCCCCGGCGGCGCAGCGCTATACCGAGGTGCGGCTCGCGCGCTCGGCCGGGTATCTGCTGGCAGATATCGACAAGGATACCGTCGATTTCCAGGCCAACTACGACGAAAGCGAGCACGAGCCGAAGGTGCTGCCGGCCGGGTTCCCCAACCTGCTGATCAATGGCGGCGAGGGCATCGCCGTTGGCATGGCCACCAACATCCCCCCGCATAACCCCGGCGAGATCATCGATGCGACGCTGCTACTGATCCGCGAGCCCGGCACCACGCTCGATGAACTCATGCAGATCGTGCCCGGCCCCGACTTCCCCACCGGCGGCATCATCCTGGGGCGCTCCGGCATCCGTAACGGGTTCGAGACCGGGCGCGGCAGCATCGTGATCCGCGCGAAGGCGTTCTTCGAGGACATGCGCGGCGGACGCATCGCCATCGTCATCAACGAAATCCCCTACCAGGTGAACAAGAAGACGCTGCTGGAGCGCATCGCCGAGCTGGTGCGCGCCAAGGAGGTCGAGGGCATCAGCGATCTGCGGGACGAGTCCGACCGCGACGGCATGCGGATCGTGATCGAGCTGAAGCGGGACGCGACGCCGGAGGTGGTGCTGAACCAGCTCTATCGCTTCACCCAGCTGCAGACCGGCTTCGGCATGAACATGCTGGCGCTGGATAATGGCCGTCCGCGGCTGCTGGGGCTGAAGGACGCGCTGGAAATCTTCATCCGCTTCCGCGAAGAGGTCATCAGCCGCCGCAGCGCCCATGAGCTAAACAAGGCGCGGGACAAGGCGCATTTGCTGGTGGGCCTGGGTATCGCGGTGGCCAACATCGATGAGGTGATCCGCATCATCCGCGCGAGCCCGGACAGCACGGCGGCGCGGCTCGCGTTGCTGGACAAGGTCTGGCCGGCCGGGGACGTGTCGGCATTGCTGGCGCTGATCGACGATGTGGGCAACCAGATCGTGGACGGCACCGTCCGCCTGACGGACGCCCAGGCCCGCGGCATCCTGGAACTGCGCCTGGCACGGCTGACCGGGCTCGAACGGGACAAGATCCAGGAGGACCTGCAAAAGATCGGCGGGGAAATCCGCGAGCTGCTGGGCATCCTGGACAGTCGCATCCGCCGCATGGAGGTGATGACCGAGGAGCTGCTCAAGATCCGCGCCGAAATCGCGAGCCCCCGCCAGACCAGCATCGTGGACGCGGTGGCGGACCAGGACGACGAAAGCCTGATCGAGCCCGGCCAGATGGTGGTCACCATCACGCGGGACGGCTTCATCAAGCGCACGGCGCTGGATATCTTCCGCCAGCAGAACCGCGGCGGCCGCGGGCGCACCGGGGCGGGCACGCGCGGCGATGACGTGGTGATCCGCAGCTTCAATGCGCATACCCATCAATGGGTGCTGTTCTTCTCCTCCGGCGGCAAGGCGTTCCGGGAAAAAGTCTGGCGCCTGCCGGAGGCGAGCCCGACGGCGAAGGGCCGGGCACTGGTCAATTTGCTGCCGGAGTTGGGCACCGACACCATCACGACCGTCCTGCCGCTGCCGCAGGATGAGAGCATGTGGGAGAACCTGCACCTCGTGTTTGCGACCGCGAGCGGGGGCGTGCGCCGCAACAAGCTGTCGGATTTCCGCAACGTCCGCGCCGCCGGGCTGATCGCCATGAAGCTGGATGAAGGCGACCATCTGATCGGCGTCGCCACCTGCCGCGAGGGCGATGACGTGTTCCTGGCCACGCGGGGCGGCCGCTGTATCCGCTTCCAGATCGCCGACAACCTCCGCGTGTTCAGCGGACGCGAAAGCTCCGGCGTGCGCGGCATCCGCCTCCAGCCCGGCGACGAAGTCATCAGCCTGTCCGTGCTCCGCCACATCGATCAGGTGGAAACGGAGGAAACGGAGGAGCCCGAGATCGACAGTGTCGAGGCGCACGCGCCGGACGAGGAAATCCTGCTGACGGTCACCAACGCCGGGTTCGGCAAACGATCGTTCGCTAGCCGCTACCGGGTCACCAACCGGGGCGGGCAGGGGATCGCCAACATCACCCTGGCGCCGCGCAACGGCACCGCGGTCGTCGCCAGCTTCCCGGTCCGGCCCGGCGACGGCGTGATGCTGGTGACCGACGAGGGCCGGCTGATCCGCGTGCCCTCCGACCAGGTTCGCGTGACCGGGCGCACCAGCATGGGCGTGACCCTATTCCGCCTGGGCGAGACCGAGCATGTCACCAGCGTCTTCCCGATCCTGGAAGATGACGACGCGCCGGACGAGGTGGTGGTCGAGGTCCCCGATGTCGAATAGGCGTCATATCGGCATCTACCCCGGCACCTTTGACCCGGTGACCAACGGCCACGTGGACATCATCGCCCGCGCTGCCCGCACGGTGCATCGCCTGGTGGTGGGCGTGGCCGAGAACGCCGGCAAGGGGCCGCTGTTTCCGCTGGAAGAACGCGTGGAATTGGTGCGGAACGAGACGGACACCATCGCCGCCCGCACCGGCACGGAGATCGAGGTCGTGCCGTTCTCCGGCCTGCTGATCGGCTTCGCCCATTCCCACAACGCGGGCGTGATCATCCGCGGCCTCCGCGCCGTCAGCGACTTCGATTACGAATTCCAGATGGCCGGCATGAATTACCGGCTGGACCACGAGGTCGAAACCGTGTTTCTGATGGCGACCGAGCGGCACCAGTTCATCTCGTCGCGCTTCGTCAAGGAGATCGCCCGGTTGGGCGGTGACGTATCGAGCTTCGTCCCCGCCCTCACGCTGGACCGCACGCTCGCGCGTGTGCGGTCCCCCAAAACGGAGACCGCATGATGCTGCGCCGTACCCTGCTCACCCTTTTGCCAACCCTTTCGATCGGATCGATGATGTCTGACACTGCCACCGCCCAGCCCGCGCTGGACCCGGAAAACACCCTGTATATGGATCTGAAGGACGGACGCGTGGTCATCCGCCTCCGCCCGGACCTCGCCCCCAAGCACGTCGAGCGCGTCAAGCAGCTGGCGCGTGAGCATTTTTACGACGGTATCGTGTTTCACCGCGTGATCGAGGGCTTCATGGCGCAGGGCGGCGACCCGACCGGCACCGGCAGCGGCGGCAGCAAATACCCGGATTTGCCGGCGGAGTTCACCACGAGTACGAAATTCCTGCGCGGCACCGTGGGCGCGGCCCGCACCAGCAACCCGAATAGCGCCAATAGCCAGTTCTACATAATGTTCGCGCCCGCCGCGAGCCTCGATGGACAATACACCATCTGGGGCCAAGTGGTGCAGGGCATGGAGTTCGTGGACAACATCAAACGCGGCGCCGGCGGCAGTGGCCAGGTGACCAACCCGGACAAGATCCTCCACGTGACGGTGGCGGCGGACGCAAAGTAACGTCTTTGTGAGGCCGATTGGCCGAAGCAATCCAGGGACGCCAGGGACTGTCCCGAGGCGCCCCTGGATCGCCACGCCCAAGTGGACACGCAATGACGGGTTGACCAACCGCCCGCATCGTCGTTGATGCGGGCGCAAACGGGCCTGTAGCTCAGCTGGTAGAGCACGGGACTTTTAATCTTGTGGTCGTGGGTTCGAGTCCCACCGGGCCCACCACGCCCGTCAAGGTCCTACTACCGTTTAATTTGCCTCTCAGCCGCATTGATCCCGTCATCAAATGGTGCTAAATGTGTGCCTCCGACGGAGGATAAACCATGCGCACCACCCTCGCCCTCGATGACGACTTGATCGCCAAGGCCCAGGCCTTTACCGGATTGCAAGAGAAATCCAGCCTGATCCGCGAAGCCTTGACCGCCTTGATCGAGCGGGAAAGCGCCCGGCGCCTCGCCCGGCTGGGCGGCACCGAGCCGGAGCTCGAGGCACCGCCGCGTCGTCGGCTTGCGTGATCTTAGTCGATACGTCGGTCTGGATCGATCATCTCCGCCAAACCGACCAAGCTCTTGTGATTCAACTCACGAAGGGATCGGTGATGACCCATCCCTTCGTGATCGGTGAGCTGTCACTCGGAAATCTGAGTAAGCGTGAGACCGTCATCAACGCGCTATCGGACATGCCGTGTGCCGAGATCGGCACCGATTCGGAGGTCCTTCGCTTCATCGCTCGGCACGCACTGTTCAGCCGGGGTGTAGGTTACGTGGACGTCCATCTCCTTGCCAGCGTAAAACTAACCCAAGACACCAAGCTCTGGACCCGTGACAAACGGCTTCATAGCATCGCCGAACACTTGGGTGTGGCATTCACGCCCGCTCAGTCCCAATAGGCCCACCATGGATCTGATCTGCTTCCTCCACCCCGGCTGGGACCCGATCATCCGCCCCGCCGAGGCCACCCGGCCGTGGATGGATGAAACCCCAGAAACCTTCGCCTATCGCTGCCTGCCGCTCAATATCGCCAACGCGCATGGCTGGGAGATCCTGTGCCCGGTCGATGTCGAGGCGTATTGGAACGGCGGCAGCCGGACGGAGGACGTGATCGTCCGCAACCCGCCGCAGACGCCGGCCCAGAACGAAGCCATCTCCGCCTTCGGCCAGGGCGTGCTCACGTTCCATATCCAGGGCCTGTTTCAGACGCCGCCGGGCTGGGATTTGTTCATCATGGGCTCCCCCAACCGCGCCAAGGACGGCATCGCGGCCCTGTCCGGCATCGTGGAGGCGGATTGGTCCCCCTATACCTTCACCATGAATTGGCGCTTTACCCGCCGGAATCATTGGGTGAAATTCGCCAAGGGTGAGCCCATCAGCTTCATCTTCCCCATCCAGCGCGGCGTGCTGGACCGGTTCGAGCCCAAGGCGGTGCACATCGATGACGACCCGGAATTGGCCGAGAATTTTGCGTTGTGGACCAAGTCCCGCAATGAATTCCTGATCGACCAAAAGATCCCCAAGCCTCGCCTGCCGACCGAGAAATGGCAGAAGAAATACTTTCGCGGCGTGACGATGAAGTCCGAAAAGCCCCACCCGGACCACCGCACCCGGCTCCGCGTCAAACCGTTCGCGGCCGGGTTGCTGAACGAAACGCCGGTCGCCACGCTGACGCTCGATGAGGACGAGCTGAGCACCTTGCTCACCGCCGCAAGGGCTGGTGCCGACCTTGGGCCTGTATTGACCACGATGGGTGTTGACGCTGCCATCGCCGCCCGCATCACTGCCAAAACGAGCGCGGCCGTCACCGAGCCGTGCTAATATCGGCCCGGAGAGCAGAATGGACGATCACCCACCCTCGCAGGACGTCGCCCGCTACGACAGTGATTTTCACGCCTGGACGGAGGAGCAGGCCGCCCTGTTGCGCGCCGGGCGCCTCAGCGAACTAGACCTGCCGCATCTGGCCGAGGAGATCGAAACCTTGGGCCGTGGTGAAAAGCGTGAGATGGTCAGCCGATTGGCCGTGCTGCTGCTCCATCTGTTGAAATGGTCGTATCAGCCCGCCCGGCAGGGTAAAAGCTGGCGGCTGACGATCGAAGAACAACGCCGCCAACTCGCCCGCCACTTGCGTGACAACCCCAGCCTAAGGGCCTGGCAAGACGAGGCTTTGGCCGACGCGTACGGCGATGCGGTCCTCCGTGCCGAGCGTGAGACGGATCTGCCGCGGGACCTATTTCCCTGGGCCAGTCCCTATACTTTCGCCCAACTCATGGACGATGCCTTCTGGCCGGAAGCGGCATGAAAGCATCTTCCCCCTCTCCCTCCGGGAGAGGGCTGGGGTGAGGGAAACGACCGGCGCAATCCTCAGCATAGTCGCAACTGCCACTCTAGCGCACTCGCGGAAGCCAGCCTCCGTTGTCTCCCTCACCCCCGCCCTCTCCCGAAGGGAGAGAGGGAAGCAGACTAGCTTTCGGCGGCGATCTCCGCCTCTAGCGCCTCCAGCTTCGGCACCAGCGCATACCATGCCGCACCCGGCACCGCCTGCCGCAGCACCGCCCGGCATCGGCCGAATTCCGTGCCCAGCAGGTCGGACGGTGCGCCCGGTTGCTTGGCCCGCGCCAAGCAATCCGCATACGCCGTCCGCGCCAACGCAGGAACGCCGCTCAAAATGGCGTCCAGCCGGTCATCCACCCAGCCCGGCGTCGCCGCAATCTCTTCCGTCAACGCGCCGCGCCCAACACCCAGGCCAGCACGCCCTTCTGCGCATGCAGCCGGTTCTCTGCGCCGTCGAACACCACGGATTGCGGGCCGTCGATCACCTCGGCCGACACCTCCTCGCCCCGATGCGCCGGCAGGCAATGCATGAAAATGGCGTCCGGCGCCGCCCGCGCCATGAGCGCCGGGGTCACGCAGTAGGGTGCCAGCAGATTGTGCCGATTCTGGTTCGGATCGTCGGACATGCTGAGCCAGCCATCCGTCACCACGCAGCGCGCACCCTCCACGGCCTGTTCCGGCGTCGCCGCGATCTCGATCCGGCCGCCCTCGCTCCGCGCCCAATCCAACAGCGCCGCCGACGGTTGCAGCTCCGCTGGCGCCGCGATGCGCAGGGTGAAGCCGAACCGCACCGCGGCCTCGATCCATGAACACGCGACGTTGTTGCCGTCGCCGGTCCACGCCACGATCTGCCCGGCGATCGGTCCGCGATGCTCCTCGAACGTCATCACGTCCGCCATCAATTGGCAGGGATGACTGTGATTGGTCAGGCCGTTGATCACCGGGACCGTGGCCGCATCGGCCATTTCATGTAGTTTGGACGCTTCATCGGTGCGCAACATGATCGCGTCCACATACCGGGACAGCACGCGCGCCGTGTCGGCGATGGTCTCGCCGCGGCCGATTTGCAAATCCCGCGCAGTGAGGTTGATCACGTCGCCCCCCAGCTGCCGCATCGCGACCTCGAAGCTCACCCGGGTCCGCGTGCTGGGCTTCTCGAAGATCATCGC
>JAYVOF010000210.1:0-3129 GCA_043758105.1 Rhodospirillales bacterium | reverse complement strand
TCCGAAACAAACGGGCCCCGGTTTTAGCCCTGCGCCAAAAAATGAGCGTTGACTGGCATGGGCTGGGCCGTTGCACAATTTGCTGTCGCGCTTGCGTTCGCCGCAGGCCAGGAGTTATGCCAGGTGCCGTCCAAATCCGCTACGTCGAAACCCTCCGCGCGTCTCGCCGCGGTTGTCCCGCCCCCGCCTGCTGTTATGGTGGCCCCGATGATCACGCCAGTGGCGGCTCCGGTCGAAGCCGCCCCGCCGCCGATCGACCCCCCGTTCCGCGCCCCCCCCAAAATGCCGGGGCACATGCCGGGCATGCATGGCCGCCCGCAAATCGTACCACGGGCCATGGCGGCCAAAGAAGATTTCGTGGAGGGCGATTACGTCGTCTATCCCACCCACGGCGTCGGCAAGGTCGAGCGGATCGCCACCGAGGAAATTGCCGGCCATAAGCTCGAGCTGATCCACATCACGTTCGAAGAGAACCGGATGACGCTGCGGGTCCCGGTCGCCAAGGCGCGCAGTGCGGGCCTGCGCAAGCTGGCAACGCGGGTGATCTTCGATAAGGCCTTGGCGCTGATGAAGGGCCGGGCCCGGATCAAGCGGACCATGTGGTCCCGCCGGGCGCAGGAATACGAGCAGAAGATCAACTCGGGCGATCCCATTCAAATCGCCGAGGTGGTGCGGGATCTCTACCGCAACGCCGGGCAACCGGATCAATCGTTTAGCGAGCGGCAGATCTACGAGAACGCCATGGACCGCCTCGCCGCCGAATTCGCCGCCCTCGAAAAGACCGACAAGGCGACCGCCATGCAGCGCCTGTTGGACGATCTGAAGACGGTGGTAAAGGGGGCCGCCGTCGAAGTGGATGCCGAGGGCGAAGAGGTCGATCCGGAGACAGAGGGCGAGTAGCCCGTTACAGAGTCCGCCGAAGGAAATCCGCGACCGCCTCCCAGGCCCGCACCCGATCCGCCGCCCTGACAAAGCCGTGCCCGGCATCGTCGAACACCTCATAGGCCACCGCCTTGCCACGCTGACCCATCGCCTCGACCAACTGCTCACTCTCCGCGATCGCGACCCGCGGGTCCCGCGTGCCATGCAGCACCAGCAACGGCGCGGCGATCCGGTCCACGTGCCCAAGCGGTGAGATGCGGTCGAACAGCGCGCGGTGCCGCACCGGTTCACCATATTCGGCCGCCCGGTGCGCCCGCCGCCACGGCCCGGTGCCCGCCAGCAGCGTGCCGAAATCGCTGATGCCGTAAAAATCGATGCCGCACCGCCACAGCTCCGGGTATTCGGTCAGCGCCGACAACACCATGAACCCGCCATATGACTGACCCATCACGGCAATCCGCGTGGGATCGATGCCGGGCTGGGCCGCAAGCCAGCGCCCGCCGGCGGCCAGGTCCGCCACGCTGTCCAGCCGCCGCGCCAGGTCGTCCGCCATCATGCGCTGACGCCCAAGTCCCGTGCTGCCGCGGACGTTGGGCATCAGCACGGCGATGCCCTCCGCCAGCAGCGCCTGCATATCCGCCCGGAACCGCGGACGGGACTCGGACGCCGGGCCGCCATGCACCCACACAACGGCCGGGGCCAGCGGCACACCGCGGGGTCGGGCGAGCCAGCCCGGGATGCGCAAGCCATCATGGCCCGTCCACTCGACGGCCTCGAACGGAATAGCCGGCACCGGGTCCGCCCGCCAAACGCAGCGTGCGGCACCGTCCTCCCACACCCACAGCGCGGGCGGTTCGGTTGGCGTGCTGAGCGAGAAGGCCAGCATGGAGCCGTCGGCAGACCATGACGGCTCCGACACCACGCCCGGCGGCAGGGCGATGTCCGGACGGTCGCCGTTCAACGGACCCAAACGCAGCACGCCATAGCCACCGCGGTTCTCCACGGTCGCCAGGGACTCGCCGCCGGGGGCCATGGCCCAGGCGTCCACATCGGCATCCGGGGCGAAAACCGGCGTGATCCCATCGTCGAACCGGCACAGCGCCCTGAAATCCCGCCCGGCGTCAGTCAGGCCCAGCAGCGCGCCGGATTTCCAGCGCAGCCGGGCGAAATCGGCGGGAGCCGCCCGGGCCAACGGCGTGGCCCCGCCGTCCAAATCCAGAATAAACGGACGCACATCCCCGGTGGCATGCTCCGTCATCGCTACCAGCCTGGTGCCGTTCGGATGCCACGCCCCGACCGTCACCTCATGCCGGCCCTGGTGCAGGCCGGTGCGCTCGCCCGTCGTGAGATCGAGCGTCAGTACGTCGAAATGCGCCTCGTCCCGGTCATTCGCCGTCATGCTGATCCGGGTGCCATCCGGGTGCCAGGCGCCAAAACCGTGGATCACGCCGGGCGCGTCGGTCAGCGGACGGGATGCGCCGTCCCACAGCCACAGCTGCTGCCGTTCGTCGCCCCCCGCATCGATCCCATAAATGATCCGGTCGTCCTTCGGCGCCCGGCGGATCATCGCCACCCGCTCGTCATGCTGGGTCAGCGGACGGGTCTGACCGGTGGCGAGATCGAGCGCCCAGAGCTGCGCCGGGTGGCCGCGCAGGTGGAACAGCGTGCGCCCATCCCGGGAGAAATGCGGACAGGTGGCACCCTCGATCAAGGCATAGTCGGCTGGGGTCATCCGGGCAGCATAGAGCGGTCCCGCGATATCGGGGAATGAGCCCTCGTAGGGTGGAATGCGCCGTCGCATTCCACGAACCACCCGCGCCGTCTCACGAGTTGCAAACCGACGTCGGGCGCTTACGTTGCATTGAGAACAGGTGTTCTCATGGACCTACTGAAGAAGCTCGAAATCCTCGCCGATGCGGCGAAATACGACGCCTCCTGCGCCTCCAGCGGCACCGTCAAGCGGAGTTCGCTGGGCGAAACAGGCGGCATCGGCTCGACCGAGGGCATGGGAATCTGCCATGCCTATGCGCCGGATGGGCGGTGTATCTCACTGTTGAAAATCCTACTGACCAACTCCTGCGTCTATGAGTGCCTGTATTGCATCAACCGCCGCAGCTCGAATGTGCAGCGGGCGCGGTTCACGGTGGATGAAGTGGTCACGCTCACCTTAGGCTTCTATCGGCGCAATTGCATCGAGGGCTTGTTCCTGAGTTCTGGTATTATCCGCAGTCCGGATTATACCATGGA
>JAYVOF010000209.1:0-9103 GCA_043758105.1 Rhodospirillales bacterium | reverse complement strand
GGTCGGCTGAGAGTAGCGCTGAGCTGCTCCCGGCCGTGATACACGAATGGCCGCTTTCAAGACCTGGCAATTGGGCACCATCCGACCGAGTTGGGTCGAAAGCGGCCGCTCGGTATGGTGCGAGCTTCCTGATGTAGGCAGAGGGCACAATCATTACAGGCTTTCGACGCCGGGCGGGCCGGTGCGATGCGCGCGCTCGATCGCGTTCCGCACGGCGTCGCGGATTTCTGGGTCATGCTGCTCCCATATATCCCGTGTCGGCGGGTTTCGACCCGCTTCCCGCACCGCTGCGATCACCGCATCGGCTGACTGAATGCGCTGCGCCTGTTCGAGCTGGCGGAGGTAGTCCCATGTCGTCAGCAAAATCAGCCGGTCGGGATCGACAACCACCATGCGCCTTACGTCCCGGTCGTCGCTCAACAGCAGCGCCCGCTCCTGAGCCCCAAGCGGCAGGCCGCGCACGATTTCAAGGGCTGATCGCTCGCCTAAATCCTTCGGCAGGCGACCACCCTGGACGCTGATCAGTGTCCATGCATCCTGAAAGGCTTGGCTTGGTTCGATCCGCACCGCGTCCTCGTGCGCGTAATACCAGTCGATAATCCGCTGCGCGCCGAGTTTCCCGGCGCTGCCGGTCGCCTCGTAGTAAACAGCATCTGGTATGATGACCGGAAGTTCCGGATAAAGCAGGTAGTCGAGGCTTTGCGCCGCCGCGAGGGTAATCAGCGGCGATGTGTCAGTAACAACAAGCCTGACCTCAACGACCATGCCGCAGAAGTGGCTGAAGGATCGCGCTTGCCCTTGCGATCTGCGCGTGGCGCTCAGGCGTATCGGCGGGCTTCGGAAATGCGAGGTCGTTCTGCGCCAGCGCAATCACAAGATCGGCGTAGTCCCGAAGTCCGGCGTCTTGAATCGTCTCGCGGGTGCCGGCAAGACCATCCGCGTAGTTGCGCAGCGCCTCAAGTTCCGTTGCGTCGTTCGTCCCATTCATTCATGCGTTCTACCACCCCTCTTTCCCGGCGACAATTAAGCGACGATAGACCGCTGAAAGACCGCTTTAATCCCCGGTCCCAGAAAATTGCGGGCAGCAGGCGTAGGATGGGTAAAACCCATCGTTTCTAAGCGCCACTTCCAGACTTGCCTGGAAGCACGAACGTGATGTCCGCCACCCACAGCCAGTTCGCCGCATTGGCCATGAACTTGCGTTCCACCAGGTCCGGCGCCGGCCGAGCATCCCGGTCCCGCCGCTTAGTCCTGACCCGGCCCGGCGCCGGCCGGCACCCACCAAACCGGCAGAGCGCATCAATCGAGCAATGCGGGCGAGCAATGCGGGCGAGCAATGCGGGATCGAGTGCAGCGGTCAGCCTCTCTAGTGGGGCGGTGGATGCTTACCCTGCCCCCTGCGCTTTCCGCACTTCCTCCAGCACCGCCTCATGCGTCGCCAGGATGCGCCGCAGCGTGGGCTTCCCTTTGTCACTCGCCGCGGCGATGCCCTCGTGCATTTCCTCGATCCCCGTCGTCATCTGCTCGGCCAGGCCGGAGAGCTGCTCCTGGAGCTGCTCGCCGTCATTCTTGAGGTCGGCCGTCCAGATCGCCACTACGCGAGAGAGTTCGGTGGCAGCGCGGTTAGGTGGGACGCCCGCTTGCAGGAGCTTGATAAGCGGGGCCAAGTCGGCAGTAGGGGAGCGGGCCATACGTGGGAAGGTAGCGAAGCGGGCCGTGAATGGCTAGACGCCGAGCGGCTGCTTTGCCGGACGCCGCACCGAAAACCCGCTATTCCGCCCGCTCCAAATCGGCCGCGCCGCGTGCAGCGTAGTCACCCACTACCAAACCCTCGTGACGATGCCGTCAAAGGCCGCATCAGCGGACACAAGAAGATGCTTGCTCTGCCGGGCCGTCGCGGCAAGCAGTCGATCGAACGGATCGCGATGAGCCCAGTCCATCATGCCAGCCTCGATGCAGGTCTGAGGTCCGAAAGCGGCAACCACGCCGCCTTGCGACTGTAACAGAGTGGGCAGCCTGTCGAGAAAGCTCACCATTTCGGGCCACTTGCCGAGCCGAACCTTCTGGGCGATCTCAAAGAAGCTGATCGGACTGACAAACACGGTGTCAGCCTCGTTGATAGCCGCCAGGGCACGGGCCGAGAGGCGGTCATCACCCGCGAGACTCCAAGCCCAAGCGTGAGTGTCGGGCAAGACTGACGTCACCGCCCCCCCTCCCAAAGATCAAGCTCATCCTCATCCAAGGAAGCCAAGAAATCCGGTCCATTACCCAGCTGACCAGCCAGCAGGCCGATCTGGAAGGTTTGCTTGATGACCGGCACGAGGCGCACGACGGGCGTGCTGCCACGAGAAATCACCACATCCTCACCGGCAAGCGCCGCCTCGATCAGCCGGGATAGATGTGTCTTCGCCGCATGAATGGTGACCCGCTGCATGTCCCCTCCAAATACCGCCCAGAGACGGCTCAAAGCTCAAATTAGTCAAGCTAGCTAATGACCGCTTGCCAGCATCCCCTTTCGCCGCGGGCCTAAACCTAAACACTTGACCTCCCACCTCGGAATATGTTCCTATCTCTCTCACATGCACCCCATCCCCACCTCTCCCCAATCACCGCCCCCATCCCTCGAAGACGATGACGCCTACTACCGCGCCGTCCTCCACGATCTCATCGACCGCGGCGCAGACCTCGCCCGGCAACTCCACGAACGCGCAGCCAAAGAACCCGGATCTGACCCTACAATCCCCTTTGACCGCATTGCCCGCACCATCCGCCGCACCATCGCCCTCGCCCGCCACATCGCCACCAACCCACCCAAAACCCGCACCCCGGCCGTCGAACGCACCCTAGCCCGCGAGAAAATAATCCGCGGCGTCGAGGACGCCATCGAAGCCAGGCGCGCGCCCGCCACCGACACCGACATCCTCTACAACGAACTACACGAACGCCTCGATGACGACGGCCTAGAGCGAGACCTCCGCACCCGGCCCATCGACGACATCATCGAAGAACTCGCCCGCGACCTCGGAATCGCCTACCAATCCCGCGCCTACATCTGGAAGCGCCGCACCCCCGCCGACATCGCCACCCTCCGCGCCCGCGCCGCAATGACCGCAACCGGACCCGAAAACCCCCTTAGGGTGGGCTTCAGCCCACCAAAACCACCACGACACAAACAATGGGCCGAAGCACCGTAGTATGGGTGAAACCCATCACTCACCGGCAACACCACCCATCCCACGGCGGCACGCACCCGACTGAATGGGAGCTCACTAAAGGGTCGATGCGGCAGCGATGTCCACGTTTCCATACCCCTGTAAAAACAGCAGCGCGCGCAACCCGCAATGCTCGATCCGCACCGCTGCCGCCGAGGCGACGATGGGTTTGGCGTGGTAGGCGACGCCCAGGCCAGCGGCTTGGATCATCGCCAGGTCGTTGGCGCCGTCGCCCACCGCAAGGCACTCGGTCATCGTCAGCCCATGCGCGGCAGCGAGTTCGCGCAGCGTGGCGAGTTTGGCGTCGCGGTCGAGGATCGGCTCGCCCACCAACCCAGTCAGCGCCGTGCCATCGTCCAGCAACACATTGGCACGGTGGGTGTGGAAGCCGCATTGGGTCGCAACGCGGCCAGTGAACCAGGTGAAGCCGCCGGAGACGAGCGCCGTGTGAGCCCCGTGGGCCCGCATGGTGCGAACCAGGTCTAGGGCGCCGGGCATCAGGCGGGTTTCTGACCAGGTGCTCTCCAAAGCCGAAACCGCCAGGCCCTTCAGCATGCCCACGCGTTCGCGGAGCGCCGCGGCGAAGTCGATCTCGCCGTTCATGCTGCGCTTGGTGATGGCGGCGATTTCGTCGCGCAGCCCGGCATAGGCGGCGAGTTCGTCGAGCGTTTCGGTGGTGACGATCGTGCTGTCCATGTCGGCGATCAACAGCCGCTTGCGGCGGCCCGCGGCGGGCAGCACCACGGCGTCCACCGGGGCGGCATCGAGGGCGGCGTGGATGAGCGCCGGGTCGGGACCTTCGCAGGGGATTTCGACCGCCTCGCCCGGTGACAGCGTGACCGGGGTGCCGCCGCGAACGGCGTCCTGCACGCGTCCGATCAGGGCTGGACTTAGCTCCCGGTTTGGAGCCATCAGGATTAAGACGTGCTGCATGCCCTTCATATGACGAGGAACCAGGAGTGGAGCAAGCGACGGCGCTGATCATCGCCGGGCCAACCTGCAGCGGGAAATCGGCGCTGGCGCTGGACCTGGCCGTGCGGCTGGGCGGCACGGTGATCAACGCGGATTCGATGCAGGTCTATCGGGAACTGCGCGTGCTCACGGCGCGGCCGTCGCCGGAGGATGAGGCGCGGGCCCCGCACTATCTGTATGGCGTGCGCCCGGCGGCCGAGCCCGGCAATGCGGCCTGGTGGCGGCGGGAAGCGATGGCGGCGATGGAACAGGCCCGTCTGCCGATCCTGTGCGGCGGTACCGGGCTGTATCTGACCGCACTCACGCAAGGGATCGTGGACATTCCGGACCCCGACCCGGCGATGCGGATAGAGGCGCGAGCGATGATGGCGGACCTGCCCGGCCTCTATGCACGGCTGTCACAGGCCGATCCGGTCACGGCGGCGGGCATCTATGCCGGGGATGGGCAGCGTTTGGCGCGCGCGTGGGAGGTGTGGCGCAGCACCGGGCGAGGCCTTTCGGCGTGGCAGGCGCTGACCTTGCCGCCCGCGCCGTGGCGGTTCCGCATGGTGCATCTGGACCCGCCGCGGGAGGCGTTGCGCCGGGCCATTGCCGGGCGGTTCTCGGCGATGATGGATAACGGCGCATTGGACGAGGTCCGGGCCATCCGCCACCTCGACCCGGCATTGCCGGCCATGCGGGCGCATGGGGTGGTGGAGCTGATGCAATATCTGGACGGACGGATCACGCTCGATGCAGCGGCCGAGAAGACGGAGCTGGTCACGGGCCGCTACACAAAGCAGCAGGCGACGTGGTTCCGGAACCGGAAAATCGTGGACCCGGCAAATTTGCATACGATCCATGCGCGATACGAGGGTCTAGCGCAACTTTCGCATAGTTTGGAAGATGATTTACAGCATTTCGTTAACTCCACCATTGACGCGCCGCAGCAAACAGCGGCACTTGGCGGCCAAGGAGAGACCCATGACTGACCTACCCCAGCAATCCGGTTCCGAAGTCCTACTGCGCGCCCTGCGTGATCAGGGCGTCGAGGTCATCTTCGGCTATCCGGGCGGCGCGGTGCTCCCGATCTATGACGCCATCTTCCAGCAGAACAGCATCCGCCACATCCTGGTCCGGCACGAACAGGCGGCGGTGCACGCGGCCGAAGGGTATGCGCGCAGCACCGGTAAGGTCGGCGTGGTCCTGGTCACCTCCGGACCCGGTGCTACCAATGCGGTCACGGGCCTGGTGGACGCGCTGATGGACAGCATCCCCATCGTGTGCCTCACGGGCCAAGTGCCGACGCATCTGATCGGCAACGACGCTTTCCAAGAGGCCGACACCACCGGCATCACCCGGCCCGCCACCAAGCACAACTACCTGGTCAAGCGCTCCGAGGACCTCGCCCGCGTGGTGCATGAGGCGTTCTACGTGGCGCGCTCCGGACGGCCCGGCCCGGTGGTGATCGACCTGCCGAAGGACATCCTGATCGCCCGCGCGCCCTACCAGCCCGCGGCCGAGACGCCGCATCGCAGCTATCGCCCGGCGACCACCCCGGAGCCGGAGCGGATCGCCGACGCCATCCGGCTGCTGCGCAATGCCAAGCGGCCCATTATTTATTCCGGCGGCGGGGTCATCAACTCGGGTGACGCCGCCTCCCAGGCGCTGATCGACTTCGTGCGCGCGACCGGCATGCCCTGCACCAGCACGCTGATGGGGCTGGGCGGGTATCCGTCCAACGATCCGCAGTTCCTGGGTATGCTGGGCATGCATGGCACCTACGAAGCCAACATGGCCATGCATGGCTGCGACGTGATGCTGAATATCGGCGCGCGGTTTGATGACCGGGTGACGGGGCGACTCAATGCGTTCAGCCCGGATTCCAAAAAGATCCACTGCGACATCGACCCCAGCAGCATCAACAAGAACGTGGCCGTGGACGTGGCGGTGGTGGGCGACGCCGGGCTCATTTTGCAGGCGCTGCTGGCGGCCTGGAAAGACACGAGCAACAAGCCGAGCCTGACCGAGTGGTGGCGGCAGATCGACACTTGGCGTGAGATGGAGAGCCTGAAATTCCACCAGGACCCGGCACCCGGCTCCATCATCAAGCCGCAGCACGCGATCCAGCGGCTGTATGACATCACCCGCGAATCCGGCCGGGACACCTTCATTTCGACCGAGGTCGGCCAGCATCAGATGTGGGCGGCGCAGTATTTCCGGTTTGACGCCCCCAACCGCTGGATGACCTCGGGCGGCCTCGGCACCATGGGGTATGGCCTGCCCGCCGCGATGGGCACCCAAATCGCCCACCCGGACGCCCTGGTGATCGACATCGCCGGGGAGGCCAGTATTCTGATGAACATCCAGGAGATGGCCACGCTGGCACAATACCGCCTGCCGGTGAAGGTGTTCATTTTGAACAACCAATACATGGGGATGGTCCGCCAGTGGCAGGAGCTGCTGCATGGCGGACGGTATTCAGAGTCGTATTCGGAGTCGCTGCCGGATTTCGTAAAGCTGGCCGAGGCATTCCACGGCGTAGGCCTTCGCGCCACCAGCGTGGACGATTTGGACCGGGTGATCCGCGAGATGATCGCGGTAGACCGCCCGGTGATCGCCGACATCTGCGTGGATCAGAAGGAGAATTGCTTCCCAATGATCCCCTCCGGCGCCGCGCACAATGAAATGATCCTGGGCCCGGCACAGCAGGGCCGCACGGCGTCGGTGACGGATGAGGGGTTGTTGCTGGTATGACTACGTTTGGCGGGAAAACCGTAGGGTGGGTTGCCCTTGCAACCCACCACCAACAGGCCGGCTCAAAATGAGCGACACACGGTCCGCCACCATCTCCGTCCTGGTGGAAAACGAAAGCGGCGTGCTGGCCCGCGTGATCGGCCTGTTCGCCGGCCGCGGCTACAACATCGACAGCCTGACAGTCGCCGCCGTGGACCAGGAAGGCCGCAGCCGCATCAACGTGGTGACATCCGGCACCGACATGGTGATCGAGCAGATCAAGGCCCAGCTGGACCGCCTGGTCCCCGTCTATCGCGTGGCGGAACTAACCCGCGAGGGCCCGCATCTCGCCCGGGAACTCGCGATGGTGAAGGTGGTCAGCCACGGCCCGGACCGCACGGAGGCCATGCGCCTGGCCGACGCCTTCCGGGCCCGGGTGGTGGACGCGACCATCGGCAGCCTGGTGTTCGAGCTGACTGGCGGGCCGGATAAGATCGATGCGTTCATCGAATTGATGCGGCCCATCGGGCTCGCGGAAGTGTCACGGTCGGGGGTGGCCGCGATTGCGCGGGGAGCAAGAGTGCTTTGATTACTCGAAACCAGATCAAGCCTCGAGAGCGCGTCGCAACTGGTAAGAAAATAGAGTTGCTCCTGAAAGTGCATTCAGAATTGGTAGCTCGTGCGAAAATACATCGTGGCGTCGCTGAGTTTTACGGAAAGTCTTTTGCCGCGTTGATAGTGGCGTTGACCCTATTTAATCTAAGTGTTTCCCAGGGACAGGTTCCTATACCAAAGACGGCTACAGGTCCGAGTGCATTGATTGATGTCCAGCAAACCTGCAAAGCCCAAGGGCCGACTGCACCCGCTCTACCTGAAGCATGCAATCAGCTTCGAATAATTGTGGTTTATCTTGAGCTTGTTGGTGTTGGAGGAGCAGTACTTCTGGGCGTGGCCATTGCTAATTTATTCAATCGAGAGTCAAAAATTGGAGAGGTAGGCAGATACCATCATGCAACAGATATCCACCCTGCTACCCTCTCGAACTGATTTAGATGCCGTCCTTGGTAAGAAGTCTTCCAGCGGTAGCTCACCCCTGTTATGGACCGCGGTGGTCTGCTTGGTTCTATGTTCATTGATTCTTTTAATGTTTAGGAATTTTTAGAAATGCGCGTTTACTACGACCGCGACGCCGACGTGAACCTGATCAAGGGGAAGCGCGTCGCGATCATCGGCTACGGCAGCCAGGGCCATGCCCATGCCAACAATTTGAAAGACAGCGGCGCCAAGGACCTCGCCGTCGGCCTCCGCGCCGGCTCGACCGGCGTGGCGAAGGCCGAGGCCGCCGGGCTGAAGGTCATGGACCCGGCGGACGCCGCCAAATGGGCGGACGTGGTCATGGTGCTGACGCCCGATGAGGGCCAGGGTGACCTGTATCGCGAAAAGCTGCACGCCAACATGAAGCCCGGCGCCGCGCTGGCCTTCGCGCATGGCCTCAACGTCCACTTCAACCTGCTGGACCCCCGCGCCGACATCGATGTGTTCATGATCGCGCCCAAGGGACCCGGCCACACGGTGCGGAGCGAATATCAGAAGGGCGGGGGCGTCCCCTGCCTGGTGGCGGTCGCGCAAGACAGCTCCGGCAACGCCATGGAGATCGCGCTCAGCTACGCCAGCGCCATCGGCGGCGGACGCGCCGGCATCATCGAGACCACGTTCAAGGAAGAGTGCGAAACCGATTTGTTCGGCGAGCAAGTCGTGCTCTGCGGCGGCCTGGTCGAGCTGATCAAGGCCGGCTACGAGACGCTGGTGGAAGCTGGCTATGCGCCGGAAATGGCGTATTTCGAGTGCCTGCATGAGGTGAAGCTGATCGTGGATCTGATCTACGAAGGCGGCATCGCCAACATGAATTACAGCATCAGCAACACGGCCGAATACGGCGAATACGTCACCGGCCCCCGCATCATCACGTCCGAGACCAAGGCTGAGATGAAGCGCGTCCTAGAAGACATCCAATCCGGCCGCTTCGCCCGCGACTGGATGCTAGAAAACCGCACCAACCAGGCCAGCTTCAAGGCCACGCGGCGGCGGATGAGCGAACATTCGATCGAGCAAGTCGGCGAAAAGCTGCGCGCCATGATGCCGTGGATCGCGCAGAACCGGCTGGTGGACAAAGCGAAGAACTAAACTCGTCATTGCGAGTCGCC
>JAYVOF010000208.1:0-23560 GCA_043758105.1 Rhodospirillales bacterium | reverse complement strand
CCAGCAGGAAGGGCACCATCAGCGTGGCGATGGCCGCGCCCTCGCCCAGCGCCCCGCCCGAGATCGCGCGCTGGAAGGACAGCGTGGCCATCAGGTGGGTGGCGTTCAGCGGCCCACCGCGCGTCAATACATAGATCAGCTGAAAGTCGGTGAAGGTGAACAGCACCGAGAAGGTTAGCACGACGCTGAGCACGGGCATCAGCATTGGTAACGTTATCTCAATAAATCGCTGCCATGGTGTGGCACCGTCCAGCATGGCGGCTTCGTAGAGTGAGGGTGAGATGGTTTGCAGACCGGCCAAAAGGCTGATGGCGACGAACGGGATGCCGCGCCAAATGTTGGCCGCGATGAGGGAAAGCCTGGCGTGCCAGGGGGAGCCGAGGAAATCGATGTTCGTCTCGATAACGCCCATGTTTTTGAGGACGTAAGAAATAATGGAGAATTGCGGGTCATAGATCCACCAAAACGCGATGGCCGACAACACGGTCGGGACAATCCAGGGCACCAAGATGATGGCACGGATGAAAGACTTGAACGGAATGCTTTGGTTCAGCAGCAATGCGAGCCAGAGGCCAAGGCCGAATTTACCCGCCGTGGCGACGGCGGTGTAAAACAGCGTGTTCGTGACGCTCAACCAGAATATCCGGTCGTGCCAGAGGCTGTCGAAATTATCGAGGCCGACCCAGACGCCCGCCCGGCCGATCTTCGTGTCGGTGAAAGCGAGCCAGACACCGAGTCCGAGGGGATACGTCAAGAAAACAAGCAAGAGCGCCAGCGCCGGAAATAGGCATAAGGCGGCAAGGAATCCTCGATGGTCAAAGAGGCGAATTAGCCACGTATCGGCAGGTGGCGCCCATCGCCACGAATGCGGGGCCGGTCCCGCTGCCACGTCGCCCATTGTCGCGGGTCCTTCCGTTCTTGATCGGTTCGGCGGGGAGTATGCGAGGAGATTCGGTCTGGGACCAGTAGCGTGGAGAGCCATATCGCAGGTGCGGCGCGAACTTTGCGCGCATTCATGGGTTCAGCCCGGTATGGATGCACTGCGGCCATATCGGGCTAAGCGTAATTTCGACCGCACGCCAGAGCCGGCCGGGACGGTCGTGGCGACACAGGGCGGCTTGTTCGTCGTGCAGAAACATGCGGCGACCCGGCTGCATTACGACCTCCGGCTCGAGCTGGGGGGCGTGTTGAAAAGCTGGGCCGTGACGCGGGGGCCGAGCCTCGATCCCTCGCAGAAGCGTCTCGCGGTCGAGGTCGAGGACCATCCGGTGGCTTATGGCGCGTTCGAGGGGACGATCGCGCCGGGGAATTATGGCGCGGGCACGGTGATGGTGTGGGACCAAGGCAGCTGGACGCACATCCCCCACGGCAAGCATCTGAGCGCCGAGGAAGACTTGGCGCAAGGTGAATTGAAATTTCAGGTGGAGTCCCAGCGGATGTCCGGGGCCTGGGTGCTGATCCGGATGAAGCGGCGAGAGGGGGAGCGGCAGACGAGCTGGCTGTTGATCAAGGAGCGCGACGATCACGCCCGGCCCGGCACGGGGGCCGCCTTGCTCGATGCGACAAGCTCGATCGTGACCGGTCGCACGATGGATGAGATCGCCGCCCCGACCGAGATCCCCGAACCTTCCGCCGCACCGCCGCCCGGTTTCATTCATCCCGCGCTTTGCACCGCCGCCGCACGATCTCCGACCGGCGCGGATTGGGTCCATGAATTGAAGCTCGACGGGTATCGGATACAGGCGCATGTGCGCCATGGCGCGGTGCGGCTGTTTACGCGCAACGGGCATGACTGGACGGATCGTTTCACGGGTGCCGCTCCGGGGCTGGCGACATTGCCCGATGCGGTGCTGGATGGGGAATTGGTGGCCCTGGATCGTGCGGGTAATCCAGATTTTGCGGCGCTCCAGGCCGCGATCGAACGCGGTAAGACGGCCGATCTGGTATTCTTTGCCTTCGATCTGCTGTGGCAGGATAAGGACTTGCGGGATCTGCCGTTGCGGGACCGGAAGGGGGCGCTCGAGCGGCTGCTGTCGCCCGCTCCGGCAGGGGTGCGATTGCTGGTGCATTTCGACGCGCCGGGCGAGGCCGTGTTGAAATCCGCCTGCAGGTTGGGGTTGGAGGGGGTCGTCTCCAAAAAAGCGGGGTCACCCTATGTGTCGGGCCGGCAAGCGTCCTGGGTGAAGGCGAAATGCCGCGGACGGGACGAGTTTGTGATCGGGGGATGGGGCCACGGTGCAGCGGGGCAGCTTGTGCTGCTTGTGGGTGCTCATCGGACCATTGCGGGGTCGGCACCGGGACTGGTGTATTTGGGCCGGGTCGGATCGGGCGTGAGTGGTGCGGTGGCGGACGGGTTGATGGCGCGATTCCGCGCGCTTGAGGCCAATCAATCACCGTTCCTGACGTCACCCGATGGTGCAGTGGGTTGGCTGGACCCAAGCCTGGTGGCGGAGATCGCTTATGAGGGGTTCACGGGTGAAGGCAGGCTCCGCCAAGCGTCGTTCAAGGGGCTTCGCGAGGACAAGGCCGCACAGGACGTCGCCACGCCCGCTGACGCTGTCGTAACGCCGCGAGCGATACACATGGTCAATATTACGCACCCTGAAAAGTTACTTTGGCCGGAAGATGGGATTACGAAGGCAGATTTAGCGCAATATTATGCGGCAGTGGCACCTCGGTTGCTCGAGTATGTCGAAGGCCGGGCGATTTCGATCGTGCGTGCGCCGGACGGAATTCATGGCATGCGGTTTTTTCAACGGCATGTCATCCGCGGTCAGTCTGCATTGATTCATGCGGTGACTGTGCGCGAGGAGAAAGAGCCGTATTTGATGATCGATTGTGCTGACGGTCTGGCGGCATTGGCGCAACTGGGCGCGCTCGAACTGCACCCCTGGGGGGCGCGGGTCGCGGACATCGAGCACCCGGATCGGCTCGTTTTCGACCTTGATCCGGATGAGGGGCTGGCGTTTTCGGAGGTGATCCGGGGCGCGCTGGAAATCCGGCGGCGGTTGGCCGCAATGGGACTCGAGAGCTTCGTCAAAACGACGGGTGGGAAGGGATTGCATGTGCTCACGCCCCTCACGCCCCGGGCGGAATGGCCAGAGGCGAAGGCGTTCGCGCGAGCGCTGTGTGAGGCGATGTGTGCCGAGTTTCCGGATCGGTATGTGGCGGTGATGTCCAAACGGGCCAGGGTGGGGCGGATTTTTCTGGATTATTTGCGCAACGACAGCAGTGCGACGGCGGTGGCGGCGTGGTCGCCGCGCGCCCGTGTGGGTGCGACGGTGTCGATGCCGCTCTCCTGGCGGCAGCTTGGCCCGAAATTGGACCCGGGTGCCTTTACGATCCGCTCGGCTCCGGCGCTGCTGCAGCGGGTTGATCCGTGGGCCGGGTTTCTCGGCGCCGCGCGGCCGCTGCCGGCGGTAAAAGGATTATGAGTGAATCTATGGCCGCTTTAACGATTGAGTAATTTGTTGGGCGCACACTGGGACGGTCAATCGCCCGAGGTTCCACCATGCGCTCCAAACCCTGTGTTGACCCTGCGCATTTAGGAAGCCCGGCGGACCTCAGTCACGATGTGTCGGAGGTGTGCGCCCGGCTCAGCGCCGCCCTGTCGGGGGATTTCGTTCAAGCGGGAACGCATGAATTCTCTGATCCGATGGGTGCGCGGCTCGCCGGTTTCGTTCAGCGCTTGATTGTCGCCGGTCAGCACGCGTCGGCCCAGGCGCGGGAGCGGGAATTGGAACTCCGTCTGGCGCATCGAGTCGCCCGGATCGGGACGTGGCGGCGCGATCTCCGGACGAATGTGCTATCCTGGTCGGATGAATTGCATGTGTTGTTCGGCACGGACCCGGCGATATTCAAGCCGACGCCGGAGGGCGCGCTGCTGAAGGTGCATCCGGACGACCGGTCGTTGGTGACGGCCGCGTATGCCCGGGTTCGGCAGAATGGTGGCTCGATGGAATATGAATTCCGGACAGTGGGCGATGACGGCACGATCTATTGGCGTGTGACGGAGCTGCATGCCGAGCGGGATGAAAGCGGCGCGTGTGTGGCGTTACGTGGCGTCGTGCAGGATGTCACAGAGCGTAAGCGGACGCTCGACCAAATCCAGCATTTAGCTCATTTCGACGCGTTGACCGGCCTGGTCAACCGATCTCAGTTGGGAGAGCAGTTGCGGCGTCAGCTGACGGTCGCCACACGGCGCGGTCAAAAAGTCGCCATTCACGCGGTCGATTTGGATGGGTTCAAGGGCGTGAACGACTTGCACGGCCACGCCGCCGGCGATCGATTGCTCCAGAAACTCGCCGGCCGGTTGCTCCAGAATGTGCGGGAGGGTGATACGGTCGCGCGGCTGGGCGGGGATGAATTCATCATCGTGCAGACCGAAGCCGAGGGAGCGGAGGATGCCCGGCGGCTGGCGGACCGCATCGTCAGCGTGTTGGGCGCGCCGTGCGACCTGGGCGGTGTGAGTGCGGCGGTCACGGCGTCAATCGGGATTGCGCTATTTCCGGATGACGTGGCCCCGGGGAATGTGGAGGACGCGGCGACGGGACTGTTAGCGGCGGCCGATACGGCGCTGTGCCGGGTAAAGCAGAGTCCCCGCAACGGCCATGCGTTCTTCCAGCCCGGGCTTGACGGGCAGCAACGAGAGCGACGGGCGCTGGAGCAGGATTTGCGGCTGGCGCTGGCCCGGGGTGAACTCTCGTTGGCGTATCAGCCGCAGGCCGATGCGGGCACCGGCAAGGTGCTGGGGTTCGAGGCTTTGCTGCGCTGGCACCAGCCGGAACGGGGAATCGTGTCGCCGGCGGTCTTTATCCCCGTTGCGGAGGCCACGGGATTGATCGTCGCCATCGGCGCGTGGGTGTTGCGTCAAGCCTGCATAGAAGCGGCATGCTGGGTCGTGCCGCTGCGCATCGCCGTCAACGTTTCGGCATTGCAGATTCAGCAAGATGATTTGCCACGGTTGGTGCAGGAATCTCTGCGAGAGTCTGGGTTGCATCCATCGCGGCTCGAGCTTGAGGTGACGGAGAGCGTGTTGCTGGCGGATCACATGACTTCCCGGGATTCGCGGCCCAATCACGTGCTGACGTCCCTGCACCGCGTCCGGGCGATGGGCGTGCGGCTGGCGATGGATGATTTTGGCACGGGGTATTCATCGCTTGCGAGTTTGCGTGCTTTCCCGTTCGACAAAATCAAGCTCGACCGGGGTTTTGTTGCGGACCTCGGTCGGAATGACGGGGCGGATGCGATCATACGGGCCGTGTTGGGGTTAGGGCGTGGCATGAATCTGCCGGTCATCGCCGAGGGGGTCGAGACGACGCAGCAGGCGGATGCCTTACGAAAGGAGGGATGTAATGAGCTGCAGGGCTATTTGATCGGCCGGCCTCTGCCGATTAGCTCGTATGCGACCCATACGGCACCGAGCGTGCTTCATGCGTTATCCTCGAGCAGTTCTGCCGCATAATGTTGTTTTCGTTCGGGCAGCGGAAACTTGTCCGGGTCTGCCGCGGTTAGGTTGTTGAACCTGGGTCACCACCGATGCCGAGACCAATTTGGGAAGGCCATTTGCGCCTGTCACTCGTCACCTGCCCGGTGGCCTTGACGAAAGCCACGAGCGAGGGCGAGGGGGTGCATTTCCATCTCCTCCACCCCGAAACCAAGCGCCGGGTGATGCAGTTGTGGCGTGATCCTGAACTTGGGCCGGAGGCGGCGGATGTCCCACGTTCGGAATTATTGCATGGCTATGAGCTGACCAAGGGTGAATATGTTATCATCGATGACGCTGATTTGCGCGCGGTTAAGCTTGAGACGACCAAGACCATTCAGATCGAGTCTTTTGTGGGATTACAAGAAATCGATCGTCTCTATTGGGATCAGCCGTACTTTTTGGTGCCGGCTGGTAAAAAAGATTTACAGGAGCCGTATGCCGTTATTCGGGATGCTATGGACGAAGAGGGGCGAATCGCGTTAGGCCGGGTGGTGATGGGGGGTCGTGAACGCCCCGTCGCGATTGAGGTTCGTGGCCGCGGGATGCTTTTGACCACGCTGCGCTCGCACGGTGAAGTGCGTGATGAGCGCGCGGCATTCGACGACATGCCGGACGTGAAGGTCGATCCGCAGATGCTGGACATTGCCAAGGCGATTATCGCCAAGCAGGTTGGCCCGTTCGACCCCACGGCGTTTCATGACCGTTATGCCGAAGCGGTAAAAGACCTCGTTCAGCGCAAGGCGGCGGATCATACGGTGGGTGATCCGGGCAAGAAGATCGACGATACGAACGTGGTCGATCTGATGGAGGCCCTGCGCCGGAGCCTGGGTGGGCCCGGTAAGCCGGTCGGGAGCGAGCCGCGCGCCAAGAAAGACCCTGTACCGAATCCGGAGCTGAGCACCAAAGCGACGCGGGTCCGCCGACGGAGCTAGGGATGTCGTGTTCAGGAACACGCCGCGCTAAGTGCGGCGTGCGGCACGGTAAAGGGGGTCGTTTTGACGCATAGAAGGGCGGCGCCGGCCATCGAGGATTGGGCGAGTGCGATGGTTGATCCGCCTGGAAGCTCGTCGGCGGTGAGCGCGATCAGGCGATGGTAAGCGTCAATTTCGCCCCGTCTGAACAGGTCCCATGCGCTGGGGATGAACAGTACCTCAATCTGCGCGCCGCTTTGCCGGGCTGCGGTTTCGAACAATGTCCGGGTGGCGGCCACGGTGGTGGGAGCGGCGCACAAGACCATGACCCGCCCGCCATTCTGGACAGCTTGGTCCGCCAGGGCCTGATCGGCGCGCAGGGTGGGCGGGACGATTGCGGGTCCGAGGGAGGAACAGGTCAGTAGAACGGCGTCGGCGCTGACCCGTAGCTCTGACGTGAGGTTTTGAACCTCCTCCCGCAATGCGGGATCGACACCGCATTGTTCGATCCGATCGAGGAAATCGGTGCGGATGGTGTGGGTCAGGGTGAGCGGCATTCGGCCGGTTCTGACGACATCGTCGAAAACCGCGACATTGCTTGCGGCGGTGTGTAAGCAGGCGATGATTTTCACGCCGGTCTCCGGGTCAAGGGACGGCCCTGGCGCGGTTGTTGCGCGCCAGGGAGATTTTTAGGACCGGTAATAGCGCTTGGCCCGGCGTTCGGCCTCGCGTGCGGCGTCTTCGGGGGTGCTGGCACCGGTGCTTGCGGCGGCAACCATATCGACCATGACGTAGTCCGCGGTGACCGCGCCGGAGGCCTCCGTGATCGGTCCGGGGGAGGCGAGCCAGCGGCTTATTGCCATGGTGTCTTTGTAGATGGCGATTTTGGGGTCGGAGGTCCAGACGGCGCTATCGGCGTAGGCGCGCAAGGGCTGTCCCCAATAGCCGAAGCTTCCGGACAGCCATTTATCGTATTGCGGGCCCTCCATCATGAAGGTGAGATAGGCCTTTGCGGCATTCGGGTATTTGGTGTGCTTGAAGGCCATGGCGTTGATGGCGAGGGCCGCCTCCGCAAAGGCTCCCGCTGGGCCGACCGGCATCCGGGCGTGGTTCATGTCTGCCGCGATCGCTTGCAGGGCGGGGTCTTTGCTGTTCTTCGCAGAATAATAGAGGGATACGCCGTTCTGCGTCGCCGCAATCTCGCCAGCGAGCATGGCCTTGTTGTTGGAGGGGTCGAGCCATGAGTTGGTCCCGGGGATGTAGGTTTCGTAGAGGGCGCGGGAGAACCTTAACGCCTCGATGGTTTCTTTTGAGTTAATGGTGACGACATTATTTTCGTCGGTCATTTTCCCGCCGAACGACCACACGAGCCAGCTGCAGTAGGAGTTGGCGTCGCCGACGGCATGGCCGGTGGTGTAGCCGGCGGGGTGGCCGGATTTCTGCAGCTTGCGGCACATATCGAGGAAGCCGTCCATGGTGGTGGGGAATTGGTCGAAGCCCACCTCCTTCAACCACGACATACGGTAGATCGCGGGTCCGCCGCTGGCACCCATCGGCAGGGCGATCCATTGGTTGGTGCCGAATTTCTTACCGTATTTTTCAGCGAGCGGATACCAGCCGCCATATCGCTTACCCAGGTATTCACCAATATCGGTGAGGTCGAGAAGCTTGTCGGCGTAGAGATGCGGATCGTCGGTCCAGCCCACGACGACATCGGGACCAGCACCGGTATTTGCCGTGACTGCGGTTTGCGGGCGGAGGTCTTCCCATCCAGAGAAATCGACACGTGCTTGGATGCCATGGAGGTCGGCGAATGCTTTGGTATTCTCGCGGAAGATGGTTTCATCGGCATCCACGAACTTGGCGGGACGCAGGATGCGCAGGCTGGCACTCGGCTCGACGGGGAAGGTGAGCGGCGGGATGTCGGTGCCGGTGATTGCGGCGTGGGCACCAGTGCCGAGAAGGGCACCCACGCCCAGTCCTAGGCCGCGGCGGGTGATGTTCTGCATTTATTCGCTCCCTGCAAATATTTCTTAACCAATTGTACGCATGATGTTCCCATCCGACGGAGCGACGCGATGCCGCTAGCCGACCCACCGCACCCCCGTTTCACGGTCGAACACATGCACCAGGGCCGGTTCGGCCGTGATGTGGATGGCGTCGCCGGGTCGGGCGTAGACGCGCTCGCGAAAGGCACCCATGACCGGCAACGTGCCGAGGCGTCCGTGCACCTGGGTTTCGGAGCCGGTGGGTTCGACGACTTGGATCGTGAGTGGGATGCCGGGGCCGGTGTGCGCCAAGTGGAGGTGTTCCGGACGAACGCCGTAGATGACCGCGCGCCCGGGTGTGGCAAGAAGCTGGGCCCCTGGCGGCAAGGGCCACAGGGTGCCGCCCTCGGCGCGGAAGCCGTCCGCCTCAATGGTGCCGGGCAGGAAATTCATGGCTGGGCTGCCGATGAACCCGGCGACGAATTGGTTGGCGGGGCGGTCATACAGGTCGAGCGGCGCGCCGGCCTGTTCAACCCGTCCCGCGTGCATCACGACGATTTTGTCGGCCATGGTCATCGCCTCGATCTGATCATGGGTGACGTAGATGGTCGTGGTGCGGAGGCGTTGGTGCAGGGCCTTAAGCTCGGCCCGGGTTTGAACCCGCAGTTTGGCGTCGAGGTTCGAGAGTGGTTCGTCAAAGAGGAAGACCTGGGGATCGCGGACGATGGCGCGGCCCATGGCGACCCGCTGCCGCTGTCCGCCGGACAATTGGCGAGGATATCGATCCAGGAGGGTGCTGAGGCCGAGGATCGTGGCGGCGCGGTTGACCCGTTGCTCGATGGCGGCGCGGGGAGCGCGGGCGAGATTGAGGCTGAAGGCCATGTTGTCGCGGACGGTCATGTGCGGATAGAGGGCGTAATTTTGGAAGACCATGGCGATATCGCGCTGTTTGGGCGGGAGTTTGTTGACGATCCTGCCGCCGATGCTGATGATTCCGCTGTCGATTTCCTCCAGCCCGGCGATCATGCGCAGGAGCGTGCTTTTGCCGCAGCCGGAGGGGCCGACCAGGACAGTGAACTCGCCATCGGCGATGTCGATGCTTACGCCATGCAGGATGGGTGTGGTGCCGAACGATTTTTTGACGTCTTGGATCGAGACGGTGGCCATCGGATAGAGCCGCCCTTACGAGGATTGTTTCGGCTGAGTGTTTTGATCATAGCAGGCGGTTCGCAGTTGGCCATCCCGGCGCCGATTTCGCCGATTGTCCCCGTCAAACTTGTTGCGATATCGAACGGGTGTAAGCTCCTCTTTTCACTGTTTGGAGGCGTTGGGGGGATGAGGCGGTTTATTTTAAGGTTTTGGATTGCAAACGGATTATTCGGGCTGAAACCGGGCTTGTGTGCGTTGACCGGTGGGCGGTGCAGCGCCTAATTCACTCCAGCGACCAACACCTAGGAGTTACCATGAACAAGTATATCGGCTTGGCCTTTGTCGGCATGACCATGTTGTCCACGTCGGCGATGGCGCTGACGCAGTCGTTTTCGACCACTTTTGGCCCGACCAAGACCGATTTCACGGCTGGTCCGTTGTCGCTTCCCGCGTTCAACACCGCCCTCGGCACCCTGACCAACGTCTCCATCGCATACAGCGCGACGGGCACTGTTGGCGGCAACGTGACGAATAGCACTGCGACCCCGCAGAACTTCAAGGTTACGACCGATACAAATATCGCTCTGACCTCGGCGCTGGCGTCGTTGAGCGGACTGAACATCGACCTGATCACGACGCAGAGCTATGCAGGTGTGGCTGCCGGCGCGACCGCTCTCTATGGTCCGTTCTCGCCGGTGGCGAGCGCGTCTGTCGCAAGCGCGGCGCCGCTCAGCGACTACACCGGGAGCCCGATTACGTTCTCGGCCGCGACATTGTCCAGCACCACCATCCTCGGCGGCGGCAACAACATTTCCGCCGCGATCACTTCGACCGCGAGCGGCCTCGTTTCCGTGACCTATACCTACACCGCGCCGCCGCCCCCGCCGCCGCCGTCCACCGTTCCGGAGCCGGCTTCGATGGCGCTCCTGGGCATGGGTCTCGCCGGTTTGGGCCTGGTTCGCCGTCGCCGCAGCTAATACCTGCTATCTACGAGATGCGAATGAACGGTCGTCCTTAGGGACGGCCGTTTTTCTTTGAGAACTACGACAAGCACCTTACTATGTTGACCAATGATCGATGGAATAACCGTTGATCCTGTGCTAACAGCCACCAAAATATCATTACTGGAAAAGAGCCCATGGCTACCAAGACTTGGAATGGCGTCGATGGTGCCTTCACCACGGGTGCGGATTGGTCGGGCGGCATCGTTCCGGGTGCTGGGGATATCGCGCTGATCAATGGCGGAACCGTTTCTGCTAGCGGCATTCTTGCCGCCGGGATCACGATTAATGTCACCGGGACTGGGCCGAGCCCGACTCTGGCGCTGACAGGCGGCACCATCCAGGCTGGTGACCGGGTCGTTATCGATTCGGAGGGGCCGGACACCACGCTCGCGCTGGCTGGTGCCAATGTGAACAATGGTAGTATTACGCTTAAGGGTAGCCGGCCGGTTATTTCCCTGTCCCAGACGCTCGCGAACACCTCGTTCGACAATGAGGGTGGCATCAGTGTCACCGGCACGGCCTCGACCTTCACGTCGTTCGGTAGCGGCACATTCATCAATAACGGAATGGTCTCGTTCCGGAATACCGGCAGCAGCGCCCAAACTGATACGGTGTTCCCGGCCGTGGGCGGCACCGGGAGCCTGCGCATGAGTGGGGGCGTGATGCTGCATCTGACGAGCGGCGTCGGGGCCGGGCAGTCGTTGGTTTATGAGACGGGGGCGAATACGGTCCAGCTTGATCAGTTCAATCAGTTCAATGGCACGATTCAAGGGTTCGGTGCCGGTGATGACCTGGTCGGTTTGAACACGCAATGGAGCTCGGTGACGTTTGCGGCGAACAGCACCGGGGGTGTTCTGACATTCAACGCCGGTGGCGCGGTTGATTTCAGCGTGGCGTTGAAGGGCAGTTATACGAGCCTCAGTAACTTTACGATCACGCAGGTCGCTTCCCAGACGGGATTCTTCCAAACCGATATCAAGACCAGTGTCCCAGACCCTGCCCCGACCGTGAGCTTTACCGATACCGTGTCGGATGTCAGTGGATCGGACTTTGGCACGGTCTATTCAGGTCCGGTGAGCTATTTGCAATATCAATATCTTTGGAATGGCACCGATCCGGTGGCGATGAGCGCCAATGTCAACAATGTGTTCTTGCATGGTGGTCCGGGTGCGGATGCGCTCGCGGCGCATGGGGGCAGCAATGTGCTGGATGGCGGCGGCGGTTCCAACTTCCTGGTGGGAGCCTCGGGTGCCGATGGCGGGACGGATACGTTCTTCGTCGACGAGCGCGGCAGTCAGGTGACGTGGTCCACGCTGCTGAATTTCCATCAGGGTGATGCGGTGACGATCTTCGGGTTCAACCCGGGCGTCAGCACGGTGCCGGTGACGATGGATGGGACGCCGGGCTATACGGGGGCGACGATCCATTCGGAGATCAATGGGGCCGGCACGGGCGTGAATGGATCGGTGACGTTCACCGGTGTGAGCCTGGCTGATTTCCAGAGCAAATTTACTGAAACCACCGGGACGGTTGGTAATACAAATTACCTTTATATCACGCGCACTTCCTGAAGCCGTGCGCGGCCTCGTTATACTCGGGCTATTGTCGGCGTGTGCGCAACAAGCCACGCCGACATTGCGGTTCGCCGGGAAACTGGTACCCAGGGTTGCGTCGCCGGCTTGTGAGGCCGGGCGTGGTGTGTTGACCATTCGTAATGGATCCATGCTGTTTATCCCGTTCGAGGGCACGTGGACGATGGATGGCGAGGCGAACCCGAACGGAATTGTCGAGGGGAGCCGCAGCACGGTGGGTGCGGATAAGAAGAGCTATGACACCCGGTTCGACGGCACCTGGACCCGGTCGGCGGTCGAGGGGAATTATGTGACGCCCCGCTGCACATTTGCGTTTGTGGCGAAGGCGAGTTGAGTTTCGTCTGGATTGAACTTTGGTGGGCGTTGATTGAGATGATGCGATGAAAGACCCGGTCCTCATTCCGCTCCCGATCGACGCGGACCTGGTGGGGGCGCTGCAGTCCGACGGGCTGCGGGCGCAATTGGGGCATATCGTCAGCGGCTTGTTGCGGGCCGAGCTGATGCCCGCGCTGGGATCGGGGCCGGCGCTAATGGAGGCGATCGGGCGGGTCAAGGTGCACGCGCACATGCATGGACTGACGGATGCGCTGCTGCTGGAAGAGTTGCAGGCCTATAACGGCGAGGGCCGGGAATGATCGTGCTGGATGCAGGCACGCTGGTGCAGGCGATGGTCGGGCGGGATACGCTGGCGGAGCGGGCCTATTGGGTGGCGACGGCGGTGGAGAGCCTGCCACTGTCGGTTGCGGTGCAGGATGCGGTGCTCGAGATTTTGTCCCGGCCGTTTTTGGCGCGGTATCTGACGCCGGGGCTAGTGGCGGACGTGCTGGGGGCGCTGCGGGCGCGGGCGACGCTGTTCGAGCCACGGATTAGGGTGACCGAGTGCCGAGACCCGAAGGATAATTGCTACCTCGAGCTGGCACTGGCGGCTGGTGCGTCGGCCATTATCAGCCAGGATGAGGATTTGCTGTCGTTGCAGAGCTGGCGCGGGGTCCGGTTGATCCGGCCGGCGAAGTTCCTGGCGTCGCCCGGCGGGTATTAGGACATCGCATGAAGCAGGTGGCGACCATCCCATAGCTCATCGCCGTTGAGGGACAGATCGAGCTTATATCGGGCGTCCTCCCGCGTGAGGCGGGAGGCGAAGAGCTGATTGAGCCAGGGGCGGAGCGGGGCCGCGTCGGTGGTGAGCGGGCCCGGGCGGCGGGGTAGATCGGCGATGGCGTGCATCATGGCGGTGAACTCGGTATCCGGGACCCGCTGATGGAGGCCGATGTCAGGGCTCGCGAAGGCCTGCGACCGGGACCGCGCCAGGCGGTTCAAGCCGAAGGCGAGGTCGGCGTAGCGTAGGTGCAGGAGGTAGAGGCCGTTCAGCACGAGCGGTGCGTCCGAGCTGTGGAAGCCCGGCGACCAGGTGACGGGGCGTCGGACCCAGGCCGGTTTGCACATGGCGGACGCAAACCGCACCCATCGCCGCTGCGTGCCAAGGGGATGGGTGAGGTCGAGCGCGGGCTCCTGATCCGGGAGATGCTGCACATCCAGGCCGATGGCGGTGACGACATCAGGCGGACCCGCGGTGGCCCAGGCGCGGAGACCGGTCCAGCGCGCCGGGTCGGCGATCAGGATTTCATCCGCGTCGGTGTGGATGACGGCGTCATAGGTTTGGAGCAGGGTTATGACTTGGGCCGTGATGGTTTGCAGCCGCCATTCTTCATCCAAGGGGGAGCGGGGCAGACGGACCAGGTGGAGCGGGGCGGGGAGGTTGGTGGTGGAGCCGTCATCGGAGCCGTGATCGAGCATGTAGCAATGGTCCGCCCCGAGTTGGGCGGCGTAGTGCCGGGTCCAGATGGGGGCCCACACAGGCTCGTTATACACCATCGTTAGGGCGGCGATCCGCATGTGAGTTCTTTTGCCTTGTTTCGCAGTTTAGCGTGAAAGGGTTAAGGGACGGTAAAGGAGTGACCGATATGCCGTTTCAAGGCGAAAAATTCATGCGGAGTCTGATGGGCAGTTCGCTGCAAACCGGGGCGCTGCGGGCGATCCTGTTGCTGGGGGCGTTTGCGGTGCTGGGGACGTTGCTCACGTTAGCGGTTCGTTAAGCGGGCACGAGAGTGGTGCGGCTTCTGGTGCCGATGAAGGCCGACATGACGCTTGCGACCAGGCATAGGGCGCCGGCGGTCATGAATGCGGGGACGTAGCTGCCGGTTTCCATCCGCACGAGGCCGCCGCCCCAGGCCGCGGCGGATGCGCCGATTTGGTGGGCGCAGGCGATCCAGGCGAACATCACGGGTGCGTTTTCCTCGCCGAAACAGCCGGCGGTGAGGCGGACGGTGGGCGGCACGGTGGCGATCCAGTCGAGGCCGTAGAACAGCGCGAACACCACGAGGCCGGACGGGCCGATCAGGTCGCCGGCGAGGGCAAAGGGCAGGCCGAGCAGGCTGAGGCCGCGCAGGCCGTAATACCAGGCTAACAGCATCCGGTTGTCCCAGCGGTCGGATAGCCAGCCGGACAGGGTGGTGCCGACCATGTCGAAGATGCCCATCAGCGACAGCAGCGAGGCAGCGAGGATTTCGGCGATGCCGTGATCGAGGCAGGCGGGGATGAGATGGGTGCCGATCAGGCCGTTGGTGCTGGCGCCGCAGATGAAGAAGGTGCCGCCGAGCAGCCAGAAGTCGCGGGAGCGTAGGCCGGTGGCCAGGGCGCGGAGGGTGCGGGTGAGCGGGTTTACGGTGGATCGGACACGGGGGAGCACGGAAGTGCCGCCATAGGGTGGGATGCCGAGGTCGGACGGGCGGTCGCGCATGAGGGCGAGGACGGGGATGATCAGCAGGGTGGCGGCGACGGCCAGCGTGATACTCACGGCGCGCCAGCCGACGGTGCCAACCAGGTGGGCGAAGAGGGGCAGGAACACGAGTTGGCCGGTGGCGGTGCTGGCGGTCAGCAGGCCGGTGACGAGGCCGCGGCGGGTGCTGAACCAGCGCGCCGCGACGGTTGCGGCGAGCACGAGGGCGGTGACGCCGGATGCGCTGCCGACGACGACGCCCCAAAGGCCAACGAGCTGCCAGGACTGGGTCATGAAGGGGGTCAGTGCGACGCCGGTGGCGAGCAGGACGAGTGCTGTGGCGACGGTGCGGCGGAGGCCGAATCGCTCGAGGATGGCGGCGGCGAAGGGTCCGACGACTCCATATAATAGGATGTTCACGCCGATCGCGAAGCCGGTGGTGGCGCGGGACCATCCGAACTCCGTCTCGAGCGGGACGATCAGGACGCTGGGGGCGGAGCGGATGCCGGCGGCGACAAGGAGGACGAGGAAGGTGATGGCGGCCACGCGGAAGGCTGGGTGGAGCTTGGTCATGCGGAGGCTCCTGGTTTTTCCGAGAGGAGGCGGAGGCCGGTGTAGAGGGCGGGGGCGGCGGTGCCGAGTTCGGCGGTGACGGCGGCGTTGACGCGGTCCATGGCGGCTTCGAGGGCCGGGCGGGCGGCGCGTCCGGCGTCGGTGAGCTGGAGGCGGTGGACGCGCCGGTCCGTGCCGCAGGCCTGCCGGGTGAGGAGGACGGCGGCTTCGAGCCGGTCGATCAGGCCGGTGAGGGTGGCGCTATCGACGGAGAGACGAGTGCCGATTTCGGCCGCGGAGCTGCCGTCGCGTTCCCATAACACCATGAGAACGGCGAATTGCGGGGCGGTGACGCCGTGTGGGGTGAGGGCGTCGCGGACCCGGCGGCTGATGCCCTGGGCGGCTTTGTTGACCAGGAAAGAGATGCAATCTTCGACGCGGACCATGTTTGGAGATAGGTGCACAAGTAGCTTGTACGCAAGGTGTTTGGGATTTGTTTTCCTTGGTTTGGGCCTGGTGCCCTTGTTCAAGTGGGCTGCATTCGGCAGTTTGGGGTCTCACTGCCGAGTCATCGCCATGTCGCGCGCCGCGCCTTCATCCCTGAGCATCGCCCTGCTGTCCGGATTTGCGGTGCTGGGTGGGTGTTCATTGCCGCCGCAGGGCCGGACTCCCTATGTCCCCGGGCCGGAGATGCTGTCGGTTTTGTCGGAATGGCAGTCGATGCGGGCGGTACCGGAGGCCGGTTTGTCCCCGGCGGAGGCGCGTGACGTGCCGTCCTTGCAGGATGCGGCGCGGGCCATTCCCAATACGCATGGGTTGGCAGCTGGCGCGACGGCTGTGCCGACGGTGCACGCACTGGTGGCGACCGGGGCGTCCGGGCCGCTGGCGGCGCGGTTGTATTTGCCGACGGCGGTTCCGGCGGTGACGAAGGATCAGCCGATCATCATTTATTTTGTCGGTGGGACGTGGGTGGCCGGGTCGCTCGATGGGTATGACGAGACGGCGCGGCAGTTGATGGCGCGGACCGGGTGGCCGGTGGTGGCGATTCGGACGCGGTTGGCACCGGAGGCGCAGTTTCCTGACGCGCATGACGATGCGCTGGCGGCGTATCAATGGGCGCGAAAGAACATGCGGGCGTGGGGTAGCGATCCGACGCGGGTCGTGCTGGCGGGCGAGGGGGCAGGGGCGAACTTGGCAATCAGCACGGCGCTTTCGGCGCGCGAGCATAAGGTTTCGGTTCCGGATTATCTGCTGTTGATCACGCCGCTCGTATCCACGGGGTTGAGTGGTGGGAGCATGGGTGAGAGTGGCAAGAGCCGGCCGCTGACCCGGCAGACGGTGAATTGGGCGCAGGACCTTTATACGAAGCATAATCGGGATTTGTCCGATCCGCGTCTGAATCCGGTTCAGCGCGCGGATTTGGCGCCGTTGCCGCCGACGACCGTGATTTTGGCGGAAATCGATCCGTTGCGGACGCAGGGTGAGGATATGGCGGGTGCGCTTCGGCTGGCAGGGATACCGACGCAGAGTCGTGTGTTTAGTGGTGTCACGCATGATTTCTTCGGGCTTGGGCTGCGGGTGCCGGCGGCGGCGGCGGCGGAGCAGTATGCGGCCGATCAGATGAAGATTTCGTTAAGGCGAGTGGGTCCTGGGCCGGGTCGTGTGCCGTTGCGGCCGCATCGGTCTAGGAGGCTCCGTTAAGGGTGCGTTGCGGTGACGCGAAAACCGAACTGTAGATACTGGATATCTGCGAAGTATCCGAAAGTGAGCCCGATTAACGCGCGGGAGGCGAGGTAATAGGCCAGTGGACGGCCGGAGCGGGGGCGTCCGGCATTATCGAGGCCCTCGAACCGTTCGATGGTCAGACCGTGGTGATGCAGGCATTTTTTCAGGCTTTTTTCAGTAAAGAATCTGGTGTGTGTCCGGTCTAAGATACCTGAATCTGTGTAATGCCAATCCTTTTCGACCAGAAATTGAAACATGTTTTGGTAAAATCGGACATTTGGAATAGAGCCAACGACGCATCCGCCTGGAGAGAGGTATTGGCTGATCCGGGCGAAGAAACTATCGTGATCTGGCATATGTTCGATCACGTCATTGCAGATTACGACGTCGAAGTAGGCTTTCGGTAGTTCGGGTTCGGCTTCGTCGAACGTGGATTCGAACACGCGATTTAGACGTGTCTGAGCGATTCGTGCGGCCGGAGAGGGTTCGATCCCCCAGGTTTCCTGGACACCGGGTAATTTGCTTAGAAATTCGCCCTGAGCGCAGCCGATTTCTAGCACGCGGCGGCGTTGCATGGGAATGAACGCGAGCATTTCGGGCCGTTTATTCGTGAAATAGGTTGGTTCTGTGGTCATGTCCTCAACCGGGCGATTGGTGCCGACCATAGCTTTCCGGTGACCATGTGACAAACTTGCCGAACGTTAATCCTTTCTTTAGGGTCTTTTGATAGAATTCGCGTAATCGGGTTTTGGTGTCATACAACTGTCGTAATCCGAGAAATTGCTGTAGGACAAAATGTCTCGTGCGAACGCCAGTGGTTCGATCTTCCCGTTGCGGCGCGTGATCGTGCGATGATCGCCTATGTCTGACGGGCAGGTTTTGCTCGTTGACGAGCCGGCGGGGGACCATGTCGCTGGGCGCACTGCGATCGGTGCTGGGTGGTTGGTGGCGTGGCGGATGGTGACGCGGGGGCTCGGCATGGTCAGCACGCTTGTGCTGGCGCATTTGCTGGTGCCGGCCGATTTTGGTCTCGTTGCGATGGCGACGACGTTTACCGCGGCGATCGACGGATTGTCTTCCCTTGGGGTGACGGAGGCGCTGGTCCGCCGTCCCGATACGCTACAGCGATGGTATCCGACCGCATTCACGTTCCAGGCGCTGCGGGGCGTGCTGACCGGGAGCGTCATCGCACTCGGGGCGCATTTCATGGGTGATTGGTTTCATGAGCCGCGGCTCGAGCCGATCATGGGCGTGTTGGCGCTCATGTCCGTGTTGGCGGGTCTTGAGAACATCGGCGTGGTCGAGTTTCGGCGTCAGATCCAGTTCGGCATGGAATTTAGGCTGCTGTTCGTGCCGCGCATCCTGCAATTCGCCACGACCATCGGGCTGGCGTGGTATTTAGAAAGCTATTGGGCGTTGATCGCGGGCATCGTGATGTCGGGGACCACCCGGCTCGTGATGACGTATCGGGTGCATCGCTATCGGCCGCGGGTGTCGCTCGAGCATTGGCGGGACCTGCTTGGTTTTTCTTTTTGGACGTGGGCCGCGGGACTGGCGTCGCTGGTGTGGGAGCGGTGTGACGCGTTCGTGCTGGGGCCGGTGATGGGGTCGGGGCCGTTTGGGATCTATCTTTTGGCGGCGGAGGTGGCGGTGCTGCCGCTGTCCGAGTTGGTGAGCCCGGCGATGCGGGCGCTTTATTCGGGCGTGTCGGTGGCGCGTGGGCGTGGGACGGAAATGGCGAGCTTGGCGCTGTCGGTCAGCGCGGCGCTGTTGATGATCGTGCTGCCGCTGACGATCGGATTTTCGGCCACGTCCGGATACATCGTCGCCGGGCTGCTGGGCCCGAAATGGGAGGCGGCGCGCCCCATGATCGCGACGTTCTCGTGGCTCTGCTGCATGGCACCCATCAGTTATGTTTGTTCGACGGTGCTCAACGCGCAGGGGCAGGTCCGGCGCAATTTCTTGGCGATTGCCGGGTCCGCGGCGGTGCGGGTGGCGATCATGTCGGTGGTGGCAGCGAGCGGTCGGATCGATTTGGCCCCGACCATTGCCGTCGGCTGTGCCGGGGTCGAGTCGGTGCTGTTCTTGACGCAATTACGCAGCCATGGGGACCCGCATTGGGCGGATCATGCGGGCGGTTTTGCGCGGCTGCTGGTCGCGGCCGCGGTCACCGTGGGGATTTTGCTGGCGACGCACCTCGGTTGGGAGGCGGTGAGCATGGCGTGGCTGCCGGCGCTGCTGACGGGCGGGGCGCTCGGGTTGCTGTCGATTGCGGTGTTCGCGGCGGTGTTGCTGGCGCAGTGGCAGGCGTTTGGTCGTCCGCCCGGGCCGGAGCGGCGGGTGATCGATTTGGGATGGGGTGTGCTGGCGGCGTGGCGGGCGCAGCGCGTCGTGGAGCGCCCGGCATGAATGTCATGTCCGGCCGGGTGCTGCGCGCCGATCGTGGGTGGGTGGGTGAGCGGGCGCTAGTGGTGACGCCGATGGTGCCGCCGCGCGGGGAGCGGGACCGGATGGGGATGCAGCGGCGGGTGAGTGCGTTTTTGCACGGGATGGCGCCGTTGTTCGGGCGGATCGACATGCTGCACATCATCCCGCCCGACAGCCGGTTCGACGATCCGGCGGCGCTGGATGCGGCGCAGTCGGCGTTTTGGGGTGTCCCGGTGCATGCGCATTGCGTCGTGCGGCGGGAAGAGCCCGGTCAGCCGTGGCAGGATCACGGGCTGGGTCTGTTCGACGTTGGGCAGCAGCATCCGTTCCGGCGTTATACCAGTCCGGACGTGGTGGCGGCGGTGGCGGAGCAGCTCCGTCGCGGGCCGGATTTCGTTTTTGCAGACCGGATCGAGGCGATGCTGCCGATTGTGCGAACGGGCCTGCGGACGCCGCGGCTGCTGTTCGACCTGAATGACGTGGAGCACAAGGTTGGGATCGGTGCCCTGCGGGGTGGCATGACCCACGCGGCACGGGTGTTGAAGGCGACGAAGCTGCCGGCGCTGTTTGTCGAAGAGCGGCGGGCGGCGGGGGTGAGCGGGGCGACCGCGGTCTGTTCGGACGTGGACCGGGCGCATCTGCGGCGGCTCGGCTTCGGTCGCAAGATCGTGACGGTGCCGAACGCTGTTGCCGTGCCGGATACCGTGCCCGGTGTCACATCCGCGCCGGTGGTGCTTTTTCTGGGCGCGTGTAGCTACGCGCCGAATGTGGAGGCGGCGGAGCGGCTGGTGCGGCAGGTTTGGCCGTTGATCCGGGCGGCGTGTCCGGATGCGCGGTTGATTGTGGCTGGGGCCGGGACGGATCGGCTGGCGTCCTCCGCGAGCGGACCGGCGGGGGTGGAGTATCGCGGGTTCGTGCCTGACTTGGCGGCGCTCTATGCCGAAAGCCGGGTGATCTGTTGCCCGCTGTTACGCGGTGGGGGCACACGGCTAAAGCTGGTGGAGGGAGCGGCGTATGCGCGTCCGATGGTGAGCACGCGGATGGGGGCGGAGGGGCTTTCGTTTACCGACAGGTGTGACATTCTGCTAAGGGAGTCGGATGCTGAGATCGCGGATGGGTGTTTGATGTTGCTGCAGGATGATGCGCTGTGCGCGCGGCTGGGTGACGCGGCGCGGATGACAATGGGGCGGCTCTATGATGTGCGCGCCGTCGTGGCGCAGATCGGAGGTTTGATCCAGACCCTGTGTGCGGTGCCATGACGCTCGCCTTGGTGACGGTACTGTACAGGAGTGAGGCGGCGGTTCAATCGCTGTGGGCCAGCCTGCAGGCGCAGGCCTATACCGATTGGCGGTTGATTGCGGTGGATAATGGCGGTTCGGATGGTGCGGGTGCGTTCCTCGCGGCTCAGGGCGATGGGCGGGTTTCGCTGCAGATGAATGTGCAGAACGAAGGTTTTGCGCGAGGAGCGAATGCGGGGCTACGGCTGGCGGTGGGGGCGGGGGCGGAGCGATGCGTGCTGATCAATCCGGATGTAAGGTTTGGCACGGAATTCCTGGGTGAGCTCGATGCGGCTTGGGCAGATCAGGATGTGGTTGCACCACGGGTGATGCAGGACGGGACGGCGGATGGGGTTTGGTATGCGGGCGGCACGTTCGAGCGGGAGTGGGCGTTCACCAACATGCATCAAACCGACCTGGCGTCACCGAGCCGGGACGTCGAGTTTGCGAGTGGCTGTTGCCTGGGGCTGACGCGTGCCGTGCTGGACCGGGTCGGGCTGCTGGACGAGAGTTTCTTTGTGTATTGGGAGGATGCGGATTTTTGCATGCGGCTTGCCGCAGCCGGCGTGCCGATCTCGTATGTGCGGGAGCCGTGCCTTTGGCATGAGGGCGGGGCGTCGTCTGGTGGGTTACCGGGAGGCGGGGAGCATGGGGCGGGGGCGAACCGGATGTATTACGAGGCGTATACCGTGTTTCTGAGGAAGCATTTCGGCCTGGGATATGCCGTAAAAACGATGGCGCGGCTGGTGGCGAAAGAGCTGGAGCGGCACGGGCGGGAGCGGGCGGCGCATCTTGGGCTGGCGATGGCGAAAGGGTTGGCGGCACCGATACGCGCGGTGCCGCGGTTGAATTCGTAAGGGAAGCCCGCATTGAAATGACCGTGTTGGCGGTGGGGAAATGCTAAGGCGCATCCCACCACCGGGCTGGCTATCTCGGGGTTTGGGGCGATGCGTTGAGCATGGCGACGATGAGGTCGATTGCTTGGGCGTGCCAGCGTTGGATGGCCTTGTGATCGGCACCGAGAGCGAGGCCGATTCGCCGCCAGGAATACAAATGGCGGGCGTTTAGCGGGCTTACCAGGCAGCGGGCGCCGGCGATGCGGCGGAGGACGTATTTATCGGCGGGAATGCGGGGAATCCAGGCCAGGGCCTCGTCCATGCGGTCGATCGCGGCGGCGCTGGGGACCGCGGGGCGGATGCGGACGGAGGCGGCACCGTAGGTTTCCGCGACATCGCGCACCCATTCTAGGCCGCCCTGACGCAGGCGGGTGCTGTGGCCAGTGTCGGGGAGGGCAAGCAGGGTGGCGCCGGCCTCGTTCAAACGATGGAGGACGTATTCGGCGTCGGCGGGGCGTCCATCCGGTGTGTTGGGGTTGGCGCGGCGTGCGTCAATTGGTGCGTCAGAACGCGTGCCATAATGGCGCATCCGGCGTGCGTCAGAACGCGCGTCAGAATGTGCGTCAAAAGCGGCACCGATCGCCCGCCGCGCGGCCCGGCATGCGTCAATTCCCCCGGTGAAACCGGGGGGAATTGACGCAGCCGGGACCGTGCTGCGTCGTGCTGCGTCAAAAGCTGCGTCAATTGGTGCGGCATGGGTTGCGTCAATTGATGCGTCAATTCGGATGTTCATTCGTCGTCTCCATCTGAAAGGGTATTGGTAGGGCGGTGGGTGTCCATGACGTGGACGCCTGTGCGCTCGCGCCGCTGTTGCGGGTCGCGATAGGTGACGACCTGGAGGGTTCCGGATTGGATCCAGGTCGTGATGATCTCGGCGGCTTGGGTTTCGTTGAGGCCGAGTTCATGCATGAGGACGGTGCCGGCCCAGCGTTGGAGGGCGCGGCCGCGGCGGGTGGGGGCGTAGAGGGTGCCGGGTGCGGGGCCATCGGCGAGGCGGTCGAGCACGCGGTTCAGCTCGGGCGCGGAATGTGCGGCCCAGAGGCTGGGGGGTTTCCAGGGGGTGATGGCGGCGACGGTATCGCCGTTGGGGTAGTGTTCGGTGCCGTTGCCGAGGGCGATTTGTTCGAGGCGGAGCCAGCTTGCGCCGGGCCGGAGCGGGGCGAGGTTGGCCTTGGCGTCGGTGAGGCGGGTGAGGCGGGCGCGGTCGGCCTGGGCGATGCCGAGGCGCTCGGCCTCATCGCGCGACATGGGGGTGAGGATGCGGGCGCTGCGCGCGGCGTCGGTGAGGGATTTTGCACCGCGGGCGGCGTCCACGCTGGTGTCGGCGCCGCCGGTTCCGGGTTTGCGGACGTGATGGACAAGGAGGACGGCGAGGTTGGCGCGCTCCGCCACCTCGGACCATGCGGTCACTGCGGCGTCCATGGCGCTGTTATCGTTCTCTTCTAGGGTATGGGATTTGACGAACGGGTCCACGATGATGAGGCCGATGCGCTGGGCCTTTGCCTGCTCGATGACGATGTCTTGATCTGGATAGGTGAAGCCGCCCTGGCTTTCGGCGGCCATCAGGAGGCGGCGGTCGCGCCCGTGATGGACGAAGAGGCGGGTGTCGAGTTCGTGGCGGGGGATGCCGTGGAGTTGCATAAGGGCGGCGAGGCGGCGGTTTACTTCGTCGGCCGGGTCCTCGAGATTCATCAGCCAGACCGGGGTGCGGTGATGGACGTATTCGTCGATCAGGGTGCGCCCGGTGGCGAGGCTGACGGCGGCGGCGAGGGCGA
>JAYVOF010000207.1:0-9216 GCA_043758105.1 Rhodospirillales bacterium | reverse complement strand
TATGACCGGAGACGAAGCCGTCCGGCTGATCCCAGCGATCCGCGCCATCTCAGAAGCGGCCGGGGACGAGATCATGCCCTTCTTTCGTCGAGCAGGGTTGACCGTCACGGCGAAACGGGATGGCTCGCCGGTTACCGACGCCGACATACGCGCTGAAAGGCTGATTCTCTCGGCGCTCCACGAACTTACACCGATGATCCCGGTGATTTCCGAGGAAGCTGTTGCAGCCGGCCTGGGGCCGGTGCCGCCAAACGGACTGTGGTGGTTGGTCGATCCGCTTGATGGAACCAAGGATTTTGTCTGCGGACGGGCAGAGTTCACCGTCAACATCGCCCTTGTCGACGGTGACCAATTGAAACTGGGTGTCATCCATCAGCCTGTCACCCATCGAACCTACTCAGGCGCTGGGCCGGGAACCGCCACCCGCCGCTGCAAGGGCCTGGCCGAGTTGCCGATCAGCGTCCGCTCAATGCCGACAGAAGGCGCAACTCTCGCGGTGAGCCGAAGCCACGACCAACCGGAAGCCATCCAGAGCCACCTTAATGGGCAGCGGGTCGTGACGCTGATCTCGATCGGCAGCTCACTTAAATTCTGTCTGGTGGCTGACGGAACAGCCGACCTTTATATCCGTAACGGTCCAACCCGCGAATGGGATACCGCCGCGGGGCATGCCATCGTAATAGCGGCCGGCGGAACGGTGACCACTTTTGACGGCGTAGCGCTCCGCTACGGAAAGCCCGGCCTCCTCAATCCAGGTTTCAGGGTTTCGGGATGGCCCGTCATCTAAATACGCTCGATATAAATGCCGATGATCTTCGGGATGCAGGGGCAGGGAAAACCCGGTGTTAATTAGCAGCCGCCACCACGCCGGGCGGGCCAACAGCGCACACGCTACATTTATTGGTGGCCGAAAGGCTTTACCGTTGTTGAACGAATGGAGGACGGCAAGGTGTTGAGGCCATGCTGGTGGCATCGCACCGCACGCCCCCGCCGAAGCGAGGGCTCAGCGACTAATCTGCCTGGTTGTATCTCAGGCAAGAATCAAGTGTCTCAGCGTTCGCCTGGTAAGCGTTGACGCAAAAGCGAGTGGTCTGTTGCTGGGCTCTTTCGGCATTGCTAAATATGGTCGAGTATTCGACTATACCGAATACGAGTACAGCCCTTATGCTCTGGGTACTTTGCCACACATTCCAGTTGTCTATGCGCTCGCCGAGACTAGCGATCATCTTGGTAGAACCTGGGAAGAGACTAAAGGAGGTGACGGTAGGGCTTTTGCTCAAGGTTGTAGCCGGATCGAATTTGTTCAAGAAGATGGTTGTTGCCGTGGTCACCTTGACGCTGTTGGCTGGTGTCACTCCGAAGTTTTTCACAGTTACGTCCGCTATCACTTGGGAACCGTTCGCCACCGGCCGGAGTGTAATGGTTTCGACGCCAATGTAAGCCCGCAACTGGCTGAGTTCCGTATCCCTTGCTATCATAAGTTGCTGGCGTGCGCTTTCGGCTTGATCCCGCGCGATCCAAGCCTGCCATCCGGTGAACATTGCCGCGCAACCGGCAGCGAACAACGTAAGGACGAGGATTAACAGCGTCGCCCAATCATGGAAATCGCGCTCCTGCTTGTCGGGCATCTGCTTACTTGATTGGGTTTGTGGTATGTTCTTGATATGTCAAAACCGGACATTCCCTGTTCAAGTGGATGGCGGGACGATGCCCTCACGGCTTATTGTGGACTTTTACGGCGATTGGCAACGGTGACGAAGATTGCTGATCGATCACCGCCTAGGCGAAAGCACCAGCGTTCTTTGTAATAGATCATCCAGCTTTGCAACGGTCGTTGCGCTGCCCTTCGCGAGTTCGGCAATGCGATCATCTAACCGCATGTATCCAGAGATGTATAGCCCAGCAAGAACTAGAAACGCTCCGAGTCCCCCACCAAGAATGAGCCTAAAGTCAGACTTATGAGCCTTATTATCATCTATCAAAGTCCCCACCCTCTCCTCAAGTCTTCCAAGCTGAACTAGCACGAAGCGGATGTCGCTTGTCGGATATAGGTCCTTTGGTGAGACGGGACCTAGGTCATCTGGCGTCTTATTGACGTCTAAGGTCATCTAAGGGCCAGCCCCTTTAACCTTAAGCCACTCCCAAATAGTTGGGGCTGCTAGGCCGAAGTAGCCATCCGTCTTAAACACAACGGCATTAGAGAAACCCTCCGCCTTTATTCCAATCTTATCGCAGACCTCCTTTGTCGTCTTGTTTGTGTCCGAGACTATCCAGGATGTGTTTGACAGCTTTAAGAATGCGTCGGGGTAGGCGTTAGCAACCCCTCTATCTAGGTCATCATTTAAGACGGTGCTGATAACGGCAAATGCTGGCATGCAAGAAATCTAGGTGATGCATGTCTTTGCGGCAATGGCAGAAGCGGCGCGATCAGATTAGAGCCCGCCTAGATAACACCCAGCACACTCCACGCTCCTTGCCCTCATCGGACAGGGCAAGGCCATGCAGTCCTCACTGACGGTCGCGCGAGACCCGGCCCCGGGGCCGGCAAAGTCTGCCGGCCTGCCGGGCGGCGCTCCTAACTGACCGGGATCCGGCTCCGCGGCGGCATGAGTCTGGCCTCGATCAGCCGGTCCCAAATGTCGCTGGCCGTGGCCTTGGTGAGATCCTTGGCCAGCACCTCCGCCACGCAAGCGCTGGTGGCGGGATCGAGCGCGTGACGCAGCGTGGCTGCCTGACCGGGTGCGACGGCGATGATCAGCGCGTCAAACAGCCCGGCCTGCCGATCCTGATTGAGCTTCTCCGCCAGGGCTTGCACGAAATGTTCTTTCGCCATCTCGTGCGGGTCGTGCTTCGGGGCGATCCCATGCCGGGTGGGGGACGCGCTCTCGAAACTGCGCCCGAGCCTGTCGGTCACGAGATCGTGCGTCTTTAGATGGATATCGCCCGAAGTGATCGTCTGCTGCACCATCAAGCTGGTGTGATCCGGGGAGATGGTCAGGAAACGGGCCGAACCCCCATCGGCCACCACGATCAAGCGGCGATCGAGCGATGCGTGAGCCGGATGGAGCGGCACGGGATCAGGATGGTTTGAACGGGTCATGTCTTAAGGGTCCTTCGATTGATCGGGCGGCCGGTAGCGGCGAAAATCGCATTCATGCAGCCTGACCTTGTGCCTCGAATTCGTTCAGGGCGGCCAGCGCGTCGCAGGCATACATGGCTGCCGGGCCACCGCCCCGTGAACGTGGTAGGTGCTTCGTCAAACGACGCCGGCCAGGAGCGGAACCCAGGCCTTGAAAGTTGTCGTGTGATCCACGACGCCCCTTACGTTCGGCGTCGCCTCGGCCGCAACGCGCAGCGCGTCGGATTCCGCTCTGCTGTCAACCAGGCCCCATAGGTTCACGACACCATCGACGACGATGACATTGCTCTCGCTGCGCTCACCCCAGGGGTGCATCGCGTATTCGTGCATCAGGTCGCCACGGATTTGGCGGTCGATCCCCGGCGTCGCGCCGCGGCCGGGCTGGCAGGAGGCGAGCGCCTGGACCAGGTTGCCACGGCTCACGATCCCAACCAGTCTTCCGTTGTCCAATACCGGAACGCGCTTGATCTGCCGCCGTTCGAGGATCTCGGCGATTTCCGAGACCGGCGTGTCGGGCAAAACCCGCACGACGTCGCGGCTCATGACGTCGCCGGCAGTGGACCCGTGCGAATGGACATAGTCTCGTGCCAGACTGGCATTTGAGGTGAAGAACTCGATCCAGCGTCGCCGGGGCCGCTCGGTGTCGAGCTCCGGACGGCGATAGAGGTCACCCTCGCTGATAAGCCCCACGACCTGGTTCGCGGCATCGAGGACCGGAACCCCGCTGATATGATGGGCGATCATCGTCGCCGCGACCTCCGAGACCTTTGTGTCGGCTGTCACGCTCACGACCGTGCGTGTCATGATGTCACTTGCTTGCATGATGGATGTTCCTCACAGCGCTGTTTAACCAATATCGCGGCCGGACCGCCGCCCAATGGAACCGGAATGATCCGCCACTTGGCAGCGGGCGCCCAACCGGGGACCATTCCTGCATTGAACGACCAATGGCGCGGTCTGGCCTTGATCCAGATCAGTCTCAGAATGGCCGCGTCCGGGGCGCGGTGATCTCCACCCGGGGCGGTCGGCCGGCGATCCAAAGCTGGAATGCGAGGCCGAGCAGCGCCGCGCCGAACACGATCGCATAGCCGCCGAGCCACCACGTCATCATGACCGCCCCCTTGATGGGCCAGGCCAGCAACAAAGCGCCCCACATGATCGACACGGTGGCGCCCAGGGCCATTAGCCAGCGCCCATCGATGACCCGCAACGCAAACGCGGCGATGAACAGGATGGCACCGGTCAGGATTGCCCAAGCCCCGGCCAGATAGATCAGCGCGATTACAGTCCCAACCGGCGCGACGAGCGCGATCGACGCTGCCAAGAAATCGAGCACGCCTTCCACCACCAGCAACGACCAGCGGTCATGCCGCGCAGCGGCCCTCACCCCGGAGGTGATGGTCCACACGCCATCGACCAGCATGTAGATCCCGAACAAGACCTCCATGGTCTCGATCGTTAGTTCCGGCCGCAGCAGTGCCACGAGGCCAAACAAGACAGTGCAGCAGCCGCGCAGCCCTATTACCCACCAGTTGCGGACCAACACAGCTGCACGACCGGAACCTTCTACTGAGTTGTGGACATCGCCCATGTCGGCGCTCCCAATGGGGCGGTACGATCGCAAGTATAAAAACCGCCGCCGTTAGGCAGCGAGCCTGCCGACAGCGTAACCGCGGTGTGGACCAGCGTCAGCTCAGTCAGAGGATTGCAATCCGGTCCACGACGTTCGTCACACCAGGCGCTGACCAAGCTGCCCGCTCCGCCACCTCGCGCTCATGCCAGGAGCGCACATGGCCGCTCAGCGTGACAGTGTGGTTTTCGGTTGCCACCTGGATGCCAGCCGCCTCGAGCGCGGCGTCGCGCTTCAACGCGTCCTCGACCTTGAGCCGCACATCCGCTGGCTGGAGTTGCTTGGCCAACAGAATTTGGTTCGATATGCCCTTCACGCCGTTCAGGCGGTGCATATCCTGTGCGGCCAAGGCCCTCTGGTATTGCCAGTCCACCTCGCCGGTGAGGCTGACCCAACCATGCTGCACCTTCACCTCGATGCGACCAGACGGAAGCATCGTATCCCAGGACAGGATGTTGACGGCCTTCGCGGCGATGGCCTCGTCATCTGTGTTGAATTCACCCGGCAAACGAACCTCGATCTCCTCTGCGATCGCCCGCACCCCCTTGACCCTGCTCGCCACTCGCTCGGCTGCCACCTTTTCGGCATAACGCACGACATGGCCGGTCAGCGTTACAACTCCGTCCTTGGCCGTGACGCCGATATGCGCCGAACTCACGTCGGGCGCCCACTCCAGTGCCGCGGAAACGATTTTCTGTAGCTGCTTGTCGTCATGTTCCATGATTATTCTCCTAAGAGGCAGCGCCCAACAGGCGACTTTCGCCTCGACCGAAACAAGCTGGCCGGACGACGGGACGGTCACACTGATCTAGATCAACAACCGGACGCCGGGCACTCTGGCCGTGATCTTGCGTCACTCTTGGTTCGGAAGCAGCCAGTGTTCATCGAACCGGATGGGCCCGGCGATGCGTCCGTGCACGAATTGGTCCACGAAAGGGTTTCCAGACTCGTCGATCTGATCCGCGGGACCCGTCCAAATTATCCGACCCTGCCACAACATCGCCACCCGGCTCGCGATACGACGAATGCTGCCGACATCTTGGGTGATCGATAGCCCCGTCGTGCCCTGGGTGCGTACCCGCTCGGCGATGAGGTCGTCGATCCCTTGCGTCAGCATGGGATCCAAGCCAGCGACCGGGTCATCCAAAAACAGGAACTCCGGGCTTGCCGCGAGCGCCCTCGCGAGGGCGACCCGCTTCTGCATGCCGCCCGACAACTCCGCCGGGGACAGATCGGCCGCAGTCTCATCTAGTCCAACCGCCGCGAGTTGTTCGAGCGCCATTGCGCGCGCCGCGGCGCGCGGCAGCTGCCCCCGCTGCATTAGGCCGAATACGACATTTTCCCAGACCATCAGTGAATCAAACAACGCGTTCCGCTGAAACAGCACGCCAACCCGGCGCATCAGCGCGTCCCGCGCGTGGGCGCCGAGCGTGGTCGTTTCCTGTCCATCGATCCGGATCGATCCACTGTCCGGCTGCAGCAATCCAACGACACAGCGCAGCAGCACCGTCTTCCCGCTGCCGGAGGTGCCGATCAGAACCAGGTTCTCGCCTGCCCCAACGTCGAGATCGACCCCGTCCAACACTGTGGTGCCGCCAAAGGAAACGCGGAGGTCACGGATTTCTATCCGGGCGCGCAAGGAAGCCAGGGGCTGAGGGTCGGTCATGACAGCAGTGCCTCCACGCTCGCCACGGGGCCGCGTTGCTTCACGCCAGTCTGGCATGGGGAGGCTTGGGCTTCGGCGTGCTGGATCAAATCCAGTGCTGCAGTTCTCAGCGCATCCAGCGTCTGGCTCGAGTCCATCCGGTGCCACGTCAGGATGCCAACGGCCTGCTTCGCCTGAGACGCCACGACGGAGGCCGTCGCGTCCGATGCGTCTGGCCTTCGTTCCTGGACGCGGCGCACCAGCATTTCGAACGGCGCCTCCAGCCATAGCCCTAGGAACGGGACACCTGCGCGCGCCGCTACGGCGGCGATCGCATCGCGCTCCCCGAGACGCAGATACGTGGCGTCCACAATCACGGCCTGACCGGCGCGGAGTGCCTTCTCGGCGAGATCGTTGAGCGTGTCATAGACCATCGCCGAGATGTCCGGTTGATACGCGTCGGCCGGAAGCCGGACGGTCTCCGCGACAGCGAACCGGTGTTTCCGCTCGATATCGCTGCGGAGGTGAACCGCACCTGGTGCCCGCCCGAGCGCTGGCGCGATCGCGGCCGCAAGGGTGGTCTTACCGGTCCCGGACAGCCCGCCGATTGCAATCAGCTGCGGTGGAACGGGTACCAAGAATCGGACCGCTGCCGCGAAGTACGCCAGCGCCTCGCCCGGAAGATCTTTTTTCACGGGGTCCAAGCCAAATAGGTCTGCAATGACCTTCGCCCGGATCGCCGCGCGCAGGCTCATGAAGAGCGGCAAGAGTGCCAGGCCCTCGATCTGCAACGGTCCGTCGTCGCAGCCGGAAAGGTAGCGATTGAGCAACCGATTGGCGTTGCCGGGCAGAGCGCGCTTGCAGAGATCCATCAGCAGGAACGCGAGATCGTAGAGGATATCGCACGTGGCGATCGCCTCGTCGAACTCGAGCGCGTCGAACAGAACCGGCGCGTCGTCGATCAGGACGAGATTGCCGAGGTGAAGGTCGCCATGGCAGCGGCGGACTTGCCCCCGCTCGCCGCGGCGGACCAGAAGCGGCTCGGCCTGGTCGAATGCGGCCATGAGCGCCAAACCGAATGTGACAGCCTGATCGGGCGCGAACACGGCTGCGGCGGTGCCAAGTTCGTCAACTGTCTCCTGGAGTAGGCGGCGCAGCGTGCGTGTGGCCGTGCAACCGTCGCGAAGGGGTGCCCGCTGATGCGCGGCCACCACAGCCTGTGCCAGTTTGTCGATCAGCTCCGCGCTGAAGGGTCCGTTCATCGCGAGGCGATCGAAGGTGGCGTTCTCGTCGAAGCGGCGGAGGTGCACGGCCCATTCAATGACCTCGCCGCTGCCGCCCAGGCGGAGAACGTCACCGTCACGGGTGATGGGCACGATGCCGAGATAGATGCCGGGAGCATTGCCCCGGTTGACCACCAATTCGGCCTCGCAGACCGCATGCCGCTTCTCCAGCGTGGAAAAGTCCATGAAGGGAAAGCGGACGGCGCGCTTGACTTTGTAAACGTCCGGGCCGGCGAGGAACACTGCGGCACCGTGGGTATCGATGCGGATGACAGGCTCAGTCCGCCCATAGGTCGCGGGATCCTGAAGAAAGGCGAACACGGCGCGCTGGCCGCTGGACTGGGACGGAGTCATCGGTTCGATCCCGTAGGACGCGCCGCGAGCGACCTTGCGTGTCATTTGAGCGAAGGAGCGCGCAAGCTGAGGATATAGCATCCGATGTCGTCGATCGACTCCTCGGTCAACATCAGGTCCGGCATCTCCGACATGAGTCGTGCGGGCATCGGCATTGACCTCCTACCTGCCCGGTGGCTGTTACGTTGGCCGGGTCAAGCTAGTGCGAGACGAGCATAGCGCCATCCCGCCCCGGACAAGCTTGATCGAAATCAAAGACGCCTTTTTCGGAGCTGCAATACTCCAAATCTGGACCTCTCGTCAGGGCGGGCGGGTGCCAGGGAAGAATGACCATGGCCAGATATGGCTTGCATCATGCGGTTGAACGGCCGGGTCCATGAAGTATCCCGGCACCTGGCTTGCCATCGTGGACGGGCAAAATGCACGTTTCATCTCCCACGATGCCCAGAGCAGGATATCGAGCATGCGGCGCGCGATTTCGTCATCGGATCGCTTTTGATCGGACGGCAACCGCACCTCGATCTCCTGCGCAATGGCCCGGACGCCTTTCACCCCGCGGGTCGCATTCTCGGCTGCGATCTTCTCGGCGTAGCTGCCGACAAAGCCCGACAGCGTGACGACGCCGTCCGGGGCCGTGACCCGAAATGCGCCGCATCGACTCGAGGCTCCCAATCCGACGCGTCCTCCACCCTCTGCTGTAGGACTCCGTCCATCATGAAAGCCTCCTTTTGGTGCGGCGGGTGCGCCCGTGCGCGAACGGTTGAACCTCAGCACGGAAAAGTTTGCGCGAACTTGATCCAGATTAAGCTACGGTCAATTTCCACAAAGTCGTTCCGACCTACAAGACCGTCTGACCATCGACCGCTGACTGATGGTCCAAAGCATCAATAACGGTCGGGGAGACAGTCGATGACGACGACAGCGCAAGCTCCACCTTCACACCGCGAAGGCTGCTCGAACTGCTCCGCGAGGACGTTGGGGATGTGTGCCCCATGGACGGTAGACGAGATGGGCATGCTGTCCGGCATCAAGGGAATCCGACGCGTGGTGGCGGCGGCGGCGGACCTCTACCATCAAGGCGAGCCCTGCCCGAACTACCTGGTGGTGGTCGATGGCTGGGTCGGCACGCGAACAATGCTCGGCGACGGCTCCTGGCACATGCCCG